>DASZJQ010000135.1:0-7616 GCA_035947875.1 Acidimicrobiales bacterium
ACCGAGCCTTTGGCGCCATTCGGGTTCGTCACCGTGATCTTGAACTGCGCGTTGGTGCCTTCGAAGAAGCAAACGCCATCATCTTTGGATCTGAAGAGGGCAACCTTGGTCTCACGCGCGTAGGGAATAGTAAAAGGCCCGGGCAGATACTTGTCAGTATCGCAGTTACCCCCAACGTCGGTAATGACGAACTTCTCACCCGCTGGGATTTGTGGCGTCCAACCGATCGTTGCACTGAGATAAGACACGGAGGAAGACGCTTGCGCCGAGGGGGCCAGACCCCCGACAACGCCACAGAGCATGAGGACAGCCGTCAGGCCGCACAACCCGCGCATGAACGGGGGGGCATTTCGCCAACGGCGACCCGCGCCTGCGGTCGGAGCTACCAACTTCAGTGGCCCTGTGTATTCGCCTTCGTTCATTTGCCCGCTGATTCCCCGCTTGACTACGGGCCACGATATGCACGTGAGATTTCAACGAGGTCGCTAAGCGGTTGCGGCAGCTCCGCCTGGGCCGAATCGGGCTTTGCTAGAGCTTTGCGACGAGAGGCGTTGCGATGAGAAGCGTTGCCACGAGATGCGTTGCCATTAGAGCAGCGAGAGTTGCGCGCTGGGGGTGATGTGGACGGGAGCCGCCCGCTCGTACGTGTCTCGCCCGGTCACACCGCATCGGCGGGCCACGTCGTGTACGACGTCGGCGACCCGGTCCCTCTCGCTCTGAGGCTGATAGGCCCCGCCCTTGAACCGTTCCCGGTAGAGAGCGGCGAGATCCGGGCGGACGCCCTCGAGCCACGCCGTGTAGTGCGATCGCATGGGGCCCCGAAGATGCAGCGCCAACCCGTGAATCGACACCGCCCCGGCACGCGCGCAGGCCTCGACGACGTGCTCGATCTGGTCGTCCCGGTCGGAGAGCCCCGGCAGCAGGGGTGCCACCAGGACGCCGCACGAGACGCCGGCCTCGGTCAGGCGGCGCACCGCTTCGATCCGTTTGTCCGGTGGGGGTGTCCCCGGTTCGGTCAACTTCCAGACGTCCCGGTCCAGGGTGCCGATCGAGAAACTCACGGACACATCCGTGCGGGTGGCCGCGGCGGCCAATGCCTTGGCGTCCCGCAGGATCAAAGTGGACTTGGTCAGAATGCTGAAGGGATTCCGGGCTTCGGACAGCACGTCGATAATGCCGCGGGTGAGGTGGTACTTCCCTTCGGCGTGTTGATACGGGTCGGTGTTGGTGCCCATGGCGATGTGATCCCCGCTCCATTTGGCGGCGCGCACCTCGGCCCGCAGTCGTTCGACCGCGTTGATCTTGACCACGATCCGCCGCTCGAAGTCCGAACCGATGTCGAGGCCGAGGTACTCGTGCGTCGGCCGGGCGAAGCAGTAGGTGCAGGCGTGGCTGCAGCCCCGATAGGCGTTGACGGTGTACCGGAAGGGCATCTGGCTCTGTGGAGGAACGGCATTGATGATCGTGCGGGCGTTCACGTGGAGGAACTCGAGTCCGGCGTAGGCACCCCGGCCGACGTGGCGGGTCGCCGCCCGCTCGTCGGCGAACAAGGTGCCGTCTTCCTCGGCGCTGGCTAGCGCCCACCTGAGCGTCATGGGGCTAGTGTAGCGAACGTATGTTCGCTATTCAATCGGTGGAGTGTCCCCCGGAACCGCCCGTGGCGGCAGTAATCTCGTCCCCACTGTGGTGACGACGAAGCGCAGAACCCCCGCGCCGCGTTCGCCGGCCCGCAAACCCGCTTCCCGGGCCAAGAAGAAGCCCGCCCCACCACCTCCCTCCGTCCTGAGTGCCCACGCCGGGGATCTGTGGGCCATCGGCCTGATCACGCTGGGTGTGCTCCTGGCCCTCGCCCTCTGGGCCCATGCACTGGGTCCGGTGGGCCACACCATCGACAGCGATCTGGCCTGGTTGACGGGGTGGGCCCGCACGGTCCTCCCGCTCGTCTGTGCCGGCGCCGGCGTGATCCTGCTGGTGGAGCGGGAGCGGCCTGATCCGCTCCGCACCGGGCTGGGGTCCGCCCTCGGGCTCATCGGCATCTGCGGTCTGGCCGAATTGGCCAACGGCACTCCGGGGATCCGGGAGGCCGGCGTCAAGGATGCCGGGGGCTGGGTGGGCGCCCTGGTGGGTCACCCGCTGGCGGCCGGGATCGGAACGGCCGGCGCCTCCGTGGTCTTCGTCGCTCTGATCATCGTGGCCATTCTCATCGCCACCGGCATCGCCCTGGCCACGTGCGGCCGCGCCCTGCGCATCGCCGCCGGGGCCGTGGGATCGACCCTGGCCTCGTGGTGGAAGGGGGGCGCGCTGGACGACCAGACCGAAGACGGCACGACCAAAAATGTTCCCGACACGACGGCGCCGAAGGTGGCCCTCGAGCCTCAGCCGTTCGACGACCTGGGCGAGGGTCCGCTGGGCGAACCCGAACCAGCCGAGGAACCGACGGACGGCCACCCGGGTCAGACCGATCAGACGCCGGCGCCCCCGTCAGTTCCGGTGGCGACGGTCACCCCGCGGTCGAGCGGCGACTGGAAGCTGCCGCCGTTGAGCTACCTGCCGCCGACCAAGCAACTGCGCCACGACCGACGGCAGGTCGAGCTGGCGGGCGACGCACTCGTGGCCGCCCTGGCGGCGCATGGCGTGGCCACGCGCCTGGTGGGATCCACCGTGGGGCCGTCGGTGACCCGGTTCGAACTGGAACTCGGGGCGGGGGTGAAGGTGGCTCGGGTCACCAGCCTCTCGCGGGACATTGCCTACGCCATGGCCTCGCCGGACGTGCGGATTCTGGCCCCCATCCCCGGCAAATCGGCCATCGGGGTCGAGGTACCGAATCGACAGCGTCAGCTGGTGGCGCTCGGTGACATTCTCGCCTCCGGCGAGGCGAAGGCAGCCACCCATCCGCTGGAAGTGGCCATGGGCCGGGACATCGCGGGTCGCGCCGTCATGGCCAACCTGGCCGAGATGCCCCACATCCTGATCTCGGGTGCCACCGGCGCCGGGAAGTCGTCCTGCATCAACTCCATCATCACGTCGGTGCTCATGCGGAGCACCCCGGACCAGGTGAGGCTCATGCTCATCGACCCCAAGCGGGTCGAATTGGGCCAGTACAACGGGCTCCCTCACCTCATCACCCCGGTGGTGGTCGATCCGAAGAAGGCCGCCAACGCACTGTCGTGGGCGGTCAAGGAGATGGAGCGCCGGTACGACCTCTTGGCTGAATACGGTATGCGTGACATCACGGGCTACAACGCCGGGCTGGCCTCCGGTGAGATCGGGCCGGTGGGTGGCCCCTCAATCCGTCGCCAAGTGGCGGCGGTAGCGACCGAGGCCCTGGGTGAGGGTCATCCCGCCATCGACACCGAAGCGGAGATCGACGACGACCCGCAGATGCCCGAAGCCCTGCCCTTCGTGCTGATCGTGGTCGATGAGCTCAACGACCTCATGATGGTGGCGGCCCGAGACGTGGAGGACTCGGTCGTCCGCATCGCCCAGATGGCCCGAGCGGTCGGGATCCACCTGGTGCTGGCCACGCAACGTCCGTCGGTTGACGTGATCACCGGGGTGATCAAGGCCAATGTCCCCAGTCGCATGGCCTTCTCGGTGTCATCGTTGGCGGACAGCCGCGTCATCTTGGACCAACCCGGAGCAGAGCGGCTGATCGGCAAGGGCGACATGTTGCTGCTGACGGCCTCATCGAACATCCCTCGCCGCCTGCAGGGCCCATGGGTGTCCGAAGAGGAAGTACGGGGCGTGGTGGACTTCTGGAAGGCCCAAGGCGGTGTCACCGAGCCGATCGTGGGCATCGAGGACGTGCAAGAGGGATCCGGTGGAGTCCGGGGCGTGGATGACGACGACGATGAACTGCTCACCCAGGCCATGGATCTGGTCGTCCGCTCGCAGCTGGGATCGACTTCGATGCTCCAGCGAAAGCTCCGGGTGGGCTTCGCCCGGGCCGGCCGGCTGATGGATCTGCTCGAACGTCGCGGCGTGGTTGGCCCGAGCGAGGGTTCCAAGGCTCGTGCGGTCTTGATGACCATCGATGAGCTCGATGCGCGTTGACCCTTGACCGCGCCAAATCCGGTGCCGCTGATGATGGCGCCATTCCAGCTCAATCAGCTCGACCAGGTCGAGGGGACCACCGAGCTCGGCCCGCCCGCCCCGCCTGAGGCTGCTCCCGAGGCAACACCTGCACCTGAACCCGCAGCTGCAGCTGAACCCGAATCAAATGGTCGGGGCCGCCATGCGGCCACCTCACCCCGCAAACGTCGGACGTGGGTTCGGATCGTGCTGGCCCTCCTCCTCGTGGCCATCCTGGCCGCCGCCGGAGGCTTCGTCACCGCCCGCCTTCGTGTCCCGGCGGCGGCGGCCACGGTGACGTCGACTCTCGCTCCTACGGTGACGATCTCGTCCCCCCCGGTCACCCTGCCGTGGGCCGCCATGGGTCAGTCGGCCATCTCCGTGCCGTCACTCGGTGTGGCCGAGAGCTCGAGCAATGAGGTTCCGGTCCCCGTCGCCAGCCTGACGAAACTGATGACGGCGTATGTCATCCTCCGGGATCATCCCCTCGCCGCCGGGCAGAGCGGTCCCAACATCACCATGACGCCAGCTGACGTGGCGGACTACGAGGCGGACACCACCCAGGACCAGGCCAATGCCGCGATCACCGTCGGCGAAGTCCTGACCGAGCTGCAGTTGCTGGAAGGCACGCTGGTGCATTCGGCCAACGATTTCGCCGACGCGCTCGCCACCTGGGATGCCGGGACCCTCCCGGCCTTCGTGGCCAAGATGAATCAGGCGGCGGCCCAACTGGGCATGACGCACACCACCTTCGCCGACGCCAGCGGCTACAGCGCCGCCTCGCAGTCGACGGCGAGCGACATCTTGATCGTGGCGGCAAAGGACATGGAGGACCCGACCTTGGCCTCCATTGTGCGGATGCCATCGGTGACGCTGCCGGTGGCCGGCACGGTGGCGACGTACACGCCGCTCCTCGGCTTCCTCGGCACGGTCGGTGTGAAGTCAGGCTTCACCAGCCAGGCGGGAGGCTGTGATGTGTTGGCCGTGGCCCGCGTCGTGCACGGTCAGAAGGTCCTGATCCTGGCCGCGGTGACGGGGCAAACGGGAGTGAACCAACCCAACGTCCTGCTGGCGGCCGGAGGGGCGGCGCTCACGTTGGCCGACGCCGTCGACACCTCGCTCGGGTCGCAGCCCGTCGTCCCGGCGGGCTCGGCGGTCGCCCGGGTCAGCGCGGCCGGCCACTCGGTCGATGCGGTGGCACAACCAACCACCGAGGTGCTGACCTGGCCCGGACTCTCGTACCACCGCGTTCTTGTACGCTCCCATGCCGTCACTGCGGGTGACGCTGCTGGCACCCGGGTCGGCTCGGTGGTGGTCACCCTGGCGAACCGGCACATCGTGGTTCCCGTACGACTGGCCCAGGACCTTCCCAAGGCAACGCTCTTCCAACGCTTATTCTAACGGCGTGCGCGCTCGAGCCCCTGCTTCGTCGGCGAACCTCGGGCCGGGATTTGATGTGCTCGCCATCGCCTTGGACCGCTACGTGCAAGTCGAGGTCGTGCCGGCACCGGCGCTCTCGGTCCGCAGTACCGGTGAGGGCGCCGACCATTCCGGCGACGCGTCGCACCTGGCGGCGCGGGTCGTGGCCGACGTCCTGGGGCACGACCGCTTCGCCGTGACCGTGCATTCGCAAATTCCCGTTTCGCGGGGATTGGGATCGTCGGCCGCCCTGGCCGCCGCGGCCGCCGGCGCGGCCGGGGCCGATGACCCGCTGGCCGTGGCCGCCGCCTATGACGGCCACCCCGAAAATGCCGCGGCCAGCGTCGTCGGGGGCTTGGTGGCGGCCACCATGGTCGAGTCCAAGGCGGTGGTTGCCCCGCTCGCGTTGAGCGAAGAATTGGCCTTTGTCGCCGTTGTGCCCGATCGCTCGTTGGCCACCTCTGACGCCCGACGGGTGCTGCCGGAATCGGTGTCCCGGGTCGACGCCACCTTCAACCTCGGGCGCATGGGCCTGCTGCTGGCCGGGTTGGCCGAACCGTCTGTGCTCACTTCTGCTGCCACCGGGGATCGCCTTCATCAAGATGCGCGCACGACCCTGTTCCCCGAGGCTCCGGCCCTGCTGGCGGCGTTGGTGGAGGCCGGTGCGCTGGCGTCGTGCTGGTCTGGGGCCGGACCGACCCTCTTGGGTATCACCACCCAGACCGCGCTGGCCGGCGTGAGTGATCGCGTGGAAGGCACGCTGGCATCACTCGGCTTCTCGGCCAGCGTGCTGCGGTTGCAGGCTGACCGCGATGGGTTGGTCTATGGCGACGCGGCGGAGTTGCCCGCATGAAGCAGCCGGTGGAGGCCGGTCATCCTTGGTTGAGCTGCCTGATGACCGCGTTCACCGAGTTCTGGAGTGTGCCGACGACGCGGAAGAGGTCGGATTCGGCGACCGCATTGGTGTAACCCGCCTTCGTAGGCGCGGCACGGCCTACCATATGGAACGCCCTGGCCGCATTCTCCGCATCGGCGTGCGCGGCATTGATCACCTTCTGGGCCAGTCCGGCGCTCGTCGCGTGGTCCAGTGAGCCCGCGTAGTTGTTGAGGTGAGGTACCAATGCCCGGTCGGCCGACT
The DNA here is from genome assembly GCA_035947875.1 of Acidimicrobiales bacterium. Lineage (GTDB taxonomy): Bacteria > Actinomycetota > Acidimicrobiia > Acidimicrobiales > RAAP-2 > Bog-473. The sequence goes on from DASZJQ010000135.1 coordinate 6,629, forward strand.
CGATGCACTCGTAGGGATTGGCCACTCGTTCGCAGGCCGTGGTCCGCTGGGTATAGCCGTTGAATTGGCTGGCAAGGGTCTTGTCAGCTTGAACCAGTGACTGCTTTGCCGCGGTGACTGCGGCGTCGTGCCTTCGGACGACGATGATGGCGGTAGCGCCCACACCCAGGGCGACGACCACGATGGCCACGATGACGATGCGCGTGCGGGACGCGAAGGCCGCGTGCAGTCGACGTGTGGGCTTACGCGTCCCGGTCCCGACGTCGGGTGCGGTTCCAGAAGACGGCGGCACGGACATCGAGGCGACATGGTACGGCACGTGCCATCAGTGCAGGACGGTGGGAGAGAGCAGGACAGTGGGGGAGAGCGTGACGGAGCAAGACCGGGCAGGAAGGCCCGATGTGCGGAGCAGGCGGCCCGGGGTTCTGGCCAGAGGGGAGGGTCGTAGACTCGCCGGGATGCCCAAGTCCTTCTACATCCGCACGTTCGGGTGCCAGATGAACGAGCACGACTCCGAGCGCTTGGCCGGGATGCTGGTGGCCGATGGCCTGGAGCCGACCGAGATCATGGAGCAGGCCGATGTGGTGGTCCTCAACACGTGCTGCATCCGGGAGAACGCCGATCAGAAGCTCTACGGCACACTCGGCAGCCTCAAGACCCTGGTGGACGCCAAGCCGGGCCTGCAGATCGCCGTCGGCGGGTGCCTGGCCCAGAAGGACCGGGAGCTGATTCAAGAGAAGGTCGGTTGGGTGGACGTGGTCTTCGGGACCCACAACCTGGGCAGCGCGCCGGGCCTGTTGCGGCGGGCCACCACCGAGGGTCAGGTGATGGAGATCCTCGATGCGCCCGATCCCGAGACGATCTCCAACCATCTCATGGCGCCGGCGGCCGTGCGTGAGCTGCCCTATGCGGCGTGGGTGAACATCCAGATGGGGTGTGACAACTCGTGTGCGTTCTGCATCGTGCCGGCGGTGCGCGGGCCCGAAGT
>DASZJQ010000136.1:0-6820 GCA_035947875.1 Acidimicrobiales bacterium
TTGGAGGCCGCCTCGATGCTGTCCCACTGCTCCAAGAGCGTGGTGATGTCGCGCTGGAGCTCGTCGGCCGAGGCCCCTTCGGCCGCCGTGCGCACGATGAGGCCGTGCCCGGCTGGCTTCACCTCGTCGATGATGCGGCGCAGGCGGCGGCGCTCGTTGTCGCCCAGGCGCTTGGAGATGCCGAAGGCGGAGCTGTTGGGCACCAGCACGGCGAAGCGCCCGGGCAGGGACACCTCCTGGGTCAGCCGGGCGCCCTTGGCCCCGATCGGGTTCTTGGTCACCTGGCACAAGATGGTCTGGCCCGCCTTGAGCACGTCCTCGATCCGGGGTTGGGCCCCCTTGGGGCCGCCCCCTTCGATGTCGTCCCGGTCATAGCGCACGTCGCCCCGGTACAGGACGGCGTTCTTGGGGATGCCGATATCGACGAAGGCCGCCTCCATGCCGGGCAGGACGTTCTGCACGCGGCCCCGGTAGACGTTGCCGTCGATCTGGTTGGTGTCGTCCGACGCCCGCGAGACGTAGTGCTCGACCAGCGAGCGGCCTTCCAACATGGCGATCTGGGTCATCCCGGGCGCGACGTGGACACAGACCAGGTAGCGCCCGACCTGCTTGCCCTTGGTGCGTTCCCGGCCCGAACGCCGGCGGCTCCGGCTGCGTCGACCGCCCGGGACGTCCCCGTCTCCATTGGCCTCGGGACCGGTCGGGGTGCCCGTTCGGGCCGGGTCCACCGGAGCCGTGGCCCCGCCGGCTTGAGCCGGATCGACTGCGGGCCTCTGGGGTGCCCTGGGCGCGACCGGCGCGACGACGGCCGCCGGGGCGGCCGCAGGCACCGGGGGCGCCGGACGGGTGTCCCCGATCCGCGGCCTCCTCGATTGGGTCCCGGCTGGGTCGCGCGGGACCGCCGGTGAGCTAGCGCCCCCGGGGACCTCCGGCACTGGACCCTCGTGGGTCTGGCTGACATCCGACTCGGACATGAGGGAAAGCCCTCCTTGCGTCGTTCATGAGGCACGCCCTGCGGCGTGTTCCACGACGAGGTCGGTGCTGAGCCCGCTTACCGAAAGCGGCTCGAACCGTGCTCCGTCGCGCTCGATCCATTGATGCGTTCTACAAGCCCGCGCCAGCACCACATCGGTGCCGAACGCTGAAACAAGGTCACTCGGCCGAACGCTGCGCGGATGCGTAGCCAACTCGGCCCGAAAGCGGCCCATCTGGTGTTCCCCCTGCTCAAAGGTGTCATCGCCCGTGAGCGCAAGCGACAATATGGCTGGTCGGATGTCGTCTTCGGTCTGACGACCCTTCCGCTCCCGTTGGACCGTGAGGCTGGGAGCAGCGAGCGCACGCTCGATCCGCTCTTCCAACTCCTCACCGATCACTCCGAGCACCTCCAGCTCCCAAGTACACGATGCTACCTCTTGTTGCAGCGAACCCTCCGCCATGCCGACGGGCGCCACCGCCTGCACCGCCATGCCCTCGGGGAGCAATTCCGTGAGAAGAGCCGGCAGTTCGGAGAGGGGGGCATCACCCGGGCGGGCCTCCTCCAGCCGGGCATCGAGGTACTCGCCCCGGGACTCGCACCCGGTCGGGAGGGCCAGGCCGAAGCTCAGGAGGGGGTGGGGGTTGAAGCCCTGGGAAAGGGCGACCGGCAATCGGCTCCGCCGCAACGCCCGTTCCCACATGCGGGCCACGTCGCGGTGGCTGGTGAAGCGGATCTTCCCGGCCTTGGAGAACCGGAAGCGGACCCGTCGCGGCTCGGGCTCGTCCCCTCGACTCACCGTGCTCGGCTCGTCGTGATCACGCGCCGTGGTGCCGTGCACCGTGCTCACCTGCGCCGTGCTCACCTCACCGGGTGCCGGCCGAGGAGATCAGCCGCACCGGGATCCGACCTCCGGCCGCCAGGTCCTGCCCCGTGCCCTGACTCCCCCCGGCCGGCGGGACGGGTGAGGCCACCACATGCTCCAGGCCGAACTCGGTGCAGGCCCCGCAGTCGTAGCAGGGCGTCCATCGGCAGTCCTCGACCCCGGCCTCAGCCAGCGCGTCCTGCCAGTCGGTCCAGAGGAAATCCCGGTGCAGCCCGGCGGAGATGTGATCCCAGGGCAGAGGCTCATGCTGGTCGCGATGGCGGTGGGCCACCTCGTCCAGGCTCAGGCCCTCGGCGGCCAGGGCGTCCTCCCACAGCGCCAGGTCGAAGCGCTCCGACCACTCTTGGAACGTGCCCCCCGCTCGCCACACCCGCTCGATGACGGCGCCCATCCGGCGATCGCCCCGGCTCATGGCTCCCTCGGCGGCCGAGGCCGCGGGGTCGTGCCAGCGGATGGTGAGGCCTCTGGTCGTCCGGGCGTGCTCGCGCAGCAGGTTGACCTTGCGCTGCAACTCGGTGGCGGTGTCCTGGCCGAACCACTGGAAGGGCGTGTGGGGCTTGGGGACGAATCCCCCCACCGACGCGGTGACGGTGACCGACTTCTGGTGCCGCCGGCCGATCTCCACGCAGTGGGCGCCGAGTTCGGCGATGCCGATGACATCCTCGTCCCGCTCGGTGGGCAGCCCGATGAGGAAATACAGCTTGACCCGTCGCCACCCCTGGCTGAACGCGGCGTCGACCGCGCTGTAGAGATCCTCCTCGGTGATCAACTTGTTGATCACCTGGCGCATGCGCCAGGTCCCACCTTCGGGCGCGAAGGTCAGGCCGGTGCGTCGCACCTTTTGGATCTGCGCCGCCGTGGCCACGGTGAAGGCGTCGACCCGGAGCGAGGGCAGGCTGACCGAGACCCGCCCTTCGTGCACCGGGTCGTCAATGATGTCGCGCACGGTGTCCTCGATGCCCGAGAAATCGGCCGTCGAGAGCGACGTGAGGGTGACCTCGTCGTGGCCGCTCCAGGCCAGCCCCCGGCTCACCATCTCCTTGACCTGCTCGGCCGGCCGCTCGCGCACGGGGCGAGTGATCATGCCCGCTTGGCAGAAGCGGCAGCCGCGCGTGCAGCCCCGGAAGACCTCCACGTTGAGGCGGTCGTGGACCACTTCGGTCAACGGCACCAGCGGGTGCGCCGGGTAGGGCCAGTCGGCCAGGTCACTCACCGTGCGCTTGGACACCTCGGTCGGCACGCCGGGCCGGGACGGCACGGTCGACACCAAACGGCCGTCCGCATACGTCGAGCGGTAGAGGGCAGGGACGTAGACACCGTCCACGGCGGCGAGCGCCAGCCACAACTCGCTGCGCATCCGTTCGGTCGCCGGTCGAGCCAGCCACGCCCCCACCGTCTCGTTGATCTCACCCGCCACCTCCTCGCCGTCACCCATGACGAAGGCGTCGACGAAGTCGGCCAGGGGCTCGGGATTGAAGGCGCAGTGCCCCCCGGCGATCACCAGCGGATCCTCCGGGCCCCGATCGCTCACGTGCAGGGGCACCTCGGCCAGGTCGATCAGGTTCACGACATTGGTGTAGACGAGCTCGGCCGAGAGGTTGAAGGCCATGATGTCAAAGGCGCGGGCCGGGAGGTGCTGCTCCACGCTGAACAGCGGCACCCCGGCGGCCCGCATGGCGGCTTCCATGTCCACCCAGGGGGCGTAGGAGCGCTCGGCCACCGCGTCGGGCCGCTCGTTGAGGATCTCGTAGAGGATCTGCAGCCCCTGGTTGGGCAACCCGATCTCGTAGGTGTCGGGGTAGAGCAGCAGCCAGGCCACCCGGCCCGGGCCGTGCTCGGGGTACTGGGCTCCCTGCTCGCCCCCGATGTAGCGAGCGGGCTTGGACACGCCCAACAGCAGTCGCTCAATCTGGGGCCAGAGAGTTTCCATGTGGGCCCAACCCTACGGGATCGCTACCCGCCCGCCCCCGGGGTCGCTCCTGGAGTCCCCGGGGTGGCACCGGTGGTCGTGGTGGCCGCGGTGGTCGGAGTGGTGGTGGCCGGAGCCGTGGGGGCCGTCGTGGTCGTGCTCGTCGTCGGCGTGGAGGCCGGCGGATTCGGCGCCGCCGCGTTCAGCTTGGGCGGATTGGTGCCGGTGGGGAGCTTCACCGTCCCGATCGGATTGGTCAGCAGGTAGTTGAAGACGTTTCTGACCAGCGGCGCCGCCGCATTGGCCCCGTACCCGCCCTGACCGATGACGGCCAGCACGAGATAGGTCGGCGTGGGCTGGGGCCCGAAGGCCACGAACCAGCTGGTCGGCTCGCCTGAGGCACCCGACGCTCCGGGCGTGGTCGCCGTTCCGGTCTTGCCGGCCAGCACGAAATTGGAGGGGAAGCCCGTGAAGTCGGCGCTGGCCGTCCCGCTGGTGATCACGCCTTCGAGGCCCTGCAAGATGGGCTGGTAGACCGAGGGCGGCAGGCTGACGTGCCCGGTGACCACCGGCGTGAACTGTTTCACCACCTTGCCGGTGACCGGATCGACGATGGCCGACGCCACCTGGGGCTGGTAGCGGGTCCCCCCGTTGGCGAAGGTGGCGTAGGCCACCGCCTGCTCGATGGGCGTGACGACGGTCCCACCCTGACCGAAGGCCATCTCGATGTTGTCGCCGGTGTTCCAGTTCGGGGTGTTGGGGAAGCCCGCGGGGTCCTGGGCGTGCAGCTTCTGTTCCACCGAGAGGCTGTCGATGCGGCCCTGCACCTCGTCGGGCAGATCGATCCCGGTGATATCCCCCTCGCCGTACTGGTTCCCGACGTTCTGGATGGCATCGGTGCCGTATTTGGCCCGGCCCTGCCAGAAGAGGTCGCCCAGTTGGTAGAAGTAGGCGTCGCTCGAGACCGACAGGGCCTGGGGGAGGTTGACGCTGCCGGCGCCGCTGTCCTGGTCGTCGTGGAAGATGCAGCCGGAGCCGGCGCCGCCGGTGCAGCCGGGCACGGTGTACGAGCCGGTGTCGGAGAAGTACTGATTCGGGTCGTAGACACCGTCCTGGAGGTCGGCCGTGGCCGTGATCAGCTTGAAGGTCGAGCCAGGGATGAACAGACCTTGAATGGCGTTGTTGTTCTCCGCCCCACTGGCTTGGAGCGCGGTGTAGTTGGCCGAAGAGATACCCCCCACCCACTCGTTGAGGTCGTAGGAGGGGTTCGAAGCCATGGCGAGGATCTGCCCGTTCTGCGGGTTCATCACGATCACCGCGCCGTCCTTGGCCGGCGGATAGATATTGCCGTTCAGCTTGTCCGGGGTCTGCCGGTCCGACGTGATCTGATTGGCCAGATCCGCCTCGACCGCCTGCTGCAGCCCGGTGTCGATGTTCAGCACCACCGTGTCGCCCGTCTGCGGGGCGGTGCTCGCTACGGTGCCGACCACGTTGCCCGACGCGTCCACCTCGAGCGCCTGGCGCCCGTTGACCCCGCGCAGGTAGGTCTCGTACTGCGCCTCGATGCCCGATATCCCCACCTGGCTGCCGTGGGCGTACCCGGCGTTCTTGTGCGCGTTGAGGAAGGTGCTGGTGATATCGCCGAGGTAGCCCAGTACATGGGCCGCCGTGTTCCCGCCCTGCGGGTACGTACGCGTGGTGACCGGCTCCACCGACACGCCCGGGTAGTCGGACTGGTGGACCTGGAGGTACTGCACCGTGGCGGCCGGTATCCCCGTGGCCAGCGGTATGGGCTCATACGGCCCGTACTGATCGTTGTTGACGGTCGTCTGCACCTGCGTCGGTGTCTTCCCGATCAACGCGGCCACCTTGGCGACGACCGAGGGGTTCTGCGCGGCCGAGACCCGCGAGAGGAGGATCTCTTCCTGCGGTTGGCCGCCGGCCAGCACGGTGTTGTTGCGGTCCACGATCTGGCCGCGGGACGGTGACACTGCGACCACCCGGACCTGGTTGCGGGTGACCTGGGCCGCGTAGGTCTTGGCGTCGATCACCTGCAGGGTCCACAGGCGCACCACGAGGACGGCGAAGAGCACGAGCACGGCGATCCCGACCACCCGGAGTCGGAGGTTGGGACGGGAGGTCTCCTCCTCGGGCGAACCGACCAGCCCGGCGACGCTCGGGCCCCGGCGGGGCCGCATGCGCGGCTGTCGTTCCCGCGAGCGCTTCGTCCCTCGGCGAGGTTGTCGCGGTGGCTTGGGATAGCGCCGATCGCCTCGGATGGGATGGCGGAGCGAGCGCCTCACCATGGTCGGCCGCGGGAGCCGTGCGCCGAGACCAATGATCGGGAAGTTCCGTCGGGGAACAGGGCCCATCGCATGGCCCAGTTGACCGGGAGGGCGAGGAGGGCGCTCGAGACGGCGACGACCGCCACGAGGTCGGTGAAATCGATCTGCACCATCTGCCGCTGTCCGAAGATTCCACCGAGCACGGCGAACAGCATGTCCGCTGCGACGCTCCCAATGACCGCGGCCACCGGCAACAACCAGCCGGCCTCCCGGTCCACCGCCTTGGTGGCCGACCCGACGGCGTAGCCCAGGATGCACCCCACCAGGGCGGACAGGCCGAATGGCGTGGGCAGGATCAGGTCAAAGGCCAACCCGGACCAGAAGCCGGCAATGGCGCCCGTCTCGGGCCCATCGAGGATGGCCGCCGTGATGGGTACCAGCCAGAGCAGGTCCGGATGCACGCCATGGATGCGGATGGAGAGCATGAGCGTCGACTGGATGACGAGCAGGACCAACGTGACCAGGGCCAAGCGGAGGAGGGCCCGCCCGCTCACGGCGTCGGCTCCCACTGCACCACGTCCACGTAGGCCAGCGGACGGCTGAGATCGGCCTCCGGCGCCACGGTAATCGTCTCCTGGACCGCGCCGGGAGTGGTGTGGAAGGCCACGATCCGGGCCACCGGGATGCCGGGCGGGTAGGCCGACGCATCGAGACCACTGGTGAACATGACCTCGCCCTTGTGGACCGGCGTCCGGGGCGTCACCTGG
>DASZJQ010000137.1:0-2147 GCA_035947875.1 Acidimicrobiales bacterium
GGTCGCCCGCCTGCAGCATCTCTTCTGGCGGGCCGGGCAGAGCATGCGGCCCGACATCATCGAGTACGGCTCCCTGGTGCTCAATCTCGAGACGTATCAAGCGGCCGTGGCCGGGCGCGTGCTCGACCTGACCTACATGGAATACGAACTACTGCGCTTTTTGGCCGGCCACCCGGCCAAGGTGTTCACCCGCGAGACCCTGCTCAGCCGGGTCTGGGGCTACGAGTACTACGGCGGGGCCCGCACGGTCGACGTGCACATCCGGCGGCTCCGGGCCAAGTTGGGTGAGGAGCACGCCCATCTGATCCAAACCGTCCGGTCGGTCGGGTACCGCTTCGGCCAAGCAGGATGGCAGCCCGGTCTGACTCAGCGGGCCGGCGCAGGGGCCGGTGCCGGCACCGGCACATAGGCCCACGCCTCGACCTCCACCCGGGCGCCGATCGGCAGGGCGGCGACGGCGACGGCCGAACGCGTCGGCCGGCTGTCGGCGAAGTAGGTGACCCACACGTCGTTCACCGCGGCGAACTCACCCATGTCGATGAGGTACAGCGTGGTCTTGACCACGTCGGCCAGCGTCGCCCCCTCCTGGCTCAGGACGTCGGCCACGTTGGCCAAGGCCTGGTGGAGTTCGGGAATGGTGCCACCCGGCGCGAGCGCGGGGGCGCCACTCGCGTCGGTGGCCAGGCCGACCTGACCGGACGTGATGACCCAGTCGCCGGCACGGCGAACGGGCGAGTAGGGACCGACGGCTGGACTCATGCGTGCTCCTCTGGCGGATCGGGTGGCGGGGCGGTGATGGTGACGCTCGTGCCCGTGCCCGTGCTCGTGCCCGTACGTGGGCGTTGGCGTTGGCGGCCGCGGCGGGTGGGCCAGGTCGGTGGCAAGCCTTCGGCCGTCCACGCCGCGGCGAGCGTGGCGGCGAACACGGCGTCGGACCCGTTGAGCGGCCACCGGTCGTCGGGGTGCAGGATCACCTCGACCGGCGGCATGTCGCGAGCGGCCAGGATCCCAAAGGATCGGATGGTGAGATCGAGCAGCGCCCCGTCGGGGTCAACCGCGATGCCCTCGCTCCACACCAGCCCGAGGGCCTGGTGCACCGCTCCCAGCGCGTAGGAGCGCAGCGTCACCGGACAGAGCACCTCGCCGGCCCGGACCTCCACGCGGACGGCCTCGATGTCGCCGCTCATGGTGACGACGGCCCGCCCACCGCCGGGCACGCTCACGTCGGCCGTTCCGGGCCCGCTGTCACGGGCGTCGAGGGCGGTGAGGGCGGCCAACACTTCGGACCAGACGGCGCCCCGCAGATCCGGGCCGACCGGCGGTCCGACGATCTCGATCTCCTCGATGTCGACCAGAGGGGCGACGGCGTGCACCCTGTCCCACAGCGCGGCCAGGTCGGCCGACCCGGCGGTGCGACCGATGCGCAGGCGGCCGGAGCGGTCGGGACGCAGTCCGAGCGCCAGGGGGGGACGCTTGGGCCCCTGGCGCACCACGTCCTCGCGACTCCAGAGCACGCGCACGGCGGCATCGGTATCGGCCGCGAGCGCACGAGCCCGATCGGCCACCGGACTGTGGCGTTTGCCGCCGAAGGCACCACCGTTGGCCAACGGCGTGGCCGGTGCGGCGCCGGGCCGGCACCAGCTGGCGTCGGGCTCGACGTAGGCCGGCTCCACCCAGGTCGTCTGCAGGGTCAGCGCCCACTCGCCCTCGGGCAGCGGGACCGGGTGGGTCAGGGGCACCGTGCTGTTGCGGCCCTGCACTTTTTCCGAGCCCTGGCGGGCCGCCCGCAGGCTCGGCGCCAACGTCGTCGTGGCGGCACCCAGTTGTACCAACGCATCGGCGGGAGCGGTGTCGTCGGCGAAGCCCCCGCCGCCGAGCACGACGTCAGGGCCCGAACTCTGGAACGCCGGTCCCTCCAGTTGGGCCCGCCACGTCGCCAGCAACGGGTCGCGGAGCGGACGTGCCGCCGCCTCGGTGAGCCCGAGCGCGATGCAGCCGGCCTCGACAATCGACTGCCACCCGGTGCACCGGCACAGGTGGGCCAACAAGGCCAACTCGACGGCCGGGCGGGTGGGAGGCCGGTCGCCGTTCTCGAGCGCGGCCAAGCGGAGCAGGATGCCCGGGGTGCAGAACCCGCACTGGCTGGC
>DASZJQ010000138.1:0-3638 GCA_035947875.1 Acidimicrobiales bacterium
CCCCGATTCACCATCACGCTTCGCCTCCCCTACGACCGGCCCAACACCACCATGCGCGAGTTCGATCTGTGCGCCGACTGCAGCGCCGAGTATCACGATGCGGCCGACCGCCGCTTCCATGCGCAGCCGTTGGCCTGCGCCCAGTGCGGCCCACGGATCTGGTTCGAGGACCCCGGGGGGACCGTCGAGGGCACCGACGCGGCCATTGCCGCCACGCAGGCGTCGCTGGACCGCGGGGAGATCGTCGCCATCAAGGGGCTCGGCGGCTACCACCTGGCCTGCGACGCCACATCACCGGCGGCCATCGGCGCGTTGCGGCGGCGGAAACAACGGATGGACAAGCCCCTGGCCGTCATGGTGCCCAACCTGGATGTGGCGCGCACCCTGGCCCACCTCGATCCGGCCGAGGCCGTGCTCCTGACCGGTCCGGAGCGTCCGATCGTGCTGGTGGGTCGGCGTCCGGGCACACCGCTGAATGAGCAGGTCGCGCCCCACAATCCCCATATCGGCCTGCTCTTGCCTTACACGCCGCTGCATCACCTGCTGTTCCGCGATGTGCCGGGGGTGCACGCGCCGGTTCCCACCATGGTGGTGATGACCAGCGGGAACCTCACCGACGAGCCCATCTGTTACGACGACGCCGACGCCCGGGCGCGACTGGGCCGGATCGCCGACTCGTGGTTGATCCATGACCGACCCATCCACGTGCCCTGCGATGACTCCGTGCTGCGGATCGCCGATGGTGAGGAACTGCCGATCCGCCGCTCGCGGGGGTACGCGCCCCTCCCGGTCCAGATGCCGTTCGAGTTGACCCCGACGTTGGCCACGGGTGGTGAGCTCAAGAACACCTTCTGCCTGGCTTCGGGCCGCCATGCGTGGGTCAGCCAGCACGTCGGCGACATGGGCAGCCTCGAGACGTTGGCCGCCTTCGAGCGGTCCATCGGGCAATTCGGCGAGATGTACCAGGTGGCGGCCCAGGGGGTCGTCGCCGACGCCCACCCCGGCTACCAGAGCCGACGCTGGGCCGATGACCGCTCGGGCCGGCCGGTCGAGCTGGTCCAGCACCACCATGCGCACATCGCGTCGGTGATGGCCGAGCACGCGGTGGAGGCGGGTGAGCGGGTCATCGGTTTCGCCTTCGACGGCACCGGCTACGGCTCCGACGGAGCCATCTGGGGTGGAGAGGTCCTGATCGCCGGGTACGACGGGTTCGAACGCCGCACCCATCTGCGCTATGTGCCTCTGCCGGGCGGCGACGCCGCCGTTCGTCGCCCCTATCGCGCCGCGCTGGCCCACCTGTGGGCGGTCGGCATGGCGTGGACGCCTGACCTCCCGCCGGTGCAGTGTGCCTCGGCCGACGAGCTGGCCGTGCTGCAGCGCCAACTCGAGCGCGACGTCTTGTGCGTCCCGACCTCGAGCATGGGCCGGCTCTTCGACGCGGTGAGCTCACTGCTGGGCGTGCGCCATCGCGCCACATACGAGGCCCAAGCCGCCGTCGAACTCGAGTGGATCGCCGCTTCACATATGGACGACGCCCGGGACTACCGATTCGACGCCAGCGGTGGAGACGTCGATCCTGCCCCGGTGCTGGGCGCCCTGATCGACGACCTGCGGCATCGCTGCCCCACCGGCCCCATGGCGGCGGGATTCCATGTGGCCGTGGCCCACCTCATCGCCGAGCAGGCCGAGGTGCTGCACGAGGAGACCGGGATCGCCCGGGTAGCGCTGAGCGGCGGCGTCTTCCAGAACGTCCTTCTTCTGCGCCTGGCCCGGACTGCGTTGAGAGCCCGCGGCCTGTCGGTGCTCACCCATCGGGTGGTCCCCCCCAACGACGGTGGGTTGGCACTCGGGCAGGCCGCCGTCGGCGGCGGAGCGGACCACGCTTGGGCGGGTGCATGATGGCCGTGATGGACTCGCCCCCACGCGCGGTGGTACGCGGACCGGCCGAGGATCTGGCGGCGGCCGCCCTGACCCTGGCCCGTCGATTCGCCGTCGGCGCCACCATGTGGTGCGTGTCTCCGGAGTGGCCGGCTCATGGTCGCCACGTGGCCGTCGAGTTCGTCCACCCGGTCATCGTCGGCAAGAAGGCCCTCCCGGCCGTCAGCGTCGGAGGGGTCGACGTGGTCAACGCCGTTCGGCTGCTGGCTCGACCGGGGGACGTCCTGCTCGCGGTGAGCTCGGCCGACGATCCGGCCACGGGTGACGTCATGGCCCGGGCCGAGGCCTGGGGGATGACCCGGCTCTGGCTGGGTTCGGGACACCGGCCCTCGAGGGGACGGGCCGAGCACGTGGTCTGGCTGGACGGCGACGATCCGGCCCTGGCTTCGCGCTCGGGCGACATGGTGCTGCTCTACCATCTCCTGTGGGAGCTCACCCATGTGGTGTTCGAACACCCCGGCCTCCTCGTGACCGAACCGGGGTGCACCGATGAGGTCTGTGTCACGTGTTCGGACGAAGGCCTGGTGGCTGAAGTCCGTGCGGTCCACGGCGGCGGCCTGGTCGACGTCGTGGTTAAGGGTGCCACCGAGACCATCGACGCCACTCTGGTCGAACCGGTGGCTCCGGGTGATCTCCTGTTGGTCCACGCCGGCGTCGCCCTGACCACATTGTCGGACCAGCGACCATGAGCGGTGAGCCGACCGGCTTCCTCTACCCGTTCATCGAATCAGAGGAACGGAACAGCGCAAGCCTCCTGGTCGACCTGGTTGGTTCGGCGCGGGACAAGATCACCGAGAGCCGAGCGCTCCGGACTGCCAGCCTCCAACGGTGCGGTGAGGCGCTGGAAGCTGCCGCCACCGCGATGGCGGCCCGTTTCCGGCTGGGTGGGCGGCTCTTCGCATTCGGCAATGGCGGGAGCGCCACTGACGCCGAGGGGGCGGTCGATCTCTTTCGCCGCCCCCCGCATGGACGGCCCCTACCGGCCATGTCCCTGGTGGACGACCGCGCCGTGCTGACCGCGCTGGCCAACGATGTCGGCTTTGACCTGGTGTTCTCCCGACAGATCATCGCCCACGCCAGGGCCGGTGACATCGCCGTCGGGTTCTCCACCAGCGGCGATTCGGTCAATGTGCTTCGTGGACTGGAAGAGTGCTCCCGCCGCGAGCTGCTCACCATCGGCCTCAGCGGGTACGAGGGTGGCGCCATGGCGGCCAGCCCGGCCATCGCCCACTGTCTGGTCGTACGCTCCGAGAGCGTCCATCGGATCCAGGAGGCCCAGAACGCCCTGCTCCTGCAGTTGTGGACCCTGGTGCAGGCCAGACTGAACGAAGGAGAGCGGCCGTGACACGCACGGCGCACGAGACGGGCTCCGCCGGCCGAGAGGCCGTAGTCTTCGAACGCATCGAGGCGTTTCGCCGTCGCCGACCCCGGTTGCTCGACGAGGTCGTGACCTTGGCCCACGGCGCCGGCGGCAAAGCCTCGGCCGCCTTGCTCGATGCCGTGTTCCTTCCCGCCTTCGCCGGTGACACCTCGGCGCCGCAGACCGATGCCGCGGTCGTGACGCTCCCCTCAGGCGAGAGCCTGGCCTTCAGCACCGACTCCTATGTCGTCAAGCCCCTCCGGTTCCCCGGTGGATCGGTCGGCCACCTCGCGGTGCACGGTACGGTGAACGACCTGGCGATGATGGGCGCCCGCCCGCT
>DASZJQ010000139.1:0-1721 GCA_035947875.1 Acidimicrobiales bacterium
GCTGCCCAGCGCGCTGTTCCCTCGGCGGCGATCTTGCAAATGCTGTAGGTCTGCAAGAAGGACCACACGCCGTGGTTGTCGCCCAGCGGCGCCGACTCTTCGAGGGCTTGATGTCCCGCCGGTTTGTAGACAGCTGTTGACGAGCAGTGCAAGAACGCGGTGGCGCCGCGGTGATGCTCCATCAGACTGGCCAGACCTCCGCTGTTGGCGGCGAGGTCGCTCTCCCAGTCATTCGTTTTGGCCACCGCGAAGTTGAGCACGTAGTCCGCATCGGCCGGTAAGCCACCGACGTCGCCGGCCACGAGATCGATGGGCACGCACTCGACGCCTGCAGCCTCGAGCTCGGCCCGAGCGGCTGTATCGGAGAACCGAGCGGCGCCCACCACACGGTTGTCCCGGGCCAGGGCCAGCGCGAGGGGTCGAGCGACCTGTCCGGTGACTCCCGTGACGACGATGGTCTTTCCGTGGAACGTGTCTGAGCTCATGGCACCCTTTCGTACTCGCTACGCTGCCCCGCGTGCACCTCTTCGCTGCGTTCCTGGGAGGCGAGCTCACCCCGGGCCGGATGGGCGAGGACCACGAGGTGGTGTTCGTGGTCGCCGACGACATGGTCTCGGCCCGCCGGGCGGCCAAGGCGAAGTGGGGTGGGGACGGCCGGGCTCACGTCGACGCCCTGACGCAGCTCGACATGATCGACGGCTATGCCATCGACCTGCAGGAGGCTGGCTCGGGCGACCGCACCACAACGGAGGGGTACAACGCCTGACGGTCAGACGGCCGGGGAGAGCCCGCCGTCGAGGTTGATGGCGACCCCGGTCAGATAGGCCGCCCGGGGCGACAGGAGGAAGCAGCCCAGGTCGGCGAACTCTTCGGCGCGCCCGAATCGACCGAGGGGGATGGCGGCGTCCTTGGAGAAGCGCTCGTAGAACTGTTCGACCGATTGCCCCGTGCTCTCAGCGGCCCGCACCCACTGCCCGCTCTCGATGAGGCCGATGAGCACGGCGTTGGCCCGGACCCCGTCGGGCGCGAGTTCCTTCGAAAGTGCCTTCATGAGCGCCATGCCTGCGGCGCGGGTGACCGAGCTCGGCTCGCTCGACCCGCCGGGCGCCTTGGCCGCGATGGCCAGGGTGAACAGAATCGAGCCCCGGGCCTCCCGGAGCCGGGGCAGAGCGAAGCGGGTGAGCCGCACCGCCGCCATCAGCTTGAGCTCGATGTCGGATTCCCACCGCGCGTCGTCGATGGATTCGATCGGGCCGGCCGAAGCGCGGCCCGCGTTGTGCACGACCCCGTCGATGCGGCCCCAGCGCGCCACCGCGGCGTCAACGAATGCCTCGAGGTCCTCGGGTCGCGTGACATCGGCCTGCTGGGCCAAGACGTCGCCACCCGCAGCGCGGACGGCCGCCTCGGCGGCCCGCACCCGGTCCGCGTCCCGGCCGCAGACCGCCACCGACGCCCCCTCGACGGCCAGCCGTTTCGCCAAGGCCAAGCCGAGCCCGTCCGTACCGCCAGCGATCAGCACCGCCTTCCCCGCCAGTTCGAGGTCCATCGGTCAGTCCTCCTTCGTCACGGTCGACGCCACCCTTTCGAGGAAGGCGTCCGCTTCGGCCTGCGAGCGCAGGCGCACGAAATGCAACCCGGACCACTGGGGGTCATGCTCCGCGGCGCTGTAGCGCCGGCGGTACACCCCGTGGCGGGTGGCCGTCCAGGCAATGATCGACTTC
>DASZJQ010000140.1:0-3743 GCA_035947875.1 Acidimicrobiales bacterium
GTGGGCCGTCAACGTGTTGGCCATGATGTTCGCCGGGTTCTCCCTGGTGCTCATCGCCTGGGTGCTCTGGTCCTACAAGATGGGGTTCGGGGGCAACTCGCTCGGTTCGGGGGTCACGGACGGAGTACAGAACCAACTCACCGGTGTGGGGGGGTGGAAACACTTCTTCGACAACTTCGTCGGCGTACCGGGCAGCATCACGAGTGCGGCCGGTGAACAAGGGCAAGCCGTGTCGGCGGCCAACACGGTCATCCCCTTCCACTTCCCGACGGCGTCGCTGGCCTACTTCCAGTTCGTCTTCGCCGCCATCACCCCGCTGCTCTTCCTCGGGAGCGTGCTGGGCCGGATCAAGTTCAGCGCCTGGTGCCTGCTGGTGCCGCTGTGGTCGACCTTCGTCTACGGCGTCGACGCCTTCATGCTCTGGGGCGGTGGCTACTTCGCCCAGGAGGGATCGCTCGACTTCTCCGGTGGCTACGTCATCCACATGTCGGCCGGAGTGTCCGGGTTCGTGGCGGCCTGGGTTCTCGGGCCCCGGCTCCTGAGGGACCGACAACATGCCTTGCCCAACAACCTCGTCATGGCTGCCGTCGGAGCCGGCATCCTGTGGCTCGGCTGGAACGGCTTCAACGGTGGTGACCCGTACTACGCCGGGGCCAGCGCCGCCTCCGCCGTCATCAACACCAACATCGCCACGGCCACCGGCGTGGTGGTGTGGATGGCCTTGGACGCCTGGCTCACCAAGGAGCGGAAGCCCACCTTCCTGGGCGGTGTCAACGGCATGATCTGCGGCCTGGTCGGGATCACGCCCTGCGCCGGCTGGGTCAACGGCCGGGGCGCCATCTTCGTGGGCGCCACCTGCTGCGCCGTCGTGTGGGTCGCCTGGAACTTCCTGTCCAAGGTGCGACCGTTCTCGAAGGTGGACGATGCACTGGGGGTCGTCTACACCCACGGCATCGCCGGCTTCATGGGCGGCATGCTGCTGGGCATCTGGGGCGATCCGAACATGGTGGAGTACGGGTGTGGCCACCTGACCGCCTCCGGGCAGGTGATCGCCACGTCGAACGCCACCTATCTGGCATCGGGGGGCAAGTGCGTGCCGTTCTCGGTGAACGGGCTGATGTACACCGGCTCGGCGCACCAACTCTGGGAACAGTTCCGGGCGGCCGTGTGGGTCATCTTCTGGTCGGCGCTGGTGACCTTCATCTTGATGCAGATCATCAAGCTGGTGCTCCGGGGGGTCCGGTACAAGGACAGCATCCTCGAGGTCGGCGACTTGGCCATCCACGGCGAGGAAGCCTTCCCGGAGGAGGCCTTCGCCACCCGGACCGGGGGCGCCTTCGCCATGGCCGGCCTCGAGTCGGACCGCGAACCACCGATATCGTCGGATCCCTCGCCGCCAGCCGGTGAACGGTCCTAGGTCCGATAGGTCGAAAGGAGATCAACATGAAGCTGATCGTGGCAGTCCTCAAACCGTTCAAACTCGATGACGTCAAGGAGGTCCTGAAGAATCTCGGGGTCCAGGGGATGACCCTCACCGAGGCGCAGGGCTTCGGGCGCCAGCGGGGTCACACCGAGGTGTACCGCGGGGCGGAGTACGAGGTGGACTTCGTGCCGAAGATCCGCATCGAGGTACTGGTCGACGATGGTCAGACCGAAGAAGTGGTCGAAGCCATCGTCACCACCGCGGCCACCGGGAAGATCGGCGACGGGAAGGTCTGGGTCATCCCCGTCGAGACCGTGGTGCGGGTGCGCACCGGAGAACGCGGGGCCGACGCCCTGTAAGCGGATCGGCCGGGTCGGAGCGCGGCGAGGCGCTCCGACCCGCCGCCGTCATCGCTCGCCAGACCGGTTGGCCTCCCCCCCGGGCTAACCCGCCTGGCGGGCGACGGCAGCCGCGGCTGCGGCGGCGGCATCGGGGTCGCCTAAGAAGGTGGCCGAGTGCACCGACAGGTCCTCGTTGAGGAGATAGCGGAACGGGATGCCGGTCGGGATCTCGAGCCCGGTGATGTCGGCGTCGGAGATCCCGTCCAGGTGCTTGCGCAGGGCCCGCAGGCTGTTGCCGTGAGCGGCCACCAGTACCGCGCCGCCCTGCTCGGCGCTGGTGCGCAGGTCGGGCACGATGGCGGACTCCCAGTAGGGCAGCACCCGGCGCACTACGTCGGCTAGGCACTCGGTGGTCGGGATGTCCCCCGGCGCCAGGTCGCGGTAGCGGGGGTCGTTCGTCACCGAGGTCGGGTTGTCAGGGGCGAGCTCGGGTGGGGGGGTGTCGTAGCTGCGCCGCCAGGCCTGGAGCTTCTCGTCGCCGAACTGGGCCCGGATCTCGGCCTTGTTCTTCCCCTGGAGATCGCCGTAGTGCCGCTCGTTGAGCCGCCAGTCCCGGCGGACCGGGAGCCAGCTGCGGCCGGCCGCGTGCAGGGCCAGCTCGGCGGTGCGGATGGCCCGGGTGAGCACCGAGGTATGCAGGATCCGCAGATCGAGCCCGGGCTCGGCGGCCAGAAGCTCCCCGCCGGCGGTGGCTTCGGCTTCGCCGGCCGGTGTCAGGTCCACGTCGACCCAGCCGGTGAACAGGTTCGCTGCGTTCCAGGTCGACTGGCCGTGGCGCAGGAGGATCAGATCGAGCACGGCTCGATGGTATGCGACCCCTGGCCGGGTGAGCCGATCCGGGCCTGAAAAGGGAGCAGATCCGGGGCCCGCCGGTATAATTGGCGCAGGTGACGGGCGGTCACCTACCCATTTTCACCTGGGTATTTACCGCCGACACGCATGTTGCGTACAGAAAAGTTGACAAGATAGCACTCATGTTTGGTATAGTGGTCAAAACGGAAACGACTGGAAGGATTGCAGATGGCTAAGGCCGTGGGAATCGACTTGGGGACCACCAACTCGGTGGTCAGTGTGCTGGAGGCGGGCGAGCCCGTCGTCATCCCGAATGCCGAGGGTGGACGGACCACACCGTCCGTGGTGGGCTTCTCCAAGACCGGCGAGGTCCTGGTGGGCGAGGTCGCCAAGCGCCAGGCCATCACCAACCCCGACCGGACCGTACGCTCGGTCAAGCGCCACATGGGCACCAACTGGACCGTCGACATCGACGGCAAGAAGTACAAGGCCCAGGAGATCTCGGCCCGGATTCTGGGCAAGCTCAAGAGGGACGCCGAGGCGTACCTGGGCGACACCGTGACCCAGGCGGTCATCACCGTGCCGGCCTACTTCGACGACGCCCAGCGGACCGCCACCCAAGAGGCGGGGACGATCGCCGGGCTCGAGGTCCTGCGCATCATCAACGAGCCGACTGCGGCCGCGTTGGCCTACGGCCTCGACAAGGAGGACTCCGACCGCACGGTGCTGGTCTTCGACCTCGGTGGTGGGACATTCGACGTCTCGATCCTCGAGATCGGTGACGGTGTCTTCGAGGTGAAGTCCACCTCGGGGAACACCAAGCTCGGTGGGGACGACTGGGACGACAAGGTCATGGACTGGTTGGTCACCGAGTTCAAGAACACCGAGGGGGTCGACCTCTCGACCGACAAGATGGCCACGCAGCGGCTCAAGGAAGCGGCCGAGAAGGCCAAGATCGAGCTGTCCAGCGTGCAGGAGACAACGATCAACCTGCCCTTCATCACCGCCACCAGCGAGGGCCCCAAGCACCTGGACCTGAAATTGACGCGGGCCAAGTTCAACGAGCTCACGGCCGATCTGGTCGAGAAGTGCCGCGGTCCCTTCGAATCGGCGATCAAGGACGCGGG
>DASZJQ010000141.1:0-8805 GCA_035947875.1 Acidimicrobiales bacterium
ATGAAAGCCAGCCACGCGAGTACCCCCGGAACGCCGAGTCACACCTCATCAGCGGTCGGCCCGAACGTCAACGGAACGTCAGGTTTCACACCAGGCGGGAGTGATTAAGGTCGGTGGTGCACTCGAACGTGAGGAGATGACCCATGGCTCAGGGTCCCAGTCGACTGTCGACGACGAGAATCTCACCCAGTTCCTCTGACGAGGCGATTGATGAAGCGAGTGAAGAGTCGTTCCCGGCCAGCGATCCCCCCTCGACGTGGACGGGCGGCGACGCCCAAGAAGAGGACAACCGAGAGGTTCATCCGGCTTAGTTCCCACTCCCGGCCAGGATTGGGCGTCCGGCGGACCGCTGTCGCAGCTTGAGGGGCGGCCGCCAGTCAGTCCAGCGCCG
This sequence comes from Acidimicrobiales bacterium, assembly GCA_035947875.1. Lineage (GTDB taxonomy): Bacteria > Actinomycetota > Acidimicrobiia > Acidimicrobiales > RAAP-2 > Bog-473. The sequence continues at coordinate 392 of DASZJQ010000141.1, forward strand.
GTCAGTCCGACGTTGGTCAGTCCAACTCGGCCAGGAGATCGCGGCATCTGCGGGCGTCCCCGGCCAGCTTCGCTCGAAAGCTATCCATTCGAGCCAGCTTGGCGTTCAGTTGCTCGGCCAGTGTTTCGTTGAGTTCGAGCGCCTCCCGCAAGGTCTCCTTCTGCTCCGCCCTGGCCTTCTTGGTGGTCGATCCCTTGGTAGCGCGATACGTGGTGCGCAGCTCGTCCAGTCGGGTCTCGAACGACAGGAACTCCTTGATCTCATCGAGATTCATGCCGAGGACCTCTCGGAGCTCGAGTATCCGATTGAGTTGGATGAGATCTTCCTCTGTGTACCGCCGCTCACCTCCACTGGTGTACAGCGATGGGCGGAGGAGCCCGAGCTCTTCGTAGTAGCGCAGCGTGCGCGCGGAGACCCCGGCGGTGGATGCGGCATCGCTGATGCGAATCCCGCCTTCCGATGGTGCAGGTTGGCTGACATCGTGGTCAGCGCCGGTGACGGTCCGTGCGGCCATGTCAGTCCACCAACAGCGGTTCGGTTTCGGCGATCGCCTCTTGAGCCTTCACCACCGCGGGCTCCGGCGCGGTCTCCGGAGCTGCACCCGGCTCAACGTAGTGGTATTTCCCGCCTCGGAGCAGCGAGGCCACCGCTCCGAGGGCACAGGCGCCGGCGGCGAAGGAGAACGCCTCAGTGAGCCCGCGACCAAAGGGTCGGGAAATGAGGTGGGGGAAGAACGACCGGCTGGTCAGGTAGTGCGCGGTGGCCGGTGGGAGATGGGAGAGCGCGGCCGGTCCAATCAGGGTCTGCATGGGGTTGTAGCCCAAGAAGGAAGCGAACAGGCTTCCGACCGGGGGAAGGTGGGACACCCGCAATGCGGTGGCCGGGCCCACCCCCTGGGCGATCAGGCCGTGGTAGAGAGCCGACGGGAGCGTGGCGGCCAAGCCCAGGATCATCAGCGTGAAGAAGATGCCGATGGAGAGGACCTGGGCCGAGGAATTGAACGTCCCCGACATGCCGGCACCCGCGCCGCGCTGACTGGCCGGCAGGCTGTTCATGATCCCGGCCTGGTTCGGCGCGATGAACATCCCCATGCCGATCGAGTTGAGGAAGATCAGGGCGGCGAAGCCCCAATAGGAGAAGTCGACCGGAAGCATCAACAAGAGGATGAAGGACAACGCCACGACCAGCAGGCCGCCGGTGGCAAAGGGCCGGGCGCCGTAGCGGTCGGCCAAGATCCCGCTCACCGGACCGGCCAAGAGGAATCCGACCGTCAGCGGGATCATGTAGATCCCTGCCCACAGCGGTGTCTGCGAGAAGCTGTACCCGTGCAGGGGGAGCCAGATCCCCTGGAGCCAGATGATGAGCATGAACATGAGGCCACCGCGGCTCAGCGAGGCCAGGAAGCTGGCGACGTTGCCGGCGCTGAAGGCGCGGATGCGGAACAGGGTCAGGCGGAACATCGGTTGAGCCACTTTGGTCTCGATCACGCCGAAGAGAAGGAGCACCAGGACGCCGCCGACGAGCTCGGTCAACACAGCCGGACTTGACCACCCCATGGTGTGGCCTCCGTAGGGGAGTAGGCCATAGGTGATGCCGACGAGGATGAGGATGAGGCCGGCCGCGAACGTGAAATTGCCCAGCCAGTCGATCTTGGCCGGGGTGCGGACACCGCGGTCCTCGAGTTTGGCGTAGGACCAGAGGGTGCCGAATATCCCGAAGGGCACCGACAACAAGAAGACGAGGTGCCACTCCACGGGCGCCAGTAAGCCGCCCAAGACGAGACCGATGAAGCCTCCCGAGATGGCGGCGACGTTGTTGATGCCCAGGGCCAGCCCGCGTTGATGCGTGGGGAACGCATCGGTCACGATGGCGGAGGAATTGGCGAACAGCATGGCCCCCCCGACACCCTGTCCGACCCGCATGACGATGAGCCACCAGGCCCCGGCGGATCCTGAGAGCCAGGTGATCGAGAGCAGGACGGAGAAGGCGGTGAAGATGCCGAATCCGAGGTTGAACACTCGCACCCGCCCGAACATGTCGCCGACTCGACCCAATGTGACCAGAAGGACGGCCAGGACGACCATGAAGCCGAGCAGCATCCAGAGCAGGTAGCCCGTATTGCCCGGGGTCAGGGGGTTGAGACCGATCCCGCGGAAGATGTCCGGGAGCGAGATCAGCACAATGGACTGATTGATGAAGACCATCAGGGTCCCGAGGGTGATCGTGAACAGGGCCACCCACTTGTATCGAGACTGGTCAGCCTGCCCAGGCAAGGTGCCGGCGGGTCCGCCCCGGAGGGTGGCGGTGTCGCTCACGAGCCGGGCCGGTTCACGGTGGGGCGGGGTGGGGAACTCAGGGCCATGAACATAAGTATAACGTTAACGTCATAGTTAGAAAACACGCCGGATCTTCTCCCAGGTGGCGATGGTCTCCGGGAGGGCCGGCGGGCCGATCAGAGCGAGGGGGAGGTACCGCTCGCCCCGGCAGCCCTCATTCCCACGATCGCCGCGTCGGCGGCATGAAGCTCTTCCCCTCGGGACTGGCTTTGACGCCGAGGACCTGGTGCAGCGACACGCCGCCGTCGTCGAAGCCGTTGGCCGAGGCGGCCATGTAGAGCAACCAGACCCGGGCCCGCCGGACGCCCACCTCTCTGACGGCGGCATCCCAGTTGTTCTCCAAATTCTCGACCCAGGCGTGCAGCGTGGTGGAGTAATGCTCCCGCAGCGACTCGACGTCCCGGACTTCAAAGCCGGCCCGTTCCATGGCCAGCATGACCTGGCCGGCGTCGATCAGTTCGCCGTCGGGAAACACATAGCGCCCGATGAACGAGGTTCGGCTCATCCGGGAGCCGCCCACACTCGAGATGGCGTGATTGAGCAGCCTCCCGCCATCGCTCAGGAGCGCGTACAGGGTCGAGAAATACTCGGCCACCCTGGCCTCTCCCACGTGTTCGAACATGCCGATGGACGAGATGGCGTCGAAGCGCTCGCCGCCGAGGTCCCGGTAGTCCTGGACCCGGATCTCGACCTTCGAGTCGAGCCCGGCCTCGGTGACGCGTTGGCGGGCCAGATCGGCCTGCGGCCTGCTCAAGGTCACCCCGACGACCTGGGCGTCGTAGTGGCGCGCCGCGTGCAGGGCCATGGAGCCCCAGCCGCAGCCCACGTCGAGCAGGCGCATGGCCGGACGTCCGCTCAGTCCAAGTTTGCGGCACACCAGGTCGTGCTTCGCCTCCTGGGCCTCCTCCAGGGTGGCATCGTCGGTCACGAACCGGGCGCACGAGTACGTCATGCTGGGTCCGAGCACCAGACGGTAGAACGCATTGCTGATGTCGTAGTGATGGCTGATGACGGCGGCGTCACGACTCTTGGAATGGCGTCGGCCACGGGGTGAGGCTTCCTCGACCGGCCTGGCCAGGGGAAGTCGGAGAGCTCCCAGCTGGCGTGCCGCCTGCACGACGGGTGAAGCAACGCGGACTCCCGTCTTCAGATCCGGAGGGGCTGCCGTCTGCAACGCCCGGAGCACCTCGAAGATGTCACCGTCCATGTCAAGGTCGCCGGTGACGTAGGCGCGAGCCAGGCCCAGCTCGCCCGGCGCCCAGAGCAGCCGATTGATGGCATTGGCCGAACGGACCAGCACCGTTCCGGGACCGTCCGTGGGTCCGACGGCACTGCCGTCCCAGAACTCGAGTCTGACCGGTATCCCGTCGTCAAAGAACGCCCCGAGGAACGGTGACATCGTGGTGGCTGCGTTCGGCCCGACCGTGGTCGGCCGGGGCGGGCTGACCGTTGTCTCTACCATCGGTGTCGATCGGGTCGTCGGTGCTGAGGTCCTGACGTCGGTATCCATGGGGCTCCCTTTCTCTGACGGTGACGGTTTCTCTGATGGTGACGGTCTCTGTGCGCGGGTGTTGGTGGCCCGCTCTCACTTGTATTCCCACACAGGGGATGGGGGAATCCACCGGACCCCTCGCCGGTGGATTGCAACTGGGATGACAGACACTTGAGGCGTCAGGAGGCGCGGGTGACCACGTCATGGCAACCTCGGGGCCGAGCGGGGTCTGGTGTCGCTGATCACGGCACCACGACGACGATCGGCGCCTTGTGACTCCTGGTCAGTCGCCGCCCGAGTGACCCGGCGATGTGGTGGCGGGCCTTGGCGGATCTCCCGACGACGATCAGATCGGCGCGCGCTCCCGCCGCCACCCGCAGGAGCTCCTGGGCTGAGTCACCGTGCGCGTGGACGAACGTGAACTCGATGGCATGGTCCGCGGCATACCGACCTGCCTCCTGGCTCAGGTGTGTGGCCTGCTCGTTCTCGGTCTGTTCGATGACCCCGAGGGCGATGCATGACGCGCCCAAGGGAGCGGTGCTCGCGGCCGCTCGGGCCGAGGTGGGACCGACGAAAACGGCGACGACCCGTCCGGAGAGGCGTCGTGTCTCTCCGCAGGCCCACCAGAAGGCATCCCACGACGTCGCAGAACCGTCAATCCCGACCACGACAACGGGAGAACCGGGCGCCCCGAAGCCTTCGCCCAGTGGTTGTGCCTGCCCTTCGTGTTCAGGCATCACACTCATGGTTGGACCTCCCGGACTTCCTCAGGCCGACTGGGTGATCTGGTTCCGCCGTTCGTCCTCGAGGGCGGCGAGATGCGTGAGCGCGGGAATCGCTGCGGCGAGCGCGTCTCCATGTTGGGCGGGGAGGTCGTCGATCAGGTGCACGAGTACCGCCACCCCGGCTTGGCGGCGGGCCCTGATGTAGTCCGACCCGGGGGCAGTGAGTGCGACCAACGTCACCCGTCGGTCCGCCGCATCGGCGCGCCGCTCGACCAGGCCCGATCGCTCCAGCCCGCTCACCAGCACGGTCATCGACGGCTGCGCGACGCCTTCGACCGCGGCCAGGTCGGTGATGCGGCGGGGCCCCGATCGCTCCAGCGTGGCCATGGTCGACAACGAGGTGAGGCTCATATCGCGTGGTTCGCTTCTCACCGCGGCCGTGGCCAGCCCGAACAGGGCTTCACCGATCATCCAGCTCCGAGTGGTTTCCGTTTTCCGTGGCGTGCGTGTGCGCGGGGCCATGGCCATAATCATAATCCAAACTATATAGAAATAGCTATGTAATGTAGAATGCTTTCCATGTCCGCCATGACCGTGCCCACCGGTGAGCGGCCACGTCTCGTGGTGTGTGAGGGTGATGAGACGGGGCAGGAACTCCTCGACCAAGCCCTACGCGTCCTCGACGCCCGCGTGCTCGGAGTGGACCTGGAGCTGATTCGATTCGACCTCTCCCTGGGCAACCGGCGGGAGACCAAGAACGCGGTGGTGCGGGACGCGGCCGATGCCATGCGGGAGGTGGGGTTGGGGCTCAAAGCGGCCACGATCACCCCGGAGAAGATTGGCGACATCGGGAGCCCCAACCGGATTCTCCGCGAGGGAATCGGTGGGTCCGTGATCGTGCGGACGGGTCGACGCATCCCCGGAGTCTCTCCCCTGGCACCCGTGGTGCATCCGATCGTGGTGGTGCGGATGGCGGTGGGCGACGCCTACGGAGCCGAAGAGCACCGAACGGGCACACCGGGAGGACCCGACGAGCTGGCCTGGCGGAGCGAGAAGATCGATCGCTCAATCTGCCGCCAGGTCGCCGAGTACTCATTCCGCACGGCGGCCGCCCAGGAGGCCTGCGTCTATGGCGGCCCGAAATGGACCGTCTCGGCCACGTACGAGGGCATGTTGAAGGAAGAGATGGATGCCGCGGCGGCCCGCCATCCGGGCGTGATGTACCGACCTACCCTCATCGATGCCGCGTATGCCGGCCTCCTGACGGAGGCGGGACATCAGGGGCTCGTGGTGCCGGCCTTGAACCGGGACGGCGACTGCCTGTCCGATCTCGTACTGGCCCTCTACGGATCGATCGCCGGGGCAGAGTCGGTGCTGTTGGCCCTCGACGACGAGCTGCGACCGGTGGTGGCGATGGCGGAAGCGCCGCACGGCACGGCCCCGTCGTTGGCGGGCAAGAACGTAGCCAATCCCATGGCGATGCTGCTGGCCTGCGCCGCCGTCCTCGAGCAACCCGCCGCGGATGGGGATTCCGCCATGGGCCGGGGGGCCCAGGCGATCCGCCGCGCCACCCTGAGTGCTGCCGCCGATGGTGTTCGAACCTTCGACCTGGGCGGTGAGTCCTCAACATCGGAGGTGGTCGACGAGGTGCTCAGGCGGTTGGTCGCCGAGGAGCTCGGAACTGTTCCGCCGGCCTGAGTTCCGGCGCCGGGTGGCCGGAGACGGTGAACGGTCGCGAAGGGTCGACTCACAGGCCGCCTCGAAGTGCCACCCGGGCGGCTACGGCTGTCCCGGCCGAAGCTCGACAAAGAGGCCTTCGGCGTCCGCCACCAGTGTCCCGTCGTCGTACAGGCGAGCGCTGGCCCAGCGCTTGCGGCCCTCGACCCGGTCGACGGTGGCGTCCACCTGGAGCTCCACATCGAGCGGGGCGATGGCGCGGTAATTGACCTTGAGATACGCGGTTCGGGCCACCTTGGGAAAGCCCGTGTTGGCCGCCCGCCCCAGGACCTCGTCAAAGAGCAGGGGCAGCGTGCCACCGTGTGCGGCGCCGTTGCCACCCAGATGGAACTGGCGGAACGTGGCGCGGCCACGGACATGATCATTGGTGATCTCGTCCCAGATGAACGGGATCAGCATGGGATTACCTCGACCCGGGAGGTCGATCCGAGTTCCGGCCGGCCGTTCCCGCTCCGGAGCGGCCCAGGGCTCGAGCAGGTCAATGGCCGCCTGTATCCGGCCTGCGCCTTCGTCCCACACTGAATCTGGGGGGTTCGAGACGATCACCTTGTCCTGCAGCGTGCGGAACAACTCGGCGAAACGCGCGTAGGGCTCGCCGCCACGTCCGGGGACGTTGATGACGTTGGCGAAGGGGTCAATGGTCGGTTGGTTCAGCCGTTGATTCTCTGGAGTCGTCTCTTTCGCCACGGCCACGAACGGTATCGGAGGCCGGCCACGGCATCGGCGGAGCCTGAATGACGACGCCTCAGCCGGAATGCGTCGGGCAGAACTCGAGTCCCTGGCTGTCCCACGTCCACGCGTGCGCTTCGAGGAGCTTCTTGATCTCACCGCCGAGTGCTTCCAACTTCATCCCCGGGCGGGTGGGGCCGTGGCCAATGCCGGCTTGGCAGCCCGGCGCATCACAGCAGATCTCAAAGAGGCAAACGGTCATGGAACCGACGCTACCGCCGTTCAGTGCCTGAGGATGGCCTGAGCGCACGAGCTCAACTGGCCCACGGAATGCCTCCACATCGTCGGGTCGATGACCCCACATAAAATTGGCCTAAACCTGAAGCCACGCACCAGGCGACGAGTGCTTAATTAGTGCCCCGCTCCGGGTCTGTGGGTATCAGGGGGGACCTGTTGGGAGCCCACCGACCCGGGCGGGACGATGACGCAGGATGGGGCGTCCTGACGCCTGGTTCCAAACTAACGGGTTCACGTCAAGGCCCCCGCAGAAATTGGTTACAGGTCGATTGCAATTGCGGCAACCCGACCGTCACCATTCCCGCGTTGTCGGGTCCGGCTCCCCTGGAAGCGAGCGGCTGGGCGGCCACCGGGCACCTTCCTGCTCGCAGAACGGCGGGCCGGGGGTAGGACGGCGGGGGAGAAGCTGAATACCGGCCGTTCGGGCGCCAGTTCCGTCGACACCAGGGAGCCGAGAAGGTCGTCGCTCGCCCTTCGCCTGTGCCTGATGAAGGCGGGCGGTGGAGCCACATCCTGAGTCGTTCGCACGGTTTCGGGCATGGTGATGATCGTGATCGGACGACCAACGACGGCCGGGCAGCCCGGCCCAGGCGACGGACCCTTTGAGGCGCCCCCCTCCGGATCCGGCCGCCTCGGGTGGCTGCTGGCCGGTCTCGGGGTCATCGGGCTGGTGGTCGCGTTCGCCTCGCACCCATCGGACGCCAGGGCGGCGGCGTCTCAGGACTGGTCACCGTTCGTCCTCGTCACGGGCCTGCTTCTCATAGGCATGGTGGCCAACGATGACGGCCTCTTTGCCGCCGCCGGCCACACGTTGGCCCGGACGGCCACCAACGGCATCGTCCTCTTCGTGGGCGCCGGGGTCATGGTGGGCGTCGTGACGGCCGTCCTGAATCTCGATACCTCGGTGGCCTTCCTGACTCCGGTGCTCGTCTACGCGGCTCGAAGCAGGGGCGGAGGCGAGGCGCCGCTCCTCTACGGCTGCTTGCTCTTGTCCAATGCCGGGTCGTTGTTCCTGCCCGGTTCGAACCTGACCAACCTCATCGTCCTCGGCCACTTTCACCTGAGCGGTTCTCAGTTCTTGGCCCGCATGTGGGCACCGGCATTGGCGGCTCTGGTCGTGACCGCCGTGGTGGTCGGGTGTGTGGAGCACCGGTCCCT
>DASZJQ010000142.1:0-5702 GCA_035947875.1 Acidimicrobiales bacterium
GGAAGCCCGGGTCGCCGCTCGGGACGAAGGCCAGCCAGTTGCAGATGAGGATGAAGAAGAAGACGGCCACGCCCAGGCCCACGAACGGCCGGCCCTGCGGCCCGATGGCCGAGTCGGCCAGGTCGCCCACCTGCTCGACCAGCGTCTCCCAGAAGAGCTGCAGCTTGCCGGGCACGCCCGAGGTGACCTTGCGCACCATGAGGAAGGCCAAGAGCAGCACGATGGCGGCGGCGATCAGGGTGGTCCAGACCACGTCGAGGTCGACGGTCAGGCCGGCGATCTTGACCACGCCGTGGTGCTCGCCGATGGTGATGTTCCCGCTGGCCAGGATCATCTCCTTCGTGGCGATCAGGTTCATTGCAGCCCCGATGACACGAGCACGCGGCCGACGTTGACCACGAAGAGAATTTGGAAGATGACCAGCCCGACCACGCTCCCGATACCCAGCGGCCCGTTGAGGAACAGCAGCCCGATGCAGATGGCCGTGATGACGGCCAGCCGGGTCACGCTCTTGGTGCCCATGGCGCGGCGCAGGACCTTGCGATCGGTCTCCCCCTTCGTCTGCACCTTGGCCACGCCCGCATCGAGGACGCGCAAATTGAGGATGGCCAGGCCGAGGCCGATAAAAATGCCCAGCGCGGCCCAGGGCTGTGAGAGCAGCAGGGCGATGATGATGGCGCCGATCCCGACGATGACGGCCGAGATCACGGTGCGGCGCAGCACCTTGGCCAGGTCCGTTCCACCGAGATCGGAGAGGCCCGACATCATGCTCATCGTCCCGCTCCTAGAGGTACTTGCGGATCTGAGCGACCACGCTGGCCGCGGCGGCGGCCAGACCCAGCACGAGCCCCACCACGAGCAGGATCGGGGCGGTATGCCAAGCGCTGTCCGCCCAGAGCCCCAGCAGCAACCCGGCCCCCACGCAGACGGCGGCGGCCAGTCCCATGTTCAAAAAGGCCACCGCTCCAGGGAGGGGTTTGGGCTCGTCCGTCCCCGAGGGTTTGGGCTCGTCCGTCCCCGTTGGCCCAGGTGGAGGTTCTGATTCCGTCACCGATCCGGGCGCGCACAGCGACGCCGACTTGTCCACGCACGCGAATTCCTCTCCTTTACGCGATGCGTGGCGAGCCAGAGTCCAACGCCCGAGGGGCCGCGATCGCGGCGTCGGGCGAGGCGAGGTGGACGAAAAACACGGCCACCATCATCGCACCCCGGTCCCGATCCCGTCCAAACGCCCCCTAGGTGAGTTTGACCACCTCACCGACCTCATCCTCGACGCCTGAGGAGGGACTGAGATTCCCGTCCTCGCCACCGGGAACCTCATCGACGACGCCCTTGCGCAATCCAGGATGGAACAGGGTGTACAGGCCGACGCCCAGGGCGGCCGCCCCCAGGGGGATGATGGCGTTGACCTGGTGCACGAACAGGGGAAACAAGAGGAAGCCGGACAAAATGGCCGTCCAGGCCCACAGGATCACGACCGTCCGGCGAGGGCCGTGGCCCAACCGGAGGAGGCGGTGATGGATGTGCTCCTTGTCGGGTGTGTGGAAGCTCATCCCGCGGGCCGTGCGCCGAACGAAGGCGAACGCCATGTCCACCAGAGGCACACCCAGAATGAAGAAGGGAATGAGGAGCGGAGCAAAGAAGAAGTAGGTCACGCCGCTGGTGGGCACCGCGGTGGGCACCCGGCCGCCGATCACCATGGTGGAGGCCGCCATGAGGACGCCCAGGAGGAGGGCCCCTGCGTCCCCCATGAACACCCGGGCCGGGTTGAAGTTGAAGGGAAGGAAGCCCAGGCAGATCCCGCAGGCGATCACGGCCACCAGGGGGCCGATGTTGTCCGTCGGGAGCACGCCGAGGCCCATGAGGCGCACGCCGTAGATGGCCAGGGCCCCGCTCCCGATAGCCACCACGCCGGCGGCCAGGCCGTCGAGGCCGTCGATGAAGTTGATGGCGTTGGTCAGGGCGATGACCCACGCCGCGGTGATCAGGGGGATGATGCCCGGGGTCAGCACCACGAACCCGGCCAGGGGCAACTTGAACTCGTACATGGTCACGCCCATGAAGTACAAGATGCTGGCCGCCAGGACCTGGCCGGCCATCTTGGCCGGCGCCGACATGTCCCGTACATCGTCGATGAGCCCAACGGCGAAGATGGCGCCGGCGGCCAGGACAACCCCGAGCGCTTCCGAGGAGTCCTGGAATAGCGGCCGCAGCGACGGCACGGTCGCCGCCACCAGCATGGCCACCAGGAACCCCAGGAACATGGCCGCTCCGCCGCCGTAGGGGATGGGCTTGGTGTGCACCTTGCGCTCGTCCGGCAGGGCCACGTAGCCCACCCGCACGGAAATCCTGCGGGCCGGCGTGGTGAGGGCCGCCGTCCCTCCGGCCGCCACCACCAGGACGAGCAGGTACCAGCCGAAGTTGGGCACCGGCGCCTATCTCGGCAGCTCGGGATAGGGGGGAAAGGCAGCGCAGAGGGCGGCAACCTCGGCCCGGACGGCGGTGACAGCCGCCTCGTCGTCGCGTCCCCGCAGGGTCCGGCCGATCAGCTGGGCGATGGTCTCCATCTGCGGGCCACCCATCCCGGCGGTGGTCTGGGCCGCCGTGCCCAGGCGCAGACCCGAGGTGATGAAGGGCGTGCGGGGGTCGTCGGGGATCGTGTTGCGGTTGCAGGTGATCCCGGCCCGGTCGAGCACTTCTTGGGCCACCTTGCCGGTGAGCTCGGCGTCGAAGGGGCGCAGGTCGACCAGGAGCATGTGGTTGTCCGTGCCGCCCGAGACCAGGCGGAAGCCCTCGGCCGTGAGCGCCCGGCCGAGGGTGGCGGCGTTGGCCACCACCTGGGCGGCGTAGGTGCGGAACTCGGGCCGGGCCGCCTCGGCGAAGGCCACTGCCTTGGCCGCGATGACGTGTTCGAGCGGTCCACCCTGGAGGCCGGGAAAGACGGCGCTGTCGATCTTCTTGGCCAGGTCGGCCCCACACAGGATGGCGCCGCCGCGGGGGCCGCGCAGCGTCTTGTGGGTGGTCAGCGTCACCACGTCGGCCACGCCGACCGGGCTCGGATGAGCACCGCCGGCGATGAGCCCGGCCGGATGGGCCGCGTCGAACATGAAGAGGGCGCCCACCGAGTCGGCGATCTCCCGGAACGGCTGGGGATCGATGATGCGGGCATAGGCGGTCGAGCCGGCCACGATGAGTGAGGGCTGCTCGGCCTTGGCCAGATCGGCCACCTGGTCGAAATCGATCACCTCGCCCGGGCGGTCGGGATCGAGGCTGGCCGGCGTCACGCCGTAGGCCACGAAGCGCCAGATCTTCGAGGTGATGGAGGCGGGCGAGCCATGGGTCAGGTGCCCGCCGTGATCGAGCCGCATGGCCAGGATGGTGGCGCCATGCGGGATCAGCGCCTGGTAGGCGGCGAGATTGGCATTGGCGCCGGCGTGGGGCTGCACGTTGGCGTGGTCGGCCCCGAACAGGGCGGTGGCCCTGGTGCGGGCCAGTTCCTCGACCTCGTCAATGATCTGGTTGCCGCCGTAGTAACGCTTGCCGGGGTAGCCCTCGGCGTACTTGTTGGTCAGCACGGATCCCGATGCGGCCAGCACGGCCGGGGACGTGAAGTTCTCCGAGGCGATGAGCTGCAACGTGCTCTGCTGCCGGTGCTCCTCCTGATGGATGAGTCCGGCCACTTCGGGGTCGGCCGCCAGCGCGGCGTCCAGCGAGGTCATGAGGATGGGATCCCTTCGAGGTCGAGAGCAGGTTCGAGAGCAGGTTCGAGGCCAGGGTCGAGGCCGAGGTCGAGGTCAGCCAGCTTGGCGATGCGCACGTCGTGACGACCATGCTGCTCGGTGGCGGAGAGGAAGGAGGCCAACGCATCGAGGGCGACGGCGCGGCTGAGCAGGCGGCCGGCGAGGCAGATGACGTTGGCGTGGTTGTGCTCGCGGGCCAGCGTGGCCGTCGTGGCGTCGTGGATGACGGCCGCCCGGACACCGGGGATCTTGTTGGCCGCCATGGCGATGCCGATGCCCGTCCCGCAGGTGCAGACGCCCAACTCGGCCCGGCCCGACACCACGGCCCGCCCGACCGCCGCGCCGTAGTCGGGGTAGTCAACCGATGCCTCGCCGTTGGCCGTGCCCAGGTCGTCGACCTCGTGGCCCCGCTCGGTCAGCTCGGCCTTGAGCACCTCCTTCAGGGCGAAACCCGCATGATCCGAACCCACGGCGACGCGCATTGCGGCCAAGTCTACCGACGCCCCCGGGCCCCCTTCGGGCGTGAACCGGTACGCTCCGCGTCCATGGCCCTCAACCCCCGTACACCGGTCGTCGTCGGCGTGGGCCAGGTGGTGGTACCGCCCGATGCCGACGGCGAGCCGGCCGACCGGCCCGAGCCCCTCGACCTGATGGTTCAGGCCCTGCGGGCCGCGGCCGAGGATTGTGACGGCGTGGTGGAGGGGGCAGCGACGAGGGCCGGCGCCGCCCTGATCCGCCGGGCGCAGAGCGTCCGGATCGTGGTGCCGCTGGGGTGGCGCTCCATCAATCCCGCCCGGCTGGTGGCCGATCGGCTCGGGACGGAGCCGGGCCAATTGATGGTGTCGGCCATTGGTGGGAACACTCCGCAGGCGATGATGCACGACGCCTGCCTGGCCATCGGCCGGGGCGATCTCGACGTGGTCCTGGTGACCGGCGCCGAGGCCATGTACACCCGCACCCTGTCCCGCCGTCACCCGGCCAAGGCGTCCCTCCACTGGGTCAGCCAGCCCTCCGAGACCACGCCGCCACCGACCGTCTTCGGGGTCGAGCGGCCCGGGGCCACCGACCTCGAGATGTCCCGGGGGGTGATCCTGCCCATCCATGCCTACCCGCTCTTCGAGAACGCCCTGCGGGGTGCCCACGGGTGGACGCTGGCCGACCACGCGGCCCGCATCGGGGCACTCTGGGCGCGTTTCTCCGAGGTGGCCGCGGCCAATCCCCACGCCTGGATCCGCCACGCCCGAACGGCCGACGAGATCATCACCCCGTCGGCCGGCAACCGCATGATCTCGTTCCCCTACCCCAAGCTGGCCACCGCCAACATGCAGGTTGACCAGGGGGCGGCCTACATCGTGTGCTCGGTCGAGGCGGCGCGCTCGGCCGGCGTGGCCGAGGACCGCTGGGTCTTCCCCGTCTCGGGGGCCGACGCCAATGATCACTGGTTCATCTCGCACCGGCCCGAGCTCCACCGCTCCCCCGCCATCCGCCTCGCCGGGCAGGCGGTGCTCGACATGGGCGGCGTGGGGATCGACGATGTCGGCCCGATCGACCTGTACTCCTGCTTCCCTGCCGCGGTGCAGATGGCGGCCCGCGAACTCGGGCTCCCGATCGACGACCCGGCCCGGCCCTTGACCTTGACCGGCGGGCTGACCTTCGGGGGCGGTCCCGGCAACAACTACACCTCCCACGGCATCGCCCAGGTGGTCGGGGCGCTGCGCGCCGATCCGGGCGGGGGCGGGGGCACGGGCCTGGGCACGGTCGGAATGGCCACGGGCCTGGGCTGGTACGCCACCAAGCACTCGGTGGGGCTCTACGCCAGCCGCCCACCAACGCGCGGCTTTGCCTGGCGCAGCGTGCAAGACGAAGTTGATGCGCTGCCCCAGTGCCGAGTCGACTCCGATGCGACGGGCGCCGTACGGATCGAGACCTACACCGTCACCTTCGACCGAGACGGCAATCCGG
>DASZJQ010000143.1:0-40472 GCA_035947875.1 Acidimicrobiales bacterium
TTGCCGCGGGAATCGAGGACCTCTCGCCCAATCACGTGCTCAATGGCGCTCACAACGTCACTCCCTCGATATCCGCCCTGGTGGGACACCGGAGATCAAGACTAGTGGGTACACCCCTCAAGTTTGCGGAGGCCACAGCGATGGCGCCACGGCTGGTGGGACCCGGCGGACGAGCACCATTCCGTCCGGCTCGTCGGTCCCTCCGCCGGGGTCAATTGACCAATTCCGGCGTACGGTAATCTCGGTGCGCGGCATGCTGCGGCATCGCCTGCGTCTCACGACCACCGGGAAGCGAGCGACGTGTCTTCACCGCAGGGCAACAGGCGAGATCAGGGAGTCGCCACGGAGACCATCGGCTTCCGACCGGTGGACACGCCGAGGGCGTCGATCATCGTCACCGGATGGCGGTCGGCTCCCTACCTCATCGATTGCCTGAGGTCGCTGGAGGCCCGGATCCGCTCGGTCCCCTACGAGGTGATCGTGTCGCTGAATGAACCGACTCCCTCGTTGCTCGGAGCGGTAGGACGCGACGTGGACGGGATCGAGCTGCTGACCTCATCGGTCAACCGGGGATTCGGCGGGGCCTGCAATCGAGGGTGCGCAGCGGCCCGGGGCGATCTGCTCGTCCTGCTCAACGACGACGCCATTGTCCTCGACGGCTGGCTGGAGTCGCTCGTCGCCGCGGCCGACCAACACGAGGAGGCCGGCGCCGTCGGAAGCCGGATCCGACTCGAGAACGGCGACCTGCAAGAAGAAGGCGCCGTGATCTGGGCCGACGGCGCCACCACCCTCATTGGCTACGGTCGTGCGGAAGACGGCCCCAGGGATCTCGGTCTCCGTCGAGTGGACTATTGCAGCGCGGCCTCCCTCCTGATCAAACGAGCCACCTGGGATTCGTCGGGCGGGATCGATCCGGGATACTTTCCCGCCTACTTCGAAGACGTGGATCTCTGCATGAAGATCCAAGCGGGTGGCCAGACCATCCTCTATGAACCCCGGTCGACGGTGGTCCACCGCGATGGTTCAAGCACCAGCCAGACCTACCGAACCTTTCTGGCCGAACGCAACAAGCGCCGCTTCGCTGCCCGTTGGTCTCCGGCGTTGTCCCTCTTTGAGCCCCCGGAGCAGGACAGCCCCGAGGCCGTGGCCCGAGCGGCGAAGTTGGGAGCGAACCGGCCCCTCCCGCTCCCCGGGCCCCTCCCGCTCATCGACGATCCCCGAGAACTGGTTGGGGACACCGACGAGGACTACCTCCGCCGACACATTGAGATCCTCATGGCGTATGCCGCCGCGCTGGAGGACGACGTGGCGGCCCGGGCGGCGACCGCGAGCGAACTCGAGACCACCCGGGCCGAGCATGAGGAGGAAATCCACCGGTTGCACCACGAAGCGGCGGCGCTGCAGTCACGGGTGGCGGAGCTGCAGGCACAGACCGCGGACCGGCAGGCCCGCGTGGAGGACCTGGAGGCCGAGCTCACGGTCTTCACGCAGCGAGGCCGCTACCGGCTGATCGACAAGGCGTACGACATTGCCACGTCGGTCCCGGGCTTCGAACGGTCGCTTCAGTGGGCCGACGCCCGTCACCGGACCAGGATGCAGCGAAGGGCCGGCGACTGAAGCCAGTCAGCGAGTCCTCGCCGACCGGCCCTCCAGCGCCACGATGTGGTCCCGGAAGGCCAGTGCACGCGAGCGCAACGCCTGCTCGGGATCGATCCCCAGGCGCCGGGACAGATCGGCCAGTGCGAAGAGGAGATCACCCACCAGTCCCTCGATGTCCGCCGTAGCCGCGGTGGCCGCGGTCAGGGGAGCGTCGGCTTCGACGACGGGGAGGTCGTCGGCCAGCGCCGCGATCAGTTGGGCCAGGCCCGCCGGGCCCTCACCGGGAGCGAGTACCTGGAGGTTCACGGCCAACGCCTTGCGCTGCAGCTTGGTGGAGAGCAAGAGGGCCGGGAGAGCGTTCGGGATCCCGTCGGTCACGCTGGAGCGCCCTTTCTCGCGTTGCTTGATCTCCTCCCAATTGGACACCACCTCCTCGGCCGTGCCCGCATCGACGTCCCCGAACACGTGGGGATGGCGATGCACCAACTTGTCGTGCACGCCCCGGGCCACATCGGCCAAGGCGAAGCGGCCCTCTTCCTCAGCCAACCGGGCATGGAACACGATCTGGAAGAGCAGGTCCCCCAGTTCTTCTTCCAGATGGGCGAAGGCCGAGCCATCCGAGTCCCCTGGATCTTCCACTTCGCCCAGGGCATCGAGGACTTCGTAGGACTCCTCGAGAAGGTGCGGCCTCAGGGTCGAATGCGTTTGCGCCCGGTCCCACGGGCACTGGGCCCGAAGGGTGCGCACCAGCTCTTCCAGCCGGGCCATCTCGTCCATCCCCCGCGCACTCCCGTGGCGGGGAATGAAGAGCGAGGTGAGGTGGTCGGGGGCGATGGTGCGGTCCATGTCCCACCAACCGACCGGGACGATCTGCTCGTCGTCGAGTCCGAGGTGGTGCAGGAGCACCACCTCGGGGGGCACACGATCCTCTTGCTCTCCGGCCGACAGCTTGATCTCCGAGAGGAGCGACCGTGACCAGCACTGGGCCACTAGACATGGCCCGGCGCGGCCGTCGGCCTGCAGCGCGAAGCGCTCGGCATCGACCAGACGCACTCCCTCGCTGAGCGGGTCCAGGCCGAGTCGCTCCCACGCCAGGTCCAGAAACGAGAGTCCGGGGACGATGGAGACCTCCACCCTGGGGTCGTCGCGCAGGAGCTCCACCGTTCGCTCGGCTATCAGCGGCGAGCCCGGGACGGCGTACACGATGGGCACCGGCGCGTGCTGGCGGGCCACGGTGACGAGCTCCTCCACCATGGCCCGGTAGACCTCTTCGAAGGTCTCTGCCTCCTCGTAGTGGTGGTCGAGCGATTCGACACCGACCAGGCCCGCCGCGGCGGGGTGGCGCAGGGTGCGCACCAGGACCCGTTCGGCCGCGGCCATGAGGTCGACGACCACGTTGCTCAGATAGGAGGTGCCGGCCGGGCCAAGGCCCACCACGGTGACGTGGGGCCGCAGGCCTGCCCCATTCACGATTTATCCGGACTTTCCTGTGGTCGGCGCCGCACTCCCGCTCGGCGTGGCGGTGGCGGATGCCGCCCCGGGGTCGTTGACCGCCGGATTCAACACATCGCCGACCGCCGGAGTCGTGGGCACCACGACCTGGGCCACGGTGGGATTCCACGTACCGTAGCGAGGATTGACGGAAACGGCGGCCCGCTTCTCCGTCGCCTGGAGCAGTTTCACCGCGTCGGTCGCGCCCAGTCGTTCCAGCGCCAGATGGACCGATGAGGTGGCTTTGGCGAACGAGGTCGGCGTGCGCGAGGTGATCTCCAGCAGGAGGTAGCTCCCGTTGATGGAGATCGGCGCCGAGACCTGATTGTCGGCCAGTGTCTGCAGGTTGGTCCCCGCCGGGAGCTGCGACGCGATTCCGTACAAGATGTCGCACCCCTGAGGACCGCTCCCGGTGCCGGCGGCCGCCGCCACTTGCGCGAACGGCGTGCCGGACGACACCTTCGTCAATGCACTGGTGGCGTCAGCCTGGGTCGTGTACTGGGCCACGGTGAAACACGCGGTGTCGAAGATGGACCGGTTGGCGTTGAAGTACTTCATCAAGCCGGCCGTGGTGTCGGCCCCCGACAAGTGGCCCTCCAAGAGTCCGGCGGTGGCGTCGAAGGTGGCCGTCCGTGTCACGAACGACGCCGGCATGGTGGCCAGGACCACCGGGCCGGTCAGGGTGGGGGCCGGCGCGCAGGTGACGCTGGCGTTGGGCACCTGGGACACCTCCGACATCGTCTGGGAGATCTGGGTCGACAGCTCGGAGCGAGCGGCATCGACCTCTTTGGCCGTCGGCTGCAGGCCTCGTTGCGCCGCCAGGTTGGCCACCATCACATGGCTGATCTCGGTATCGACGTAGGGAGCCACGAAGGCGGTCGTCGCAGTGGGATGCATCCCGCTCCCGGGCGTCTGGCCGACCCCGTCCACCGGCGCGAGCAGCTGCTGACCCTGGCTCTCCACATACGCCTGCGCATTCAAGTAGCACTGGTAGTCCCGGCTGTTGGCGATGGCCGTGATATCGGCGTTCAGCAGGTTCTGGCTGATGGCCGATCCGTTCACCGTGGCCGCATTGGTGGGGATGGTGAGGGCCGCCGCGGCCAGTCCGCCGGCGAGAAGGACGAGAACAACAATGAATCGCTTCACGAGCGCCGCATGCTACAAGGTGTCCCCGACCGATTCGGGGTCGGCGGGTGGGACGAGGTCCTCGAGCAGTTGGCGCAGCCTGTCCGCCGCCAGTTCGGCGGTCCCGAGGGGGACGAGCAGCTGCGCCAGTTCTTCCTTGTAGGCGGCACCGGGAGCGAGCCGTCGCAGGCGGACCTGGGCGCTGGCCGGCAAGTGCACCGGCGTGATCCGGGCCATCGGTTGGCGCGAGCCGACCGCTCGCACCGAACTCTGGGTGATCTCCCGGACGCCGCGGCGCATGGCGGCCGTCCGCAGTCGGGCCAAGGCCAACAATCCCAGCGCGGCGGCGGGGAGTGGCCCGTAGCGATCCACCCATTCCGCCCCGATGTCGTCGACGTCGGCGTCCGAAGTCACGGACCCCAGGCGTCGGTAGGCCTCCAGCCGGGCGTCTTCGGCCGTGACGTAATCCTTGGGCAGGTGGGCGTCGCCCGGCACGTCGAGCGCCACCGTGGGCGGGGCCGGCCGGGCTTCCCCGCGGGCTTCGGCGACCGCCTCGGCCACCAGCTGCACGTACAGGTCGTACCCCACCGCCGCGATGTGCCCGGACTGGTCGGACCCGAGGAGGTTGCCGGCTCCTCGGATCTCCAGGTCGCGCATGGCGATCTTGAAGCCCGACCCGAGTTCGGTGTGCTCGCCGATGGTCCGCAGGCGTTCATACGCCGTCTCCGACAGCACCCGGTCGGCCGGATGGAACAGGTAGGCGTAAGCCCGCTGGGCGCCTCGACCGACCCGGCCACGGATTTGATGCAACTGCCCCAGGCCGAGAAGATCGGCCCGGTCGACCACCAGTGTGTTGACCGACGGCATGTCGATGCCCGACTCGATGATCGTCGTGCAGACCAACACGTCGTAGTGACGACCCCAGAAGTCGAGCACCACCTGCTCCAGGCTGCCCTCGTCCATCTGTCCGTGCGCCACGGCGACGCGCGCTTCGGGGACCAGGTCGCGCACCTGGCGAGCCACCGCATCGATGTCGGCCACCCGGTTGTGCACATAGAACGCCTGGCCCTCGCGCAGGAGCTCTCGCCGGAGGGCCTCGCTCACCGCGGCCGGGTCATGTTCGCCGACATAGGTGAGGATGGGGCGGCGGTCGGCCGGCGGGGTGTTGACCATGGACAAATCGCGGATCCCGGTCAGGGCCATCTCCAAGGTCCGCGGGATGGGGCTGGCGGTCAAGGTCAAGACGTCGACCCCGACGGAGAGCCGCTTGACCGCTTCCTTGTGGGTCACCCCGAATCGCTGTTCCTCGTCGACGACCAGGACGCCGAGCTGCTTGAAGGTCACGTCCTGGCCGAGGAGTCGATGCGTCCCGATCACCACGTCGACGCTGCCGTCGGCCAGGCCCTGGATCACCTTGCGCTGTTGGGGCGGCGACAGGAAGCGACTGAGGAGCTCCACGCGCACCGGATAGGGCGCGTAGCGGTCGGCGAACGTCTGCGCGTGCTGGCTGGCCAACAACGTGGTCGGTGCCAGCACGGCGGCCTGTTTCCCGTCCTGGACGGCCTTGAACACGGCGCGCACCCCAACCTCGGTCTTGCCGAATCCCACGTCGCCGCAGATCAGCCGGTCCATCGGCCGAGGTCGTTCCATGTCCGCCTTCACGTCGGCGATGGCCTTGAGCTGATCCTCGGTCTCGACGAAGCCGAACGACGACTCCATCTCGGTCTGCCACGGCGTGTCCGGACTGAAGGCGAATCCCTCCACCTCCAGCCGCAGTCGATAGAGCTTGACCAATTCCTCGGCCACCTCGCTCGCCGCCGCGCTCGCCCTGGCCCTCGTGCGCTGCCAGTCGGACCCGCCCATCTTCGAAAGGGTGGGGGTCTCGCCGCCGCTGTACGCCGTGATGGCCTCTATCTGGTCCACCGGAAGGTAGAGCCGGTCGTTCCCCCGGTACTGCAGGATCAGGTAGTCACGAGTGGTGCCCGCCATGGCTCTCGACGTGACCCCTTCGAATCGGGCCACCCCATGCTGGCGGTGCACGACGAAGCTGCCGATGGTCAGGTCGTCGAAGAAGCCGTCGGTGGCGCGCGCCCGGGGCCGGGCCCGCCGGTGGGGCAATCGCCGCCCGGTGATGTCGGACTCGGCCAGCACGGCCACTTTGCTGTCCGGCAGGATGAAACCGCTCGAGAGGGCGGCGGTCACGACCACCGCGCCCGCTGAGCCGCTGGCCGCCTCCTGGGTGGGGGCGTGCATCCCCCCCTCCCCCAGCACCACCGAGAGGCGCTCCGCCCCGGGCGCGGTGGCCGCGCACAGCGTGACGGAGTAGTCGTGCCCCACCAGGTCGCTCACCTGGCCGACCAGTCGTTCCGAATCGCCGGCCACCGGGGTGAAACCGCGAACGGCCATCGACGGCGTGGAGGGGCCTTCCGGCGTCGACGGCACGGCGAGGACACCGGCTTCGGACTTCTGCAACAACCGCTCGAACGGCAGGTGCAGGCGGGGGAAGCCCCGGCCGGACTGGTCCTCGGCGCCCCAGGTCTTGGCCAGGGCCTCGGCCAGCGCCGCCTCTTCGTCCAGCAGCTGGACCGCCCGGTCCCGGATGCGTCTCGGTTCGACCAGCACCACTTGGGAGCCCGGGGGCAACAGGTCGGGCAGCACCTCTTCGTCGGGATGGATGTAGGGCAGCCACGATTCCATGCCGTCGAAGGATTCCCCTTCGGCCAGACGCCCCCACTGGGTGGCGCCCCACGGCTGACTCCGCAAGAGTCCGCTGGCGGCGGACCGCACCGCGTCGGTGGGAATGACCTCCCGGCAGCCGAACAGCACCGCCGCCTCGAGATCGAACGACGATCGCTGATCGTTGACGGCGAACGCGGTCAGGCGATCCACCTCATCGCCCCAGAGATCGATGCGTACCGGCACATCGGCGGTCGAAGGGAACACGTCGATGATGCCGCCCCGTACCGCCAGCTCTCCCCGGTGCTCGACCTGGTGCTCGCGGCGGTAGCCCGATCCGACCAGTTGGCCGATCACCTCGTCTGCCGCCAGCTGCTGGCCCGGACGGATCACGATGGGCGGCGCGCTGTCCCGGTAGGGGCCCAGCCGCTGCAGGAGCGCGCGAATCGGCGCCACGATGATCCGGGGCGCCTGACCCACGGCGGCGGCATCGTTCTCATGGGTCAGCCCCCACAAGACGGCCAGCCGGCGGCCCATGGTCTCAACCTCGGGACTCACCCGCTCGAAGGGCAACGTCTCCCACGCCGGCAGCACGACGACCGATCCCTCGATCGGGCCCACGGTGGCGCCGAGGTCGTCGTCGGCGCCATGGTGGGGCAGGAAGCACGCCAGGTCGTCGGCCATACGGACGGCGTCCACCTCGGTCGCCGTCACCACCAGCAGGGGCGAGCGCTCGGTGAAGTGGGCCAGAGCAGCCAGCAGGACGGGCTGGGCCGGCGCGGCCACGGCCAAGGTGGCATCGGCCGATCCCAACACCAAGGGCAGGGCCGGGTCGACCCGGAGAAGTTGCGGGAGGGCGCTGAGAGCGCCGTCCGGTGAGTCGGTCATCAAGGTGACGAGTTGCACGCTTGCATGGCCGCATCGATGCCGTCACGGGCAATGCGCTCCACCGCGTCGGCCGCGACCTCGGTCGATACCTCGAGCAGCGCGCGCACCGCCTGGGGCGGACGATTGAGCACGTGGTTCGCCCCCTGCGACGCGCTCGGCGGCTTGCCGACCCCGATGCGCACCCGCACGAAGTCGGTCGTGTGGAGGTGTGACTGCAATGAGCGCAGGCCGTTGTGTCCGGCCAGCCCACCACCTACCTTGACCCGAACCGTGCCGGGTGCCAGGTCGAGCTCATCGTGCACGATGACGATGGAAGACGGATCGTCGATCCCGAAACGCTTGGCCAGGCCCCGCACGGCCAGGCCGGAGTCGTTCATGTAGGTGGTGGGGATGGCCAGCGCCACGCTCGTGTCCCCGAACGACACCGTGCCCGTGCGCGCCCGCAGGCCCTTTTGCGCTCGCAGGGAGACTGCGGCCCGGCTGGCCACAAGGGCCACGGCATCGGCACCCACGTTGTGCAGCGTCCCGACGAACTCGGCTCCGGGATTCCCCAACCCAACCACCAACAGATCCGCTGGCGTCCCCCGACGCTCGGATCGGGGAAAGATGCGGCGCAGGGCTTAGCCCTCCTCGGTGGGCGTTTCGGCCGCCTCGACGACGGGCTCGGCTCCCTCCTCGACCACTTCGCCCTCTTCGCCCTCTTCCTCGAGCGTGACGACCCGCGGCGGCTGCCCGATGGCGATGGCGGTTTCGGGGTCGACTTCGGTGGTCACTCCGGTGGGCAAGGCGAGATCGGATACGCGCAATTGGGCCCCGATGACCAGGTCACTGATGTCGACCTCCAGCGAGGTGGGGATGTCGGCCGGTCGGGCCTTGATGGCCAAGGTGAACATCTGCTGGTCAACCAGGCCGTCGCCGTGGTGCACCTCGAGCGCTTCACCGATCAGGGTGATCGGCACGTCGGCCGCAATGACCTCGTCGCGTCGGACGATCTGGAAATCCACGTGGGTGACCGTCTGGGCGATCGGGTGACGCTGCATTTCTCGCGCCAGGGCCAGGTAGGTGGTGGAACCGGTCTTCAGCGACAAGAGCTGGTTGGCGCCCGCCTCTCCGTTCAGGGCGATCCGCAATTCGCGGGCCACCACCGCAATCGAGACCGGGTCGGTCCCGTGCCCGTAGATGACACCCGGGATCTTGCCCTCACGACGCAGTCGGCGCGTGGCGCGCGAGCCGAGGGGGCGTCCCACCTCGGCAGCAAGGGTGACATCGGCCATAACGGATCTCCTCAGAATGGGTCAGAACGGTGCGGCAGGCCAGCGGGGCAGCCTCCGGCGAGCGGCATACCAGCGTAGCCGAGGGAAAAAGGCGATCCAACTCAGGGCCGGCGTGGGTCCCGGGGCCGGGAGCGGCCCGCCCTCTCGCCACCAGACCGATCGGACCGATCGGACCCGTCAGACCAATCAGACCAAGTTGTCCCCACCGAAGAGCTCGGACACCGAGGTGTCCTCGAAGACGGCGTCGATGGCGTCGGCGATAATCTTGGCCACCGACAGCACTTCCAGCTTGTCGAAGTAGCGGTCCTCCCCCAGTGGCAAGGTGTCGGTCACCACCACCCGGGAGATGGGCGCCGCCTTGAGGCGGTCCACCGCCGGATCGGACAGCACGGCGTGGGTGGCCATGACCGAGATCTCGGAAGCCCCGGCCTCCGCCAGCAGCTCGGCTGCCGCGCAGATGGTGCCGGCGGTGTCGATCATGTCGTCGATCAAGACGCAGTGCCGCCCTTCGACATCACCGACCACGTGGCGGGCCTTGACTTCGTTGTGGGTGCCCCGGGGACGGGTCTTGTGGACCAGGGCCAGGTCGAACCCGAGGTGCTGGCTGTAGCGCTCGGCCACCTTCACCCGGCCGGCGTCAGGCGCCACGACCACCACGTCGCCACTGAATTTCTCGCGCATATAGGCCTCGAGCACGGGGGTGGCCACCAGGTGGTCAAACGGAGTGTTGAAGAAACCCTGGATCTGTCCGGAATGCAGGTCGACGCTGATCACCCGGTCGGCCCCGGCCACCGAGAACATGTCGGCGACCAGCTTGGCGGTGATGGGCTCACGGCCGGTCGACTTCCGGTCTTGCCGGGAGTAGCCGTAATACGGGCAGACGGCCGTGATCCGTTTGGCCGACGCTCGCTTCGCCGCGTCGATCATGATCAGGTGCTCCATCAGCGAATCATTCACCGGTCCGCTGTGTGTCTGAATGATGAAGACGTCGCAGCCTCGGATGGACTTGTCGTATTTGCAGTAGATCTCGCCGTTGGCGAATTCCCGCAGGTTGGCCTCGCCGAGCTCGACCCCAAGGTGTTGGGCGATGTCCTGGGCCAGTTTGGGGTGGGAACGGCCCGAGATCAGTTCGAGACGCCGTCGCGGGATGAGCTCCACGGGGCCAACGCTACTGTGCCGGGGCCGGCGGCGTATCCGGCCTTCTATTGCTCGAGGGCGACCACGCTGTGAGGTGGGATCACGACGTCGGGCCCGACCTCGGCCCCCGGCTGCACCACGCAGAAAGGCCCGACCCGGGCCCCGTCCCCGATGGTGCCCCGGTCGCACGTGCTCTGGGTCACCACCGCTCGTCGGCCTACCACCGTGTCGGTCAGCACACAGTTCGGACCGACCTCGCTCCCCTCTCCGATGACACAGCGACCGCGCAGGATCACTCCGGGCAGCAGGGACACGTCGGTCGTGAGCTGCACCTCGGCATCGACATAGGTCCGTTCGGGGTCCCACATGGTGACGCCGCGCCGCATCCAGCGCTCGTTGATCCGATCCCGCAGCTCGGCCTCGGCCACGGCCAGTTGCGCCCGGTCGTTCACCCCGGCCGCTTCCATGGAGTCGGGCAGGACGAGGGACTGGACCCGGTACCCGGCACTGAACAGGACGCTCACGGCGTCGGTCAGGTAATACTCACCCTGTGCGTTGGCCGGGGTCAGCCGGCGCAGGGCGGGGGCCAGGATGCTGCGGCGAAAGCAGTAGATGGACGTGTTCACCTCGATGATGGCCCGCTCCTCTTCGGTGGCGTCCACCTCCTCCACCACCCGGCAGACCACGTCGTCCTTGCCGTGCACCACCCGGCCGTAGCCCATCGGATCTTCCACTTCGGCCGTCAACAGGGTGGCGCCGGCCTCCTCGGACCGGTGGTAACGCACCAGGGCGGCCAGCGTCTGGGGGCGCAGGAGCGGGGTGTCGCCGGGCAGCACGACGACGTCCTCCTCCTCGTCGTCGTCGTCCGGGAGCCCGGTCAGCCCGACCGCCAGCGCGTCCCCGGTGCCGGATTGCGATTCCTGCTCGACGAACTCGATCTGCATGGAAGGGGGCGCGTGCTGCACCAACGTCTTGGTGACCCAGTCGGCCCGGTGGCCGACCACCACTACGACGCGGGTGACATCGACTTCTGCCATGGCGTCGAGGACGTGAAGGATCATCGGGCGGCCGCAGAGCAGGTGCAACGGCTTGGGCCGCTCCGAACGCATGCGGGTTCCCTCACCCGCAGCCAGAACCACAGCAGACAGTCGGCGCTCGTGCATCGGGCCATTCTTCCCTCCCGGGCCGGGCCATGGGGGATCATTGGGACCGATACTGTTTCTGGGCGTGGAGCCCTACGACGAGTTCGGGCTGTTTTCCGAGAACGCGGCCGAGTACGGCCTGCCCTATCCCGGCCCTCCGGCGGTCCGCCGGGTCGAGGTCGCGGTCTCGCCCGGGCGCCAGATCAGCAGCCTGGTCTGGGGTACCACCCCGCCTGAACTGGTCCTGGTGCACGGGGGGGCACAGAACGCGCACACCTGGGACACGGTGGCCCTGGCGCTCAACCGGCCCTTGCTGGCTATCGACCTTCCGGGGCACGGGCACTCTGACGGCGGCCCCGATGGTTCACTGTCCGTGACGTCCAACGGATCCGACCTGGCCACGGTCATTGCCGAACTGGCCCCCGACGCCGTGGGCGTGGTGGGAATGTCGCTGGGCGGCCTCTCGAGCATCGCGTTGGCCGCACAGGCGCCCCAACTGGTCCGCTCCCTCGTCCTGGTCGACGTCACGCCCGGAATCAACGCCGAGAGGTCGGCTCCCATCACCTCGTTCATCGACGGCCCGGCCAGCTTCGCCAACTTCGACGAGTTGCTGGCCCGCACCATGGAGCACAACCCGACCCGTACGGAGTCGTCGCTCCGCCGCGGCATTCTGCACAACGCCGTGCAGCGTGAGGACGGGAGTTGGGTGTGGCGCTACGCCCGCTTTCGGGACACTGAATCTGGCCCACGCCCCGAGTTCGAGGACCTGTGGGGTGCCATCTCGGGACTGCGTGTTCCGCTGATGCTGGTGCGGGGCCTGGCGTGGTCGGTGGTCAGCGATGAGAACGTCGAAGAGCTCTTGCGCCGCCAGCCGACCTGCGTCGTGGTGGGAGTCGAGGGAGCGGGTCACAGTGTTCAAGGTGATCGACCGTTGGAGTTGGCCGACATTCTGTCCGACTTCCTCTTCCACCGGGCTCGGTAGCCGTCTTGGATCGACACATGTGGTTCTCGCGTCGGGCCGTCGGGCTCCATGTGTTGATTATCGTCATCGTCCCCGTCTTCGCCGCGCTCTGCGTCTGGCAGGTGCGCCGCGCCCTGGGTGGGAACGAGCTGAGTTGGGCCTACGTCTTCGAGTGGCCCTTCTTTGCCGGCTACGCCATCTACATGTGGTGGCGCTTCATCCACGAGGCGCCACTCGACGCGTCGGCACCAACGGCCCGGTCGGTGGAAGTCGAAGCCGACCCGGTGGCCGACCGCGACGAGGCCGCTGAGCGCGCCGCCTACAACAACTATCTGGCCGAGCTGGCGGCGCGAGACAAACCCAAGCAGTGGCGTTGAGGGAGTGCGCGTTCGAACGGCGGCGGCACCTGACGTGCCCGCCATCACTGACATCGCCAACGCACTGGTCGAGACCAGCACCGTCGAGTGGTCGGAAACCCCCCACACCGTGCCGGACCGCCACGCGTGGCTCGCTGATCAGACGTCGGCCGGCCATCCCGTTCTCGTCGCCGTCGACGACGACGTGGTGGTGGGATGGGCCACCTACGGGGACTTTCGAGACACCAGGCGCTGGCCCGGGTATCGCTTCACCGTCGAGCACTCGGTCCACGTGGCCGAGAGCCATTGGGGGCGCGGTGTCGGTCGGGCGCTCATGGTGGCGCTGGTGGAGACCGCCCGCCGGGCCGGCAAACGGGTGATGGTGGCCGCCATCGATGCCGGCAACGTCGGCTCGATCGAGTTTCACGCCCGTCTGGGCTTTGTCGAAGTGGGTCGGATGCCGGGCGTCGGCGACAAATGGGGGCAACGGCTCGACCTGGTCCTCATGCAGCTCGACCTGTCGCGGCCCCTCGGTTGAGCCCAGCCGTGGCTGTGGCCACCGCTGGCCGGTCCACGGGACCGGTCCGCCGCGCCTGCGTTGCTCCGGGGGGAGGGCTCGAACCTCCAACATCCGGCTCCAAAGGCCGACGTTCTGCCAGTTGAACTACCCCGGAATTGCGCCACCACTCCCCTCCGGGAAGGTGGGTGCGAGGTAGAGGTTAGAGGCAGGGGGCACGCCCGTTTTGCGGTGCGTCCACAGTAGGCTGCCGTTCTCGTGCGCATCCTGGTAGTGGACGACGATCACGCAGTCCGGCGATCCATTGACCGCGCCCTACGACTCGAAGGCTACGACGTCGTCACGGTGGCCTCGGGCGGCGAGGCCCTCGAGGCGTTGGCTCTGGGCCCGCTCGACGCGGTGATTCTGGACCTGGGGCTGCCCGACCTCGACGGCTTGTCGGTCTGTCGCAGCATCCGGGCGGCGGGCGATGACACGCCGGTCCTGATGCTGACGGCCCGTGACGCCATCGATGACCGGGTGCAAGGGCTCGATGCCGGGGCCGACGACTACCTGGTCAAGCCCTTCGCTCTGGCCGAGCTGCTGGCCCGCCTGCGGGCCCTGCTGCGCCGTCGGTTCGAGGGCGAGGGAGGCCTCCTGCGCGTCGGCGGGCTCACCCTGGACCTCTCCACCCGCGAGGCGCACCGGGGAGAGCGGTCCTTCACGTTGACCCGCATCGAATTCGACCTGCTCGAGCTGTTTCTGCGCCATCCCCGTCAGGTGCTCACCCGGGAGGTGCTCCTCAACCGGGTGTGGGGTTTCGACTTCGACTCGGGGACCAACTCCCTCGCCGTCTACGTGGGCTACCTGCGGCGCAAGACGGAGTTGGACGACGAGCCGCGCTGCATCCACACCGTGCGCGGGGTCGGCTACATCCTGCGGGACGCGTGACCTTTCGCACCCGGCTGGTCCTGGCTTCCACCGTCGCCGTCGTCGTCGCCGTGCTGGCCGCATCGACCGC
Source organism: Acidimicrobiales bacterium (assembly GCA_035947875.1). GTDB lineage: Bacteria > Actinomycetota > Acidimicrobiia > Acidimicrobiales > RAAP-2 > Bog-473. Next base: position 14,167 of record DASZJQ010000143.1, read on the forward strand.
CTCCTACCTCGCCGCCCGCAACACGCTGGTCAACGCGGCCGACAACTCCCTCACCGCGGCCGCGGCCAAGATCACCAGCGGCGCCACCATCACCACGACGAATGCCACCTACGACCAGGTCGTGGATTCGTCCGGCTCGGTCATCGTCGGCGGCGACCTTCCGGTCACCGACCAGGTCCGCCAAGTGGCTGCGGGTACGGCCCCGAGCTACTTCACCACCGTCAACGTGGGCGGGAACCAATTCCGGGAACTGGTGGAACCGCTGCCGGTGGGGACGACGTTCAACGGCCAGCAATTGGAGCAGACGAGCGCGCTGCAGATCGTCACCTTGCTCAATGCGACGCGCGAACTGGACCGCCTCGGTCTGGTGCTGGGTGGGGTCGCCCTGAGCGGCGTCCTGCTGGCCATCGTGCTGGGTCTGCTGGTGGCCCGGACGGCGCTGGTACCCCTCAACGCGCTGACGGACACCGTGGAGGACCTGGCCGAGACCACCGACGTCTCCCGTCGTCTCTCCCCGGGTGGACCCGACGAACTGGGCCGGTTGCGCCGGACCTTCAACCGGCTCCTCGAGGCCCTGGAGTCTTCGCGCCGGGCGCAGAGCCAGCTCGTGCTCGATGCCTCCCACGAGCTCCGCACCCCGCTCACCAGCCTGCGCACCAACCTCGAGGTCATCCGCCGGGTCGACGAGCTCACAGAGGCGGACCGCTCCGTGCTGGTCGACGACGTGCTGGTCCAACTCCAGGAGCTGACCGACCTGGTCGGCGACATGGCCGAACTGGCCCGAGGCGATCAACTCCCCACCTCGACCGAGCCGCTCCGCCTCGACCTCCTGGTACGAGACGCCATCGCGGTGGCGGCAACCCACGGCCGCACGCAACTGGTGAGTTTCGAGCTCGAGGCCGAGGAGTGTTGGGTGGAGGGCGACCCGGACCGACTTTCGCGGGCCATCGGGAATCTGCTGGACAACGCCCGCAAATGGAGCCCGGCCGGGGAGACGGTGTCGGTGAGTTGCCGGGCGGGAACGGTGGTGGTGCGCGATCGGGGGCCGGGCATCGCGCCGGAGGACCTCCCCCATGTCTTCGATCGCTTCTATCGAGCCGCCGCCGCCCGGGGACTCCCCGGGTCCGGGCTCGGCTTGGCCATCGTCTCCCAGGTGGTCAAGGACGAAGGCGGCACCATCACGGCCGAGGCGGCCGAGGATGGAGGCACACGCATGTCGCTACGCCTCCCCACCGTGGCGGCACCGGCCGACGCCGAGGGTGAAGAAACTGACCCCGCTGAAACGGCTGACACGGCTGACAGAACTGTCGAAGGCGGCGAAGGCGACGCCAGCGCCGCACCCTCCGGACCGTGACGCTCCCCGGCGCTCAGGTGGCGTCGATCAACTCGATCCGGTTGCCGAACGGGTCATCGACGTAGCACCCGGCACCGTCGGGCTGGTCCGGGTTGGGACGCACCGCAACGCCTGCCGACTGCAGGTGAGCCGCCAGAGCGCTCAGGTTCCGGACCCGCAGCGCCGGATGGGCCTTGCGGGCCGGCCGGAAGTCGGCCTCGACTCCGAGGTGGACGGCCGCGGTACCGGCCATGAACCAGCAGCCACCCCTCGTCGCCATCGGCTCAGGCTTGGGGACACGGGCGAAGCCCAGGAGGCCGCGGTAGAAGGATTCGGCCACCTCCTCACCTCCCGCCGGCATGGCCAACTGGACGTGATCGAGTCCGATGACCTCAAAACTCATGCCGTTTCGCTCCTTCAGTCACTCGGGCGCCTGGCAGTCGGCCCACTGGACCGCTAGCCTGCCGCACGACATGGGATCACTGATCAAGAAGCGCCGCAAGCGCATGCGCAAGAAGAAGCACAAGAAAATGCTGAAGGCCACGCGCTGGCAACGTCGGGCCGGTAAGTAACCCACCTTTCGATTTCAGTCCCCGTCCCATCCGGCCGGGACCGTGTGCACCCGCACCAATCGGGCCCGGGCCGCCCCGACGTCGAGCCAGTGAAGGTCGTCCGTGGCGATCTTCCCCGGACCGTCCTCGACGAACCACGTCGACCCACTCCCGGCCAGCACCGGTGCCCGCCCGGTGAGTTCACCAAGCGCGTCGCGCCACATCCCGAGTCGGGGTTCGACGAACAGTGCGGCGTCGGTCAGTTCGTTGGCTCCCCCGTCGGAGCTCCTCGAGCGTCGGCGCTCGTCCCAGGCGGCATAGACCCGGCCGGTGTGGACGCCGAACGGCGGAATGAGCAGCACGAACTCGCGCCGGACGAATTCCAGGGGCGTGACCACGTCGCCGACGCCTTCGACCAGGGCACACCCCCCGGCCAGGCTAAACGGGACGTCGGAACCCAGTTCGAGCGCGGTAGCGGCATCGGTGCAGCCGGCCCAGCGCAGCACCGCAGCCGCGTCGCTCGAGCCGCCGCCCAGGCCGCCGCCGAGCGGTATGCGCTTGACCAGGTGGACGGCGGCCGTGCGTCGCACTGCGGCCAAGGCGCGCACGATGAGGTTGCCCTCGTCCCGGCCGAGGGTGCCCGCCCGGGCCTCTGGCTCTGCGGTCACGGTCAGCCCCGTGCTTCCTTCCGTGATGGTCAGCTCGTCGGCCAGGCTGAGCGCCACCATCTCGGCCCGCAACTCATGGAGCCCGTCGGGACGAACGCCGGTCACAGCTAGCGACACGGTGAGCTTGGCCGGAGCGATCACCCGGGTCACCGGGCCAGTCTTCCCCAATCCTCCACCGTGAGTTCCTCGGCGCGAGCCTCGGGACGGACGCCGGCGCGGGCGAACGCCTCGGGTTCGACCACTCCGGCCAGCGAGCGGCGCAGCATCTTGCGGCGTTGGCCGAAACCGGCTTTGACCACGGCCGCCAGACGCGGGTATGCCACCTCGGCCGGGTCCACCGCCACCTCCGATCGTCGCTCCATGCGCACCAGCACCGATTCGACCCGGGGGCGGGGGATGAAGACCGACGCCGGAACCCTTCCGGCCAGGGTCGACCGGGCGAAGTAGGCCACTCGCACCGAGACCGATCCGTACGCCGGATCGCCCACGTGGGCCGCCATCCGCTCTCCCACCTCACGCTGCACCATGACCAGGAGGTGGTCGACGGCCGGCACGTCGACCAAGGTCCGCAGGACGAGCGGCGTGGCCAGGTTGTAGGGCAGGTTGGACACGAGCGACCACGGTCCGCCGCCCAGCTCCGCCAGGAGTCCGGCCGTGTCAAGGGTCATGGCGTCGCCCGCCACCACCTGGACCCCCGCCGGTTCCACCACCGACCGCAGGACCGGGAGAAGGTGGCGATCGAGCTCGACGGCCACCACCCGGGCCCCGGTCTCGGCCAGCGCCAGCGTCAGCGAGCCCAGTCCGGCCCCGAATTCCAATACGGACGAGGAAGGCCCGACCCCGGCCAAGCGGGCGATCCGACGGACCGTGTTGGGGTCGGCCACGAAATTCTGGCCCAACGCCCGACTGGGCTTGAGTCCATTGGTCTCGAGGAGCGTCGAAATATCGGCGCCCGAGTGGGTCACCAGCTAACGGTAACCCCGACCACGCCTTGACTGAGGGGTGCCAGCTCGGAAAACTCCGCGGGCGACAGGTCGACCACGCGGCCGGGGTTGCTCGCTTCCAAGTCGTCGACCGTGCAGACCACCGAAGCGCCACTCGACGCCGTCACGGTCAACACCGTTCCCTTGGGGAGATCAGGGCTGGCACAACCGCTCGCCGGGAAGTACGAGGCGTAGTAGGTCGCCTCGCCGGATTCGCTGTTGCCTCCCGAGGTCACCACGCTCGCCGGCGCCGGCGCCTCGGTGGTCGTCGTGACCGGGGGAAGCGGCGCCTCCGTCGTCGTGGTCGTGGGCTGGGGCGCTCCCGTCGTCGTGGTCACGGGCACCGTCGGGGTCGTGGTGGGGGTGGGACTGCCCGTGGGCAAGGGCGCGCCAAACCGCACCAGGTTCGTATGCGACAACGCGTCGTTGAATCGCGACGCGCTCAATGAGGAGTGCGATCCCGCTCCATGATCCGACACCGGTGATGACACACGCTGTGCGTGTGCCGGGCCGTTCTGAAGCAAAAGGAGAGGAACACCGAACAGGGCGCCGCACAACAGTGCGGCGACGCCGACGCGCCTCCCCGAAGTGCTCTGTTTCCGCAGGGCTCCACCCTTCTCCGGGGACAGTGCACCCGCGCCGACGCAAGGCAGGCGGGGGGGGTTGGCGACAACATAGGGACTGGGTGGGGTGTCACGCAAATACAAGATTGACGCCAGGCAATGTGAGCTCCATTTCCCCAGGTCACAGCGTCTCACCCCCGTTACATTTAGATAAACTCCCAGTTCAGCGGGACTTTTGAGGGAGTTTCACCCCTATATCCCCAGGTCAGATGGTTCTCGTTTTGTACCCAGAGACGCGTGAATTAGGAGAATGCACAAAAGGCGGTGGCGGCGGCGGCGGCCGAGGATTCCGCCACCATCTCCACCGGGCAGCCCTTCACCTCGGCCACGGCGGCGCCGACCAGCGGCAGATACGAGGGCTCGTTGACTCGGCCCCGGTGGGGCACGGGTGCGAGGAACGGGCTGTCGGTCTCGACGAGCAACCGATCAAGCGGTACGAGGGCCGCGGCGGCGCGGACATCTCCGGCGTTCTTGAACGTGATGATGCCGCTGAAGGAGACGAACAGGCCGGCCTTCAGACAGCGATCAACCTCAGCGGGGCCGCCGGTGAAACAGTGCAGCACGGTTCTCTCGGGCACCCCTTCGGCATCGAGGACGTCGAAGAGGTCGTCCCAGGCGTCGCGGGCGTGGATGACCAGGGTCAGGGAGTGCGCGTGGGCCAACGCGATCTGTGCCGCGAAGGCGGCGCGTTGCACGTGACGAGGCGAATGCTCGTAGAAGTAGTCCAGCCCGCATTCACCGACGGCCACCACGGCCCCGTCACCCCTGGCCAGTTCCTCGGCCAAGAGCCGGGCCACGGGCTCGATGCCATCGACCGCCTCGTGGGGATGGAGGCCGACGGACGCCCACGCCGACAGTTCCCCCGTTCCGCCTCGCCGCACCTCTCGGGCCAGGGCCACCGCCTGGGCGGACGTGGTCGCCCCCGTCCCGATACAGACCAGGCGGTCCACCCCCGCGGCCGCGGCCCGGCCGAGTACCACCGACAGGTCGGTCTCGCCCTGCCCCTTCCGGCCCCCGCCTCGGTACTCCTCCTGCACGTGGCAGTGCGAGTCGAACCACCCGCTCACGACTTGCGACGGGGAAAGAGCGGGGCCCCTTTCACCACACCACCTCCGCCGCCGTAGCCCCCCCACGCGGCGTCGCCCGGCAGGCGGACGGCCGACAGATCGGCCCCGAGGCCGATGCGGCGCCAGATCTCGGCCGAGGTGGACGGCATGGCCGGCGAGATCAAGATGGCCACGATGCGCAGCACCTCGAGCGCGTTGCCCAGTATCGACTCCACCTCCGGCCCGGGGTCCATCTTCCAGGGCTCGGTCGTCTCCAACTCGGCGTTGGCGGCGCCGATGAGGCGCCACGTGGCCTCCAGCGCGTCCTGGGGGGCCCAACGGTCCCAGGCCGCGCCCGCGGCTGCCAATACCTCGGCCACCGGACCGGCCAATGCGGCGTCCGGATCGCAGGCCGGACCGACGCCGCCGCACTTGGAGTGCACCACGGTGGCCACCCGGGAGACCAGGTTGCCCAGGTTGTTGGCCAGGTCGGCGTTGTAGCGCGCGACGATCCCCTCGTAGGAGAAATCGCCGTCGCTGCCGAGCGAGATGTCGCGCAAGAGGTGGTACCGCAGCGGGTCCACCCCGAATTCGTCGGCCAGGGCGAGCGGCGAGACTTCGGTGATCTTCAACGACCGCGCTCCGTCGCCCTCGCCCACCACGCCGGACTGGATCAGGGTCTTGCCCAGTTTCTGGCCCTCCATGAGCAGGTAGCCGTGCACGAAAATCTCCGCCGGCGGCGCAATGCCGGCCGCCAGGCACATGGCGGGCCACCACACGCAATGGAACTTCAAGATGTCCTTGCCGATCAGATGGTGCGCCGCGCCCCACAGGGCGTTGAATCGAACGGGGTCGCTGCCGTAGGACGCGGCCGTGAGGTAGTTGATGAGCGCGTCGTACCAGACGTAGAAGACATGCCCGTCGTCCCAGGGGACCGGCACGCCCCACTTCATGGAGGTCCGGGTGATCGAGACGTCGTTGAGGCCGCCCCGGATGAAACCGAGGGCCTCGTTGCGCTTGGGTATCGGCCGTACGAAGTCAGGGTGGCTGTCGTAGTAGTCCAGCAGCGGCTGCTCGAATGCGCTCAGTTTGAAGAAGTAATTGTCCTCCCGCATCTCGATCACCGCCCGGCCGTGCACCGGGCAGAGCCCGTCCACCAGCTGATCGGGCGTGTAGTAGTCCTCGCACGAGACGCAGTACAGGCCGGTGTACTGCCCCAGCTCAATGAACCCGTTGTCGTAGATCCTCTGCAGGAACTCCTGCACCACGGCGTAGTGCCGGGGCTCGGTGGTGCGGATGAAGTCGTCGTTGCTGATATCGAGCCGCTCCCAGGCTTCGATGAAGCGGGCCGAAGTCTGGTTAGTCCACTCCTGCGGGGACATCCCGTGGGCTTCGGCCGCCTCGACGATCTTGGCGCCGTGCTCGTCGGTCCCGGTCAGGAAGGTGACATCGTCACCCACCAGCCGGTGCCAGCGGGCCAGGGCATCCGCGTTCACCGTGGTGTACGCCGTGCCCACGTGCGGCGCGTCGTTCACGTAGTAGATCGGCGTGGTGAGGTAGTAGGGCGGCACCGCCCGTAGCGTACCGGCGCCCTCGAGCGAACCTGACCGGTCAGCCGGGCGGCACCCGCGCCTCCGCTCGGAGTCGCAGCGCGGCGTCGTAGATCGTGCGCCGCGCCACGCCCAGTTCTCCCGTCAGGGCCGCCGCCACTTGCCGCGGCCCGTCGCCCAGTGCGAGACGCCGCCGCACCGCCGCTTCGATGTCAGCGACGCTGGCGGGATCCGGCGGCGGCGCACCCCCGACCACCAGCACAACCTCGCCGCGAATCCCGTGCTCGCCGAACACCGATGCCGCGTCGGCCACCGGGCCCCGCCAGACCTCCTCGTACACCTTGGTCAACTCACGCACCACGGCGACGGGGCGACTGCCGTCCACTTCGGCCAGGTCCGACAAGGTCGCCACCACCCGGCTGGGCGCCTCCAGGACCACCGTGGTCCGCTGATCGGACATCACCGCGGCGATCCGCTCCCGGCGCTCGGGCCCCTTTCGCGGCAGGAACCCCTCCACACAGAAGCGATCGGTCGGCAGGCCACTCACCACCAGTGCCGCCACCACCGCAGACGGTCCGGGCACCACGCTGACCGATTGGCCGGCAGCAGCCAGGGCGGACACCAGGAGAGACCCAGGGTCTGAAATCCCCGGCGTCCCGGCGTCGCTGACCACCGCCACCACCCCACCGCCGGACACGCAGGCAGCCACCCGTTCGAGGCGCGCCCCCTCGTTGTGGGCGTGCAGCGACATCAGGCGGTCACCGTGCGACCCTCCGGCCGGGATTCCAATGGCGGAGAGGAGGGCCCTGGTCCGGCGGGTGTCCTCGCAACAGATGAGGTCGGCGTCGGCCAGGACCTCTCGGGCCCGCGGCGACAGGTCACCCAAATTGCCGATCGGTGTGGCGACCAGAACCAGTTGGCCGGCGCCGTCGGGTCTCACGTCGCCTCGACGTCACGAACGACCAGCTGATCGCCCACCAGCACGCCCCAGCGTTCCCAGGCGCCGGCCTGCGCCTCGACCACGCTGCTCTCACCGCGACGGGGCAGCACGATCCGTCTGGGCCGTAGCCGCTTGAGCCGTAACACGGTCAGATCGTCCGAGAGGAAGGCCACATCGATTGAGAATCGCATCCCGATCGTGTGCACCGTCCGCACTCCGGGAAGGTGCAGGGCACCCTCACAACCGTCCCGGCCACGGAGCCCACGGGACCGTTCCTCCTTGGTCTCGGCCATCTCGAGTGCGCACACCACATCGCCGTCGCGGAGCAGCCATCCGGACCGCATAGACCCCGAGACTAGTGGCCCCTCCAGGCGGTCTAAGCTGTCGCGCTTATGTCGAAGCGGACGGTGAAGCGCAAGCTCAGGGCCAAGAAGAAGGCCAACCACGGCAAGAAGCCGAACTGCGGGAGGGGTTGAGCACCCGGGATCGACCTGCCTCGGGGCCGGTGGACGGTGACCCCTTCGAGCGACCGGACGCCCGGCCCGTTCAGCTCGCCCTGTCCCCGTTCCACGCGACGTTCGACCCGGCCCCGGCTAGCACGCCGCCGAGCACCGTGGGCACGTCCGAAATGATCCCATCGACCCCGAGCCCCACCAGGCGCTCCATCGCCTCGGGCTCGTTGACCGTCCACACGTGGACAGCCTTCCCGCCGCGGTGGGCCGCCTCCACGAACGCCTCGTCCACCACCACCAGTTCGCCCTGGCGCTCCGGCACCTGGTAGGCGACGGTCGGCGACTCGGGCAGGGCGGTGCCTCCGTGCAGCGCCTGCCAGAACTCGGCAGTCGCCACGGTGCCCGCCGACGTAGGCACATCCGGGGCGAATTTCCGGAACGAGTCGGTGGCCGAATCGAGGAACGAGGCCACGATGACGTCGTCGGTCCGCCCGAACTCGGCCAGCAACCGGGCCAGGGACTCCTCATACGCCGGCACCACCGGGGCCGTCTGCTTGATGTCGAGGTTGAGCACCACACCGGGAAACTGCTCCAGCACCTCGCGCAGGGTGGCGATCCCGAACGTCGGGTCGTCGGGCGCCCGCCCACGGTAGGGATAGTCCTCGGCCGGACGATCGGGAGTGACATCCGCCCCGGGGATGAACCAGTACGAGAAATCGAGTTGGCGCAACTCGGCCAAGGTGAACGTGACGATGTCGCCCACGCCCGCCGTGGTCCGGTTCACCGTGGCGTCATGGCACACCACCAGCTCGCCATCAGCGGTGGCGTGCACGTCGAGCTCGATGCCCGTGGCCCCGGCCGCCACGGCCCGACCGATAGCGAAGAGCGTTGACGACGGCGACTCCCAAGCCCCCCCTTGATGCGCGTAGGCAATCACGCGCCGGTCCAGCCATACCGACCGAGCACTCATCCCCGAGATGGTAACGGCCCCCCCGTCTATTCTCTGCCTCCCGTGCTCGATCACCTTCTTGTCGACGTCATCAGTTCCATCCGCCGTTCGTTCGACCAGGCGCTGCTCCAACGCCAAGCCGTCGAGGAGCGCTTCCAAGTCGACGTCTTCCTCGGGGACGTGTCCTGGGAGACCTCCTACAGCCTGCCCGGCGAGCAGCAGCCGCCCCGGGTCCGGGCCGACGTCTCGGTCGACTGGCCCACCTGGAGCCAGACCTCGTACCGGAGCTGGAACATCGGCGAGCCGCCGGACGAACTCCCCGAGGTGGTCATTGAGGTGGCCCTGCGGATACAGCGCCTGGCCGTGGCTCCCGACACCGAGACCGTGCTGGCCGCCCTGCCCGAGGAGAACCCGCTGCTGGGCACCGAACCATTGGTGCGCACGGCGACCACCATCGAGCAGGTGCACAACGACGGCAGTGTGCGGTGGGCGGTCGAGGCCACCTACGAGGGCTCTCTGCGCTTCAGCGAGCGCCAGCTCGAAGACCCCGCAGAGATCACGCCGGTGATCGACGATCTGACCCGATGGATCGCCTCCACCCTCATCCTTCTGGCCGATCTGCCCTTTTCATTTCTCCCGCCCGACGCGGGGGACGACTGAGGCTGCCGTCATCCGGACCGGGTCCTGACTGGAATTGAGTGGTCCGGGCCAACTAGGGATTGACCCAACATGCCGCTCTCGTCGCCCCGCACCCCCCGAGCGCAGCGAGCTCTCATGCTTGTCCTGGGCCTCTCCCTCAGCGTGGCGGGCATTGCCTTGTCCGCCTGTGGCGGCTCGGCGGCCCCGCCGGCGCCCTCGGCCAATCAGGGCGCCATCGTCAATGAGCCCACCCCCAACCGCGTGACGCTGGTCAACCAGGAGGGGCAGCCGGTCACGTTGGGCGGGCTCAAAGGCAAGGTAGTGGTGTTGGCCCCCTTTCTCAGCCTCTGCCAGGACGAGTGCCCGCTGATCACCGCCGCCTTCATCGGCCTCCAGCGTGACCTGCGGGCCGCCGGACTGGCCGACAAGGTGGTCTTCGTCGAGGCCAGCGTCGACCCGGGCCGGGATACGGCGGGCCGCCTGGCCGCCTATCAAAGGGAATTCGGGGCCGATTGGGACCTGTGGACCGGTAACCCGACCAACGTGGCGGCTTTCTGGAAGGCGTTCGGGGTCACCTACCAGATCGTCCCTGAAGGGCGACCGCCGCACCTCGACTGGTACACCGGCCAGCCCCTCACCTATGACGTCACCCACACCGACGGGTACTTCCTGATCGATACCGAAGGTCACGAGCGCTTCATCGATATCAATGCGCCCGACCTCAAGGGCAACCTCAACAAGAAGTTGACCTCGCTCCTCGACGCGGGTGGCGTCCACGGACTCGAGCACCCCCAGCACACGGCCTGGACGGTCGACCAGGCGTTGGCTTCGATCAGTTGGCTCCTGGGCGTCAACGTTCCCCCCGCCGGCACGTCGTGAGCGCCTGGCGTCGTCCCTCCCTCACCTGGGGAACGGCCCTTCTCACGATCTCGCTCACCCTGGCCGCCTGCGGTGGCGGCTCGGTCACCACGCTCTCGTCCCCGCCCACCACCGACCCCGGCGTGACCCTAGGTCTCATTCATTCACCGTCCGGGCCGATCCTCGCCACGGGTAGCGGCCACGCGCTCTATGACTTCGCCCCGGACACCCCCACTCAGAGCGCCTGCACCAACGATGGCTGCGTCTTCCAATGGCCTCCCCTCCTCCAGTCGGGCCCGATCCGAGTCGGCGTTGGTGTCAATCGATCTCTCGTGGGCACGCTGAAGCGCGCCGACGGCTCCACCCAGCTCTCCTATGGAGGTCATCCGCTCTACACCTACAACCTCGACGTCCAACCGGGCCTCATCACCGGGCAGGCCATCGATCAGAACGGCGGCCTCTGGTACGTGATCAATCCCGCCGGCCACCAGATCACCACGGCCTTCAGCGTCGAGGGCTGAGCCCGACCGATACCATGCGCCATGGCCGTCGACTACGAATGGCGCGGGGCGTGCACCGACAGCGAGCTCAACCAGCTCCACGGCGAGGCCTTCGAGACCCGCATCGTCGACGACGGTGGATGGAGTTGGACGGACCTCCTGGACCGGCACAGTCTGGGTTGGGCCGTCGCCAGAGACGGCGACGACCTTGTCGGCTTTGTCAACGTGGTCTGGGATGGCCGTGCCCATGCCTGGCTCCAGGACACGATGGTCGCCACGAAGGCGAGACGCGGCGGCATCGGGACCCGCCTGGTGGCGCTGGCCCGCGACGGGGCGCTCGGCGCTGGCTGCCACTGGCTGCACGCTGACTACGGCGAGCATCTGGCACGCTTCTACGAGGACAACTGCGGCTTCGCCCCCACCCACGCCGGGCTGATGGCCCTGACCTAAGCCTCTCAAGTCACGCCGCGCCGAGAGCTGGCGGGGGTCTGGCAAGGGTCTGGAATGCCCCTCCTGTTGCATGATCGCCTCCGCTGGGTATGGCTGTACCCATGGACGAACTCCTGCATCCCTCGGCCCTCCAAAATGGCTCGGACGTCAATGACGGAATGTCCCGGTCACGATCGGCGGCTCTGGCGACCCTCCTCTTCGTTCTCTTCCTGACCTTCCTCGACAACACCATCGTCACCGTCGTCCTGGCCAACGTGCAGAGTGAGCTGCACGCCTCGGTGAGTCAGCTGCAGTGGGTGGTGAACGGCTACGCCCTGACCTTCGCCAGCCTCATGCTGAGCTTCGGCACCATCGGCGACCTCTTCGGGCGCAAGAAGGTGATGCTCACCGGGGTGGCCGTCTTTTGCGCGGGCTCGGTGATCGCCGCGGTCGCCCCGACCACCAATATCCTCATCGCCGGTCGGGTGGTGATGGGCATCGGCGCTGCCGCATCCGAGCCCGGGACCCTCTCGATGATCCGGCACCTCTACCCGGGCCCGAGGGAACGGGCACGGTCCCTGGGCATCTGGGCCGCCGTGTCCAGCCTGGGCCTGGCCCTGGGCCCGCTGATCGGCGGCCTCCTGGTCTTCGGCTGGTCCTGGCGAGCCATCTTCTGGTTCAACGTCTTCTTCGGCGTGCTGGCCTTCACCAGTGCCGCCATCGTGCTCCCCGAGAGCTCGGACCCGGTGCGGGCCCGGTTCGACATCCCGGGCTTTTTGCTCGGGGCCGTGGCGCTGGGGTCGCTCACCTTCGCCATCATCCTGGGCGAGACCGCCGGCTATCGGACGTGGTGGATCGACCTGCTCTTCTTCTTCTCGTTGGCCGCGGCCATCACCTTCGTCTTCGCCGAGTTGCGGGCGGCCAACCCCGTGCTCAACGTCCGTTACTTCAAACGCTCCGCCTTTGCCTCGTCAAACATCATCGCCTTTACGGTCTACTTCGGGACCTTCGCCATCTTCTTCATGGTTGCTCTGTATCTCCAGGTGGTGGGGTCCAAATCGCCATTGGGTCTCGCCTTGAACTTCGTTCCCCTGGCCATTGGCATGGTGGTGTCCTCGCTGTTGGCCGGCCGCTGGGTGGCGGCATGGGGTCCCCGGATCCCGATGGCCACCGGGTGCCTGTTGGCCGGGCTAGGGATCCTCTTGACCAACGCCAACATCACTCCGCAGGCCGGCATCGGTCAGATCGGTTGGACCATGTTCGTGGCGGGCGTAGGGGTAGGAATGGCCTTGGTGCCGGTGACCTCGGCGGCGCTGGGCACGGTACCGGCCGAGCACTCGGGGATGGCTGCGTCCGCCAACAATACGTTCCGAGAGCTCGGTGCCGTCGTCGGCGTCGCCGTGTTGGGCTCGATCGTCAACGGCCAGCTGACGGTCAACCTGGTGCAGAAGCTCACCGCTATCGGCATCCCGAAGTCCTTCCAGCAACTCGTCGTGTCCGCCGTCACCACCGGCACGTACCAAAGCCAGGCGAAGGCGGCCACCGCCAAGAGCCCTGCGATCACCCACATCGTGAACGAGGTGATCTCAGCCGCTTACGGTGCCTTTGGGCACGGCCTCAACCTCTCGCTCAACATCGCCGGCGGCCTCCTCCTGGCTTCGGCGATCCTCGCCTTGTCGACCGTCTACGGCCGTCGCATCCACCTCGAACGGGTCAACTCGGACGAAGGCCACCTGCTCCACCTCTCCGTCGTGGCGGCTCCGGTCACCTCAGATTTAGCCGAGCCCTCGGGCTAGGAGCGAGGGATCCGTCTCCCGCTCCTCATCGGCGGCGAGAAACGGGCCCAAGCCGACCGCCGTCAGGGCTTCGTTGAATGCTTCACGTGTTCTTCGCACCTCGGCGCGCGCTGCGTCCGCTCGCGCCAACGACAGCTCGGACGGGTCCATTTCGGCTATTCCGTCAGCGTGACCAAGAGCCTCGCAGGCGATTCCCCACGCCAGCGTGGCCACCATGGCTCGACCGACGGCCTCATCCGACCCTGAGAGCACGCTGAAAGATATGCCCGAAACTGCTCATTCCTCACTAGAAAATATGTGCCGCTATTCCGCGGGGATATGTGTCGTCGGGCCCGTCGCCCCACCCGGCGCAATGGCCCTTTGAACTTGAGGTTGTCTGGGATAGGTTCATTTTCGGCGGGGTTAGGAATCAGCCCTTGAAGATTGCCCGCTGGCCTGGCAGTCTCGGCCGCCGGAAGACATCGCTCCAACAGAGGCAACCCGTTGACGCTCCTGGTTTCTCGCGAGAAGTCGCTGGACACTGAAATCCGCCAAGTCGAGCATCACGCCTTGGTGATGCTCGACGGGGAGCTGGATACGGCGACGGCTGCACAACTTTTCGGGATGTTTGCCGAACTCGCCCGTGAGGGAATCAACCATGTCGCCCTCAACCTGGCCGAACTCGATTTCATAGATTCGACGGGCATCTCGGTGATCGTGGCCGAGCACAAAAGAGTGGAGTCGATGGGGGGAGAACTGATCATTTTCTCGCCACGCCCAAGAGTGCGGAAGGTACTCGAGGTCACCGGGTTAGGTAACTACCTCAACATCCGACCCGGCAAAAGGGATGCCTAGTTGGGCCCGGACGATCTGGAAGAGCACGGCACGGCGTCGTTCTAATTGTTGAAACGGAACTCCACCACGTCGCCGTCATGCATGACATAGTCCTTCCCCTCCATGCGCGCCTTGCCGGCCGCTCTGGCCGCCACGACCGACCTCGTCTCCATCAGGTCGCTGAAGCTCACCACTTCGGCCTTGATGAAGCCCTTCTCGAAGTCGGTGTGGATCACGCCGGCCGCCTTCGGCGCCGTGTCACCGATGTGGATCGTCCAGGCCCGCGCCTCCTTGGGACCGGCCGTGAGAAACGTCTGCAGCCCCAGCGTGGCGAAGCCCACGTGCACGAGTTGCTCCAGGCCTGACTGGTCCTGGCCGTAGCTGGCCAACAGCTCTTTCGCATCGGCGCTCGGGAGACTGGCCACCTCCGCCTCGATCTGCGCGCAGAGCACGATCGAGTTGGCCGGGGCGACGATGGCCGCCAGCTTTGCCTTCAGCTCAGCATCACCGAGTGCGCCTTCATCAATGTTGAAGACGTAGATGAATGGCTTGGCGGTCAGCAGGTGGAGGTCGTAGAGAAGATGAGGATCGACCTCCCCTGCGGCCGCGGCGCTGGAAATGGTACGGCCGTCATTGAGGATCTTCTCGGCGGTGGCAACGGCCTCGGCCGTGGGCCTGAGTTCTGCGTGGGCCCGGGCTTCTTTGGCCAACTTGGGCAGACGATTCTCCACCGTCTGCAAATCCGCCAGGATGAGCTCCGTGTTGACGGTCCCGATGTCGCTCTCGGGGTCGACCCGTGCGTCGACGTGAACGACGTCGTCGTCATGAAAGACGCGGACCACCTGGCAGATGGCGTCGCTCTCCCGGATGGCGGCCAGGAACTTGTTACCCAGGCCCTCACCCTGCGATGCGCCGCGGACAATGCCGGCGATGTCGACGAAGGTGACCGAAGCAGGCACGACCGGCGCGTTGTCGTAGAGAGCCGCCAGCTGCGCCAAACGAGCGTCGGGCACGGCGACCACGCCGACGTTGGGATCAATGGTGGCGAAGGGGTAGTTGGCCGCCAACACCTCGTTGTTGGTCAGCGCGTTGAAGAGGGTGGACTTGCCGACATTGGGCAATCCGACGATGCCGATGGAGAGGGACATCGAGAACCCCGCTACTGCCCCAGCAAGCCAGCCGCGGCGGCCAAGGCTCGCAGGTCCGATTCGGGTCGCGCTCCGGTGTGGGAGATCACTTCGGCGGCGCACAGACCTCCCAGACGTGCGCTCTCCACCGGGTCCATGCCGTGGGTCAGCCCGTAGAGCAATCCCGAGGCAAAGAGATCTCCGGCTCCGGTCGTATCGACCACGTGGTCGATAGTTGCGGCGGCCACCGATTCGGGACCGCGGGCGGTCAGCACGATCGAGCCCTGGTCTCCTCGCGTCATCACCACTAAGAGCCCAGTCTCCTCGGCCGCTTCGAGTGCGCCGGCCGTCGAGGTGGCGCCGAACAGCATGGTGATCTCTTCTTCGTTGCCGAGCAAGATGTCGACATCATCGAGCAGCAGGTCCAGGAACTCCCGCTGGTGGCGGTCCACGCAGAAGGAATCGGACAATGAGAGGGCGACCGACCCGTGGGCACCGTGCGCAGTCGCGGCGGCATGGCGCATGGCCTCCTTGGCGGCCGGCACGTCCCAGAGGTAGCCCTCGAGCAGCACGATCGATGCCCGTTCCACCACGGACGTCGGCACCCCGGCTGGCGTCAGGGTCGACGCCGCGCCGAGATAGGTGCCCATGGTGCGCTCGGCATCGGCGGTAATGAGCACGACACATCGGCCGGTCCCCGGCGCGTCTGGTCCTGCCGCTTCGCTGTAGGTCGGCTCGAAGACAACCCCGGCGCCCCGCAAGTCCTCCACATAGGCATGACCCACTTCATCGTCGGCCACGGCCCCGACGTAGCCCGCCCGGCCGCCGAGCTCGGCCAGTCCGGCCGCCGTATTGGCCACCGAACCGCCCGAGACCAGGCGTGGATTGCGCATGATGGCCTGCACCGCCGTTGCCTGGGCCAGATCGATCAGGGTCATAGACCCCTTGACCAGCCCTACCCGCTCCAGCACGTCGTCTGTTGTCGTCTCGAGGACATCGAGCAGGGGAGAACCGATGGCGACCAGGTCAAGATCGGAATCATCCTGACCCTCTTTCATGCCGGTCGGCGCTGTCTCATTGGCGTGCACGGAGCGAGAACCTACTCGGAGCGCGGCGGGTAGCCTTCCCGCGATGCCGCCTGACTCGTCCAATTCGACCTCGACCTCGATCGACTCGTTCCGGTTGCCCCGGACCGTTGAGCCCCTCGTCTACCGGCTGGAGATCGAGCCCAATGTCGGTTCGGCCAGCTTCTCGGGAACGGTGGAGGTCGAGGCCGTGATCCACGAAGCGGTCAACGAGATCGTGCTCAATGCCGCTGACCTGGCCATCAGCGACGCCGAGGTGCGCACGGAGGCAGGCGAGACCTTCGGATGCGCCGTCTCGTTCCGCGACGAGCTGGAACAGGTGGTGTTCCGTCCCTCGTCCGAGCTACCACCCGGCCCATGCGTCCTGACCTGCCGGTTCACTGGAGCGCTGAATGACAAATTGCGCGGCTTCTACCGCTCCACCTTCGCCGACGCCAAGGGGGAGACCCAGACCATCGCCACGACGCAGTTCGAGTCGGTCGATGCGCGCCGGGCGTTTCCCTGCTGGGACGAACCGGACCGCAAGGCCGTCTTCGATATCACCCTGGTCGTCGAACGCGACGTCGACGCGTTCTCCAACTCTCCCGTCCTCAACGTGCAACGAGCGGGGAAAAAGAATCGGGTCCACTTTTCGCCGACCATGAAGATGTCGACGTACCTGGTCGCCTTCGTCGTCGGGAAACTCGAGACCACCGATACCGTCGATGTGGACGGGGTGCCGTTGCGGGTGGTCTTCACGCCGGGCAAACGGGCGTTGGCCGATTTCGCCTTGACCGTCGGCGCCTTCTCCCTTCGTTTCTTCACCGAGTACTTCGACCTTCCCTATCCAGGCGACAAGGTCGACCTCATTGCCATTCCCGACTTCGCCGCCGGGGCCATGGAGAACCTGGGCTGCATCACCTTCCGCGACACCGCCCTCCTGGTCGATCCCACCACCGCATCGAGAGCCGAGCTCGAGCGGGTGGCCGAAGTCATTGCCCACGAGCTGGCCCACATGTGGTTTGGCGACCTGGTCACGATGGGCTGGTGGGAAGGGATCTGGCTGAACGAGGCGTTTGCCACCTTCATGGCCGCCCTCTGTGTGGACGCGTTCCGACCCTCGTGGGAGACCTGGGTCGGTTTCGCCCCCTCGCGTGAGGCGGCCCTGGCCATTGACGGGACACATGCCACCCGTCCGATCGAGTACCCGGTGGGGCCGCCGAGGGAAGCCGAGGGGATGTTCGATCTCCTGACCTATGAAAAGGGTTGTGCCGTCCTGCGCATGCTCGAGCAGCACATCGGGGCTGAGGTGTTCCGCCGGGGTGTCCGCACCTATCTGGAGCGGCATGCCTACGCCAATACGGTGACCAGCGACCTGTGGGATGCACTGGAAGATGCAAGCGGCGCCCCCGTGCGCGACGTGATGGACACCTTCATTTTGCAAGGTGGGCACCCGCTGGTCACCCTGAGCGGCGACACCGTGAGCCAACAGCCATTTTCCTTCGGTCCCGTGCCCGACGGAACGACGTCGTCCATTGGGGAGTTGTGGAAGGTCCCCCTGGCCGTGCGGGCCCTGGCCGTCGATGGCAAACCGGGCGCGCCCACCAGCCGGCTGGTGCTGGGGGCCGACCCACGGCACGTGACGGAGGCCGATGCAGGATTGGCGGTGATCAATGCCGGCGGTTGGGGTGTCTTCCGGACCGACTACGACACCCACCACCGACTCGCCTTGGCCGATCACCTCGACGAGTTGACCCCGCTCGAGAGGGCCAATCTGGTGGCGGACACGTGGGCCGCCACACTGGCCGGGCACTCCACCCTCCAGGACTTCCTGAGTTTGGCCGCCCGCCTGGGCCTCGAGCCCGATCCGACCCCCTGGGCCCCGGTGGCCGCCGCGCTGCAGATCAGCAACCGCTTCGCCGCCGAGGCGGACCTCGCCTCGCTGCGCCAGGCCGTCGGCGCCCTCTTCGTGCCCCAATTCGACGCCCTGGGCTTTGAGTCCCGGGCCGGTGAGGGGGACCGCACCCCGACGCTGCGTGCCTTGACGATCAACATCTTGGGTACCGTCGGGGCTGATCCCACCGTGCGCGCGGAAGCCGCGGCGCGATTCGACGACTCCCCCCTCGGCGGTGGGGAGGGCGATCCGATACCGGCCGACGTCGAGTCGGCCACCCTGGCCGTCGTGGCCCGGCTCATGAGGCCAGGTGACTACGACGCGGTCTTGGCCCGGTACCGCACGGCGGCCACGCCGCAGGAAGAGGTGCGCGCCCTCCAAGCGCTCTCGACGTTCCCCGATATCGCGTTGGCCGAGCGGTCGTTCGACTTGGCCATGACCGAGGTCCGGAGCCAGAACGGGTACTTCGTCATTGCGGGATTGCTCGCCAACCCGGTGGCCGGGCAGGCCATCTGGAGGCGGATGACCGAGGAGTGGGACGAGATGCTGCAGCGTTTTCCCAAGAACGTCCACTCGCGCCTGGTCGAGCCCATTCCGGCCTTCTGCGGCGACGCCGACTTCGCGCGAGGGGTGGTGCAATTCCTGGTCGATCATCCGTTGGCCTCGGGACCCCGACGGGTGTCCCAGTCGATCGAACGCCTCGGCGTACAGGTCGCCTTCGCCGCACGCGAGCGTGATCGGCTGGCGGAGACGTGTCGGGCCGCGGTGGCCGCAGTCGAAGCATCTCGCCGTTCCTGATTCCGATGACCAACACGCTCCCCTCTGACGTCGCGCTCCAGTCTGACCGGCTGAAATCAGTGATCAACGTGGCCCGCCGGACGCGCGGCTTCATGCCGGACGACGAGGGCGAGGCCCTGGTGCGTGCTGCCTTGCGGGCCGGTCGGGCACCGTTGGTTGACGCCGTTCCGGCCACGTTTGTCGAGATCGGAGCCTGGTGCGGAAAGTCGGCGCTCTACCTCGGCGGCGCGGCCGAAGCGACCGGAGCCGTGCTGTTCTCCATCGACCACCATCGCGGTTCAGAGGAAAATCAGCCCGGTTGGGAGCACCACGAGGCTGACCTGGTGGACCCCGGACTGGACCAGATTGACACCCTGTTGCACTGGCGGCGCGCCGTGGGCCACGCGGACCTGGAACGGTCGGTGGTAGGGGTCGTCGGCGACTCATCGACGGTGGCGGCCCGTTGGCGGCAACCGTTGGCCTTCTGCTTCATTGACGGCGGCCACGGCGGCGAGCCGGCCTGGGCCGACTATCGGGGTTGGGCCCCGCGGGTGGCCCTCGGCGGGTGGTTGGCCATCCACGACGTCTTCCCCGACCCGGCCGACGGCGGGCGTCCGCCCTATGAGCTCTTCTGTGCCGCGCTGGCCTCGGGGGAATTCATTGAGGACGGCGAGAGCGGGAGTCTGCGCGTGCTGCGCCGGGTGGCACCGGCTGCGGAGGCGGCAGAACACGGACCGCGGTAGCCCTCGCACCGGAGGCCTCGCACCGGAGCAACCCGGTCCCCTCACTCCCTCCGCCCGCGGCCGCCGCTCGGATCCGACCTGCTCTGGCCGCCCCTACGGCACCAACGACTCAAGTTCGGTGACGAGGTCAGCGGTCGAACCCTGGTCGGCGATGGCCGAAGCCATCCGCGCCGCATTGGCGCGGAGGCGGTCGTCGCCGAGCGCCCGCTGCACCGCCCTGCGGATTCTGGGTGCCGAAGCGCGGCGCGGCAACCGGACCCCGGCTCCGTGGTACACCACCCGAGCCGCGGTGTCGTTCTGGTCGCGGCCCATCGGGTGCAGACCATGGGCACCCCCGCCGCCAGGGTCTTCATCGTCGTGCCGTGCCCACAGTGCGACACGGCAAGCGAGGCCCGAGCGAGAATCTCACGGTGTGGAGCTGTCCCGACGACGACGACATTGTCGGTCGAGGTGACCTCGTCGGGCTCGAGCATCTGACCCACCGTCACGACGGCGCGCACCGGCAGCGTGGAGAGTGCCGCGATGACCCGCCGCAGGAGCGGTCCCTGGTTCTGGTAGGTGGAACTGAAGCCGACCAGCACCAGTGGCCGCTCGTCAGCGTCGGCCCACGGTGATATCCACGGTTGGGCCCATTCCGGGTCATCGAGGATCGGACCGACATAGTGCACGTTGGCCGGTACCGAGGAAGCGGCGTAATCGAAGGCCGGGCTGGACAACACCAGGATGCGCTCAACGCCCAGGGCCTGCTCGTAGAAGGACGACAGCGGGGCCAACCCGTATTCCGATCGGGCCGAGTTGACGGGTGGCAGCCCGGCCCGGAACAAACGATTCACTAGCGCCACCATCGCCGCGTCGCGGCTACGACCGAGCACCGTCTTGGCCGGCGCAAATCCGGGCCCGATCGGCGGTGTGCCGCGGGAGGGCAACATCCAGATGTTCGGCACGAGCAGCGCGACGGGCAGCGCCGATCCCTGGGCGGCGATGATCGACCCGAAGAGAAAGGCATCGGCCACGACGGCGTCCGGCGCGAAGGCATCGATCGTGTCGGCGGTGTCGGCGGCAAACTCGGCTGCCGGTCCGGCGATGAACCGATCACGTGCTCGCCGCAGCATGACCAGGGGGTTTTTGGTCTCCCAGTCCTTGAGAGGGTCCTCGGACGGATCGAGGCTGTTACGGTGCGGTCCGCGGCGCCAGGGCGAGAACGAGCAGCCACCGGCTTCGGCCGCAACTTTGATGGTCGGATCGCCCAGCACGTGCACCTGGTGACCCCGGGCGATCAGTCGCCGGGCCACGCCCAGCTCGGGTGGGATATTGCCCCCACCCTCCCACAACGCAAGCAAATATCGACGCGACTTCTCCGTCATGTCGGGCCGTTCCCTCCTTTGCTCGTACCGGTGCCAGTGTGAGGCGGATCAGGGCCGAAGCCAAGGTGGTCAGCCTCTGAGTCAGCCTCGTGCCAGCACCACTCTGCTGCTCGAGGGCCTGGGGTGGCTCGGCCACCACCGATGACACGCGGCGTCGGCCGGCGGTCGGGTGCCTTCCGATCGGTCGTCAAGGAATGAGCACGATTTTCCCCCGTGTGTGGCGCTGTTCGAGCTCGGCAAAGGCATCGACCACCCGCTCCAGCGGATAGGTCGCGGCGATAGGAATCTCGATTGCGCCCGACGCCACGAGGCCGGCCATTTCGGTGAGGACCTCGGCGGTGGAGGCACTCACGCTGCCCTCGGCCTTCGTTCCAAGTTCCGCCGCCTTGTCGGGCGAGGTGATCGTCTCGATGCGATCGCGGGGGATGCCCAGATCGGCCGCCAGCTGGACGTAGTCCGGCCCGAAGAGATCAATGAAGGCATCGATGCCGTCGGGCACCGCCGCCCGCAGGCGCTCTGCCAGTCCGTCACCGTAGGCAATGGGGACGGCGCCGTGCGAGCTGAGCCATCCCGCGTTGGCCGGTGACGCGATACCGAGGACCTGCGCACCCCGGAGGCCCAGGAGTTGCACGACGACGGTCCCGACACCGCCGGCCGCTGCCGACACGGCGACGGTGTCTCCCTCTTTGGCGTCGACGGCGCGCACTGCGGCATAGGCCGTGCACCCGACCACGTACAGAGCGCCCGCGACCTCCCAGCTCAGTCCCGCTGGCTTGAGGATCAGTTGGGTCACCGGAACGGAGACATGAGTGGCGTGACTGGAGCGTCGCCAGGAGAAACCCAGTACCTCGTCGCCCACCGCGAAGCCATCGGCACCTTCGCCGAGAGCGGTCACCACTCCGGCCAGATCGCTGCCCTGGCCCGAGGGAAACGTCGCCGGGAATCGCTCGGCGAGCGCGCCGGAGCGGATCGCGGCTTCGCCCGGATTGATGCCCGCGGCCTTGACCGCGACGACTACCTCTCCCGCCGCCGGTGTTGGCGTTGGCACGTCGGTGACGTAGAGAACCTCCCGGCCACCGTAGTGATCGAAGCGCACCGCACGTGATCCGGTCTCCGTCATCTCGCCCTCCTCTCGCTCAGACCCACGTCGTCATCTGGTGATCCAAGCGCGCGCTCCTTCGCGGCCGCCCCGCGGGAGGACGATCAATCGCCTCGTCGCGTCGGTGGCGCAGCGAATGCGGCGCTCGGATCCGAGGGCTTCGTTAGCCCGCTGATCGTGTCCACGATGACCCTACCGGCACCCGTCGCCATCCCCAAGGGCCGAGGTTGGTGGTCAGGGACGCCAGCCGGCCGTGCAGCCCATGGCCGCGTCCCCGCTGCAGTGCGGCTCGGCCAGGTCCAGTGCGGCAGGCAGGCATTCGCCCCGGAAGAGGCCGGCGGCCGGCGTGGTGCTCGAGAGGGCGTCGGCCGCCAGGATCATGGCGGCAAAGGTGTAGGTCGTCCGCTCGTTCTCGGGGAACGTGACCTCCTCGGGGTAGACCATGCCGGTCCAGTAGGAACCGTCGGGGAGGCGAAGATTCTGTCCGGCCACGAAGAGGTCGCGCGCGTGGCGGTCCATACCGAGGCCGTCGAGGGCCAGGACGCATTCCGCCGTCTCGGCGGCCGTGACCCAATTGTTCGTGGAGACGCACCGCACGCCTAGCCCTTCCATGACAAAGGTGGACCATCCATCGGCCAGGCGGCGGCGGCCGGCTTCATCATCGAGGGCCCCCGACAGCATCGGGTAGTACCAGTCCATGGCGAACTCGACTTTGGGAGCGAAGGCAACGGGATGGTGTGCCACCGCATGACCGAGGCGACCGGCCGCCAACTCCCAGTCCGGCCGATCCTTGGCCAGGCATTCGGCCACGGCGACGGCGCAACGCAGTGAGTGGTAGATGGACGACGAGCCGGTCAAGAGGGCGTACTGCTCGGGGCGCCCGGCGGAATCGAGTGACCATCGCACCGACCCGTCCGGCTGCTGATGACGGAGGATGAAGTCGATGCCGCCCTCAATGGCCGGCCATAGCTCACCCAGGAACTCGACGTCGCCGGTGATCAGGTGGTGGTGCCATGCGCCGGCGGCCAGGTAGGCGCAGACGTTGGTGTCGAGTCGCTGGTCCTTGACGCCGGATCCCAGGTAGTAATTGAACCAACTGCCATCGGGGAGTTGTCGGTCGGCCAACCAGCGGTACGCGCTCATGGCTTCTTCGACCAGGCCACACGCGGTGAGCGCCATCGCTCCTTCGACGTGGTTCCAGGGATCGCAGTGGCCACCGCGAAACCATGGGATCATCCCGTCACTCCGTTGCAGGTCGGCAATGGCATGGGCGGTGGCCAGCACATCGGACGCGGTGAGCACGCCCGGGACGGCCGGGATCGTGCCCTCATGGATGCGGACTTCTTCGGTGGTCATGCTGCTGCACCTTGCTTTGGCGTGGTCGGCCCGCGTCGTCCCGGCACGCCGCGAGGGAGATTGGGCTTGGCATCGGACAGGTCGGCGGCCTGGAGGGGCTTGGCCAGGTAGAGCACCAGGCTCTTGCCGATCAATGGATTCAAGAGGCGATCGGCGGCCCGGGTCACCAAGGGGGCCTTGACGATATCCCACACCAGGACCTTGTGGTATGCCTCCACCGCCGGGTTGTGGTCATTGCTCGGTCCAACGAGGCAGCGCAGCCACCAATACGGCGAATGGAGCCCGTGGGCGTGATGGAATCCGGTGGGCTGCAGTCCGGCCGAGCCCAACCGACGCTCGAGGGTCGAGCGTCGGTAGATCCGCACGTGGCCGCCCGGCGTGTCGTGGTACTCGTCGGACAGTGCCCAATTGATGGCCTCGGGTCCACAGCGGGGGACGGTCACCGCCATGGTGCCCCCCGGCCGGAGGACGCGAGACAACTCGCTCATCGCAGCCACATCATCGGGAATGTGCTCAAGGACCTCCGAGGCGATGACGCGATCGAATCTGCCATCGGGGAACGGCAGCGCTAGGGCATCGCCCTGCACGGCGGTGGCCGGATGATCGGCAGGCAGCTCCCCCGCCTCCACCATGGCGGCGAACGTGCCGCGCACCTGGGCCACTTCCTCGGGCCCCGCATCGAGCGCCACCACCTCGGCACCACGTCGAGCTGCCTCGAAGGCGTGGCGTCCGAAACCGCACCCGAGATCGAGCAGGTGATCTCCCGGCTGCACGCCGAGCTTGTCGTAGTCAACCGTCAACATACTGCTTCCCTCTTCGGTTCATCTGATTCCATTGGCAACGGCGCGATGAGCGGCGCGCCCGGGAGCGGCCTTCCTTCCAACACGGCCTCGTAGCAGGCCGCCGTCCCGGCCGCGGTCACTTGCCAGGTGAAGCGGCTGATCACCCGCTCCCGCCCCGCCGCCCCCAACCTGGCCCGCAGCTCGGGGTCGTCGAGGAGACGAGCGATGGCACCGGCCAAGGCGCTCGGATCGTCGGGGGCGACCAGCAGTCCGGTCTCGCCGTCGGTGCCGACCACCTCGGGCAGCGCACCTCCGGTCGTGGCCACCACCGCCACCCCACACGACATGGCTTCGATGGCCGGCAGGGAGAAGCCCTCATAGAGCGAGGGCACCACCGCGACTTCCGCTTCGCCATAGAGGCGCGCCAGGGCGTCGTCGCTGATCCCACTGACGCAATGCACAGCATCGGAAAGGCCAAGGCGCGCGATTGCCTTGTCCACCCGTCCACCCTCGCGGGGCCGGCCGATGACCGTCAGCTGCACGTCTCGTTCGGTTCGTAGTTTGGCCACGGCCTCGAGCAGCGGGACCAGGCCCTTCATCGGGACGTCGCTCGACGAGGTGACCATGACCCGGCCCGGCTTCGGCGTCACGTCGTCACGGGGCCGGAAGACGGTGGGATCGACCCCGACCGGAACGACCGTCATCCTCTCGGGCCTCACTTGCATCTGCGCGGCGATGTCGCGGCGAGACGACTGCGACACCGTGAGCACAGCCGGGAGCGCTCGCGCCACCCTGACCTGCATGCCGAGGAATCCGAACCAGCGCTGGGTGGTGAATCGTTGCCACGGGTTGGTCGTGTGCGACAGAGCCAGCTGGCGGTCCACCGTGATCGGATGGTGCAAGGTCGTCAAGAGCGGCCAACCGTCCTCGACCATACCGAGCATGCCGGTACCGAGGCACTGGTTGTCATGCACGACATCAAAGTCTCCGCGGCGATCGGCCAAGATCTGCCGAGCCCGCCGCGAATAGGCCAGCGGCTCGCCGAATCCGGCGGTGCACATGATGCCGAATTCAACCCAGTCCTCCCGGCTCTTGAACTCCCGAGGGTGCGGCACCCGGAACGGGTCCGGATCACGGTAGAGGTCGAGGCCGCCGACGGGGGTGAAGCCGACTCCGGGATCGAGCTCGGGCCAGGGCGCCCCTGCGAACACCTCGACCGAATGTCCCAGCGCAACCAGTTCGCGGGTCAGGTGACGGGTGTACACCCCCTGGCCACCACAACGGGGGTTGCCGCGATAAATCAGGAAGGCGATCCGCAAACCACCTGGTCGAGGGGGTGCTGCCGGGATCGCGGCAGGCACCTCGATGTGGCGAGAGCGCTCCCAGGACTCCTTCGTTTCGATCCACTTCTGGCGCGGAGATTTAGGCACTAAGTGTTCCGGGAGGACCAGCCATGGCCCCATAGCCTCCCCGAACCCCCTGCTCCGGCGCAAGCGGCTACCTCGTCCGTGCCCCAGAACTGCACCCACGACGGGCCGAACCAGCTCGATGCAGCCCCAGACACAAAGACGACGGCCGCCCTGCCAACGGGTCACGCATGGCCACCCGGTCACCCCCCGGCCACCGACCTGCGAAGCCACCCGCCAGGCCGTGGGCCGTAGGCCGCCGACCCCGGCGCACAGGATCGTTCTCGGCCGCCGGCAACGGCTGCCTCTGGTGGAGTGAATCCGGAGTCCGGCCCGAATCTGCCGGTGCCATCTCGGAGCGATACACCAACGGTGGACTGAACCTCTTGGCCAGCCGGCCGGCCGGTTCGCCGAAACGTCACTGTGGAAGCGGCGGCATCGACGCCACTAGCTACGCTGTCCCCGTGCATCTGTCCGGACTCTTGGGCCGCCAGTTGCTCTCGCCGACCGGTGAGGGTGTCGGCAAGGTCGACGACGTCATCGTCCGCCTGCGTGGGGATGACT
>DASZJQ010000144.1:0-3014 GCA_035947875.1 Acidimicrobiales bacterium
AGATGCAGATGAAGGTGATCAGGGCCAACCAGAACGCGGCGGCCACCGCCGCAGTGCCGACCGAGCTGGCCGTCGAAGCGGAGATCCAGCCCCACTCGTTGAACAACTGCAGGGTGTACTGGCCGGCCACGATGGGTGCCGACACGCAGAACAGGATGCTGGTCGCCACCTGCACCCAACCGTTGAACCAGCCCACCACCGGATGCACCAGTTTGGACAACCAGGCGTACGAGGCCCCGCAGTCCGGATCGCGGCGGTTGAGGTGGAAGTAGGAGATGGCGATGAACAGCACCGGGACGAAGGAGATCCAGATGATCGCCGGACCGGCGGTGCCGATGCCGACCGTGAGGAAGAGCACGGCCATGGTGGCGGCCAGGGTGTAGGCCGGCGCCACCGAGGACACGGCGATCACGGTCGAGTCGAACAGGTTGAGGGTGTTGGCCCGCAGCGTCGCCGGCGCCTCACTCGTGGGGACGGGGGCCCCGAACGGCCCGGGCACCTCGGGTGGAGTGCCTCCGCTGTCGATGACGTCCGTGCTCATTGCTCTCCCCTTGCTCTGGATTGGAACGGTCGATGACTGGTTGCGACGTGCGCCTCGCCCGGGTGCTCCTTCAGCGCCCGATATAGCTCATGACGTGTTTGATGCGGGTGTAGTCCTCGAATCCGTAGGACGACAGGTCCTTCCCGTAGCCCGACTGCTTGAAGCCTCCGTGGGGCATCTCCGCCACGATGGGGATGTGGGTGTTGATCCACACGGCACCGAAGTCGAGGGCCTTGGACATGCGCATGGCCCGGGCATGGTCGCGGGTCCACACGCTGGAGGCCAGCCCGTAGCGCACACCGTTGGCCCAGGCGATGGCCTGGTCCTCGTCGGAGTACTGCTGGACGGTGATGGCCGGCCCGAACATCTCTTCTTGGACGACTTCATCATCCTGGGCGACGCCGGCCACCACGGTCGGTGCGAAGCAGAAGCCACGGGTGCCCACCGATGTGCCGCCGGTGACCACCTCGGCGTGCTTGGGGAGCCGCTCGAAGAACCCGGTCAGCCGGGTCAGCTGCGCCGCGCTGTTGAGGGGGCCGAAGTCGGCGTCCGCCACATCGAGGCCCCCGACCTTCTGCGCCCGGGCCTGCTCGGCCAGCGCGCTCACCAGATCGTCGTGGACGCGGGGCCCGGCCAGCACGCGGGTGGCCGCGGTGCAGTCCTGCCCGGCGTTGAAGTACCCGGCGATGGCGATGCCCTCGGCCGCCGAGGCGATGTCGGCGTCGTCGAACACCACCACCGGTGCCTTCCCGCCCAGTTCGAGATGGACTCGCTTGACGCCGGCCGCCGCCGCACCGGCCACCTCCATGCCGGCCCGTACGCTCCCGGTGATCGACACCATGGCCGGGGTGGGGTGCTCGACCAACAACCGTCCGGTGTCGCGGTCCCCGCAGATCACGTTGAGGGCGCCGGCCGGCAGGTACTCCGACATGATCTCGGCCATGAGCAGGGACGAGGCCGGAGTGGTGTCCGACGGCTTGAGCACCATGGTGTTGCCGGCGGCCAAGGCCGGGGCCCATTTCCACACCGCCATCATCAACGGGTAGTTCCACGGCGTTACCGCCGCGCACACGCCGATCGGCTCCCGCCGGATGAACGAGGTGTGGTCCTTCATGTACTCGCCTGCCGACTTGCCCTCGAGATGGCGGGCGGCGGTGGCGAAGAAACGGACCTGATCGACCAGTTGGGGCAGCTCCTCGGCCATGGTCACGGCGATCGGCTTGCCGGTGTTCTCGCTCTCGACCCGCACCAGGTCCTCCCCCCTGGCCTCGAACGCGTCGGCGATGCGGAAGAGGGCCAGGCTGCGCTCGGAGGGCGTGGCCTCACGCCATTCGGGGAATGCCGCCGCGGCCGCCGCCATGGCCAGGTCCACGTCCTCGGGCCCGGACACCGGGGCCTCGAGGTACTCCTCGCCGGTGCTGGGATCGACCAGCGCGGACATGGATCCACCCTCGGCCTCTACGTACTTGCCCCCGACGAAGTTCGACAGGGTCCGCCGTCCCGTTCCCCGCTCCGACTTCTGACTGCTCACGGACCCTCCCCAGGGAACTCGAACCACCACCCGGATTGCCACCCGAGGGCGCCTCGACCATGTCTCCACGACTGTCTGGTAGGTCATAGTGGCCGAAG
The DNA here is from genome assembly GCA_035947875.1 of Acidimicrobiales bacterium. GTDB lineage: Bacteria > Actinomycetota > Acidimicrobiia > Acidimicrobiales > RAAP-2 > Bog-473. Next base: position 2,171 of record DASZJQ010000144.1, read on the forward strand.
AATCGACGCCAGACAAGCGTTTTCTGGGACGTTCTTCCCTTCAGCTGCGAAATCGATTGAATTTTGGCACAGATTCCGCTCTAACTGATATAACGGAGCGTGTATGACTGATCCCAGACAGGCGCGCGGGCGCAGCCCGGACCCGGGGACTGGGCGGTCGGCCTCGGGCCCGTCTGCCCCGTCGCCGTCCGCCAACAGCATGCTCGACGACGTGAACAAGGCCATCGTCGAGCAACTCCAACAGGACGGCCGTCGTACCTACGGATCCATCGCCACCGCGGTGGGCCTCTCGGAGGCCGCGGTGCGCCAACGTGTGCAGCGGATGCGCGACGCCGGGATCATGCAGATCGTGGCCGTGACGGATCCCCTCCAGGTGGGCTTCCACAGCCAGGCCATGGTCGGCATCAGGGCCGACGGGGATGCGCGCACGGTGGCCGACCGCCTGTCGGCGGTGCCGGACATCGACTACGTGGTGATGTGCACCGGCTCCTTCGACATCCTGGTGGAGCTGGTGTGCGAAGACGAGGACACTCTCCTCGAGCTCCTCAACGGCGTGATCCGCCAGATTCCCGGTGTCCGGGACACCGAGACCTTCATGTACCTGAAGTTGACCAAACAGACCTATGCCTGGGGGACCAGATGACCAGTCTGTCCAATGAGGCCCTGCAAGAGAGCGCCCACCGCCACCTCTGGATGCACTTCACCCGCCTGTCGGCGGAGCCCGGGCATCAGATCCCGGTCGTCGTGCGGGGCGAGGGCGTGTGGGTCTACGACCAGCACGGCAAGCGCTACTTCGACGGGCTGTCCGGGCTGTTCACCAGCCAGGTGGGCCACGGCCGCACCG
>DASZJQ010000145.1:0-5117 GCA_035947875.1 Acidimicrobiales bacterium
CACTGGCGGCTTTCCACCGTCCCCACCCGGACCCCCGACGAGCACGCGGTGTTGCTGACGCAGCTGCTCGATCTCGAAGGGCTCGACATCGCCACCTCGGTCACCGGCATCGCGGTCAGTTCCTCGGTGCCCCATGTGACCGGTGAGCTGCGCCAGATGGCCACGCGATGGTTCGGCCAGGTGCCCCACGTCGTGTTGGGCCCCGGCACCAAGAGCGGGATGCCGATCCTCTACGACAACCCGAAGGAAGTCGGCGCCGATCGCATCGCCAACGCCGTCGGGGCGTATGACCTCTACGGCGGCCCGTGTGTCGTCGTCGACATGGGCACGGCCACGACGGTCGAAGCCATCAGTGAGTCCGGCGAGTATCTGGGCGGCGCCATCACCCCGGGCGTGGCCATCAGCCTCGAGGCGCTCTACCAGCATGCGGCGGCACTGCGGAGGGTGGAGCTGGTCGAGCCCCGGAGCGTGATCGGGCGCTCCAGCGCCGAGTCGATCGAATCGGGCACCCTCTACGGCTTCGCGGCGCAGGTCGACGGCTTGGCCCGCCGGTTCATGGAGGAGCTCGGTCCTTCCGTCGTGGTGGCCACGGGTGGTCTCAGTTCGCTGATCGCGCCGCACTCGGACACCATTGAGCATGTGGAACCCTGGCTGACCCTGCACGGACTCCGGATCGTCTATGAGCGCAATGTCTCGAGCAACGGCTCGTGAGCGACCCCGAGCCCGATCCCGATCTGGAACCCGAGTCCGAGCGCCCAACCGAGTCCGCGTCCGAGTCCGAGTCCGCGTCGGACGTACCGTACCGATTCGACCGGACGCATCAGGCCGCCGAGGTGGTCGAGACGTGGTCGAGCCTTGAGCCCGGCGACGAGTCCGGGGTCGGCGTCGCGGTGGCCGGCCGAATCATGCTGTTGCGCCCCCAGGGGAAGGTGGCCTTCGGCGAGTTGCGCGACGCCAGCGGCTCGATCCAGCTCTTCGCGCTGGCCTCGCAGACGGCCGAATTCGACGCGTTCGTCCGCCTCAACCTGGGCGATTGGATCGGGGCCCAGGGCGAGGTAGTGCGTACCAAGCGGGGCGAGCTCTCGGTCAAGGTGACCGAGTGGGTGCTCTTGGCCGCCGCCCGCCGCTCCTTCGGCAACAAGTGGAGCGGCGTGGCCGATGTTGAGACCCGCTACCGCCAGCGCGAGGTCGATCTGTGGGCCAACGACCGCAGTCGCCAGTTGCTGATGCTGCGCAGCAATGTGGTCCAAGGCATGCGGCAGCGGCTGTGGGCGCAGGGCTTTGTCGAGGTGGAGACGCCGATCCTCCATCCCATCGCCGGCGGTGCCACGGCGCGCCCGTTCGTCACGCATCACAACACCTTCGACACCGATTTCTATCTGCGGGTCGCCCCCGAGCTGTACCTGAAGCGACTGGTCGTCGGCGGCTTCGACAAGGTGTTCGAGATCGGCCGCAGCTTTCGCAACGAGGGAGTCTCGCCCCGGCACAACCCCGAGTTCACGACGCTCGAGCTCTATCAGGCCTACGCCGACTACACCGACACCATGGTCGTCTTCGAAGAGCTGGTGGCCGGTGCGGCGCGGGACTTCCTGGGCACCACGGTCATTTCCTACGGCGGCCGGGAGCTCGACCTCACCCCGCCATGGCGCCGGGCCACCATGTCCGAACTGGTGGCCGAAGCGACCGGGTTCACGCTCCACGTCCGCACGCCGCGCCAGGAGCTGGTCCAGGTGGCCACCGAGGCGGGGATCGAGGTCGAAGCGGGCTGGGGCCCGGGGAAGATCCTGCTCGAGATTTACGAGAAGACGACGGAGGCCGAGCTGTGGGGCCCGGTCTTCGTCATCGACTATCCGGCCGAGGTCTCGCCCCTGGCCCGTCGTCACCGGGACGGACCCGACCTGGTCGAGCGCTACGAGCCGGTCGTCGCCGGGCGGGAGCTCGGCAACGGGTTCACCGAGCTCATCGATCCCGACGACCAGCGGTCCCGATTCACCGAGCAGGCGGCCAAACATGCGGCCGGCGACGATGAGGCGTCGCTGGTCGACGAGGAGTACCTGCGGGCGCTCGAGTACGGGCTGCCCCCCACGTCCGGGTTCGGCCTGGGTATCGACCGCTTGCTGATGTTGCTGGGGGACGTGGCCAATATCCGCGAGGTCATCGCCTTCCCGACGCTCCGCCCCGAACGAGCCCGGACCCCGGACCCCGAGGCCTGAAGGTAGAGCGATCCCCTCACACCTCGCTCATACCTCCCTCACATTTGCCCGTCATTGTGGAACCTGAACAGGGGCGTCCCACGGAGGGGCGCCGGTATCGGGATCATATGAAGGAGAACAGCATGTTTCGCAAACTCGTCGCCATAGGCGCACTGTCGGGGACGATGGCCCTGGGTGCCGTCGGGATCGCGTCGGCGACCACGCCGAGCACGCCGAGCACGCCCTCGCCGACCACGCACAAGGTCGATTGCACCAAGGCCCTGGCCCGCGTGCCCAAGATCAACGCCCGAGAGGCCAAGGCCGCGGCATGGGTGACCAAGGCGCAGGCTCGTGAGGCCACCGCCACGTCGGCCGGGAACACCAAGCTGGCCACCCGCATCGGCAATCGCATCACCCGGGTGCAGAAGCTCGAGGCCAAGGGCACCAACCTCCTGGCCCGCATCTCGGCCGCCTGCGGCACCGCCAGCAGCGCCAGCTAGGAGCTCACGCTTCGAGCGGGCAGTCAGCAGTCAAGCAGTCAGCAGTCAAGCAGGCAGGTCGCTGAGCAGTTCGGTGGCCAGCCGAGCCAGGCCGTCACGGAGTTCGGGCACGCCGACACCCGCCGTGGCGGCTCTGGCGCGCTCGACGTAGCGTCGGGCTTCTTCGACGGCCACGGGAATGCCGGTGGATCCGGCCACGATGCTGCAGGCCTTGTCGCGTTCGGGTTGGTCCAGTGGTTTGCCCAAGAGCGATCGGAGATTCGGGCCGGAGTCGGGATCGGCCAGCGCCACCAGCGCCGGCAGGGTGTAGATCCCTTCGGCCAGGTCCTGGCCCGTCGGCTTGAGCAATTCACTTTCCGTGGCCGTGATGTCGAGGATGTCGTCGCGAATCTGGAAGACCATGCCGAAGCAGTGGCCGTACTCGGTCAGCGCCTCCACCTCGCCGCCGGGCAGCGACCCGGTCAACGCGCCGATGCGGCAGGAGGTGGCGGTCAGCGCCGCCGTCTTCCCGGCGATGGCCGCGGTGTAGCTCTCCCGGCTGCGGTCGGTCTGGAAGGCGGACCGAACTTCGGAGACCTGGCCCTGGCAGAGCTTGCCCAAGGTGTCGGCCAACAATTTGGCGATCTCGGTCCCCAGCCCGGCGGCGATGGCGGCCGAACGGGCCAGCAGGTAGTCACCCGCCACGATGGCCACCAGATTGCCGAAACGGCTGTTGACGCTCTCGACATTGCGGCGGACGGTCGCCTCATCCAGGACGTCGTCGTGGTAGAGCGAGGCCAAATGGACCAATTCGACCGCCACGCCGCCCAGGAGCTCATCGTCTGTGGCATCACGCCGTCCAGCGGTGGCGGCGGCCAGGGCCAGGAGCGGGCGGAGGCGCTTGCCGCCGGCGGCGATCAGGTGGGTGGTGACGTCATCGAGGAAGGTGTCACCGGTCACGACCGAGGCGGTGAGCAGGGGCTCGAGCCGTTCCAGGCCCTCAGGCAAGCGGGGCAGGCCCAGGGCCTCCGAGGCGTTCACTCCCCGTGAGGATAGGCGACGACCGAACCGGAGCGACACCCCGGCGGGCTGGGACGGGTGCGTGAATCCCCAGGAGGAGGCGCAGGAACGCCGGCCCCCGGCGGTTCCTCTTGGTGAGTGCCGCCTGTCGGCAGGGGGGTCGCAGGTACACTGAAGACCGGGCAATAGAGATAGAGAGGCGGTCAGGGTGTTCGAACGCTTCACCGACCGGGCACGGAGGGTGTTGGTGTTGGCGCAGGAGGAAGCGCGCCTACTGAACCACAGTTTCATCGGGACCGAGCACATCCTGCTCGGATTGATCCACGAGGGCGAGGGCGTCGCGGCCAAAGCGCTCGAGTCTCTCGGCATTTCGCTGGAGGCAGTCCGCGAGAAAGTCGAAGAGACGATGGGTGTGGCCGGCACGGCCCCCAGCGGCTCCCCACCGTTCACGCCACGCGCCAAGAAGGTGCTGGAGCTCTCCTTGCGCGAAGCGTTGCAGTTGGGGCACAGCTACATCGGCACCGAGCACATGCTCCTCGGACTCGTCCGCGAAGGCGAGGGCGTGGCCGCCACCGTTCTGGTCAGCCTCGGGGCCGATCTGGGCCGGGTGCGCCAGCAAGTCATCCAACTGATGTCGGGCAACCAGGGCAAGGAGTCGGTCGGTGCCAGCCAGGGTGCGGCGTCGGGCGACAACCCCTCGGGTTCGCCGGTGCTCGACCAGTTCGGTCGAAACCTCACGCAGCTGGCGCGCGACGGCAAGCTCGATCCCGTCATCGGTCGAGAAAAAGAGATCGAACGGGTCATGCAGGTCCTGTCGCGCCGTACCAAGAACAACCCCGTGCTCATCGGCGAGCCCGGGGTCGGCAAGACGGCCATCGTGGAGGGCCTGGCCCAGCGCATCGTGGCCAACGAGGTTCCCGAGACGCTGACCGGCAAGCAGCTCTACACGCTGGACCTCGGCGCTCTGGTGGCCGGGAGCCGCTACCGCGGTGACTTCGAGGAGCGGTTGAAGAAGGTGCTCAAGGAGATCCGGACCCGCGGTGACATCGTCTTGTTCATCGATGAGATCCACACGCTGGTCGGAGCCGGAGCGGCCGAGGGCGCCATCGACGCGGCATCGATCCTCAAGCCGATGCTGGCTCGGGGCGAGCTGCAGACCGTCGGTGCCACCACCATCGACGAGTACCGCAAGCACCTCGAGAAGGACGCGGCCCTCGAGCGCCGGTTCCAGCCGGTCAAGGTGGACCAGCCGACCGTGGCCCTGACCATCGACATCTTGAAGGGTCTGCGCGACCGCTACGAGTCGCACCACGCGGTGAGCATCACCGACCAGGCCCTGGTGGCCGCGGCCAACCTGGCCGACCGCTACCTGTCCGACCGGTTCCTCCCGGACAAGGCCATCGACCTCATCGACGAGGCGGGGAGC
>DASZJQ010000146.1:0-32396 GCA_035947875.1 Acidimicrobiales bacterium
AACCGAGTCGACCGGCGATGACCGGCGAGCGTTTTTAAAGAAGATGGCCGCGGTGGGTTTCGCCGTGCCGGTGGTCACCACCTTCGGTGTCGGCGGCGTCCAAGCGGCGTACGCTCAGACGGCCAATGCCTCGGGCACCACGACGACCACGACCGCAGCCACGACCACGGTCGCGCCGGCCACGACCACGACGACGACCACGACCACTGCTCCTCCGACCACGACGACCACCACGACGACCACCACCCCCAGCCCACCCGCGTAGAACTCGGATTCGCTGCGGTCTGGCGCGCTACTCGCCCGAAGGGGCAGTGTCGGTGGCGCGGGTGATCGCCCGAAGCGGACACAAAAGGGGACACAGGTAGTACGTGGCATGAGTCGTTCAATGTGCACGGGCGATCCTCATGGGTAGTTCGATGTGACCGACCTCGGCGTCGTGTCGACCGCGCTTCGGTCGGCTCCCGGGCGCGCCGCACCACCGCCCGGCGACCGATGGGACGGCGCCCTCCGCCTGGCTGCGGCCCATGACCTGCTGCCCGCCTTGTGGAGCGTGGGGCGGGAACGGGGCTGGTGGACTGCCCTCCCCGCCGATGCGCTGGCCCAGGTGGTCGCGCACTTCGCCCCCGGATCGACCCACCCACCGCTGGTCCTGCAGCAGGCGTACGACGCCAACCGGCTCCGCGTGGCCGACCTGAGTGATCAGGGCACGGTGATCCTCGAACAACTGGCCTCGGCCGGCATCGTCGCCGTCCCGCTGAAGGGATTGCACGCCCTGATGGCCGGCTGGTGGCCCGATCCGGCGGATCGGGTCATGCGGGATCTCGACATTCTGGTGTCGAAGGACGACGCGGGACTAGCGTCCCGATGTCTGGCCGAGCTGGGATACCTGCCATTCGCCACGGGACACACGGCGGCGGCCGACCACGAGCTGCCGGCCGTGGCGCTACCCGGGCGCGCCGGTTCGATTGAATTGCACACCGCGCTGGTCGTGAGTCGATGGGGTGCGGTGCTGCACGGAGCGGAGGTCCTCGACCGCGGACCGTTGATGTCCTCCACCGATGCCGTCATTCACTCGATCGCTCACGCCCAACTCCACGATGAGGCCCACCTCCTGGCCCGGATCCCGCTGCGGGCGCTACACGAGTTGATGATTCTGGCCGCGGGACCTCGGGGTGATGAGATCGACTGGCCGCGCGTGCGCACCTCGTTCCGTAGGGTCTCGGCCGAAGCCGCGTTGGACGCGCACTTGTGCCAAGCGCGCTCGCTCTTTGGCGCAGCGGTCCCTGCTCCCGTTGGTCGGCTACGACCCCCGGCGCATGACAGGCTCTGCCGCACCCTGGTGAGCCACCCACCTCTGGCGTCGATCTATGAACGAACCGCTTTTCTTCCCCGTGGCCTCTCGACGGAGCGCATGCACGAGCTCCATGGCCCCGGGAGTCCGTGGATCTCGCGAGTGCGCCATGCCGCCCACGCCCTTCACCGCATGGCCAGGTCACGGCGCACCGACACCGGATCGGCCTGACCCAGCGTCACCTTCGTGCGTCGCACTCTCCTGCGCCTCTCGATCGCATGGCACCGACGCCGGCACGGCACGGACGCCGACGCCGACGGGATCAGCGCCCGCCCGTCCCTAACATGGCGTGATGCCCACCGACCACGCCGTGAGTTTCACCAGTGGAAGTCCCGAGACCGTGCTGGAACCCCTGAGCCCCGGATTGACCCAGGCCCTCGAGTCGGCGCTGGCCCTGCCGGCGGGCGAACGGCGGGCCGCCGTCTCGGCGGTGGCGGCGCAAGACCCGCGCTGCCTGCAGGCCTGGGCCACCCTGGCTGAGTTGGCCGACACCGACATCGATCGCTACGCCTTCGCTCGGGTCGGCTATCACCGTGGGCTGGACGCCCTTCGGGCGGCCGGGTGGCGCGGTTCGGGCTACGTGCGCTGGCGCCATGAGTCCAATCGAGGCTTTCTGCGTTCCCTGCACGCCCTGGAACAGGCGGCCGAGGCGATCGGCGAGGTGGACGAGGCCCAGCGTTGCGCCCTTTTTCTGCGCCAACTCGACCCGGAGTGGGGAGCTCGCGCGCTGTAGTTAGCGACTCTAACTGTATGATGGTCGAAATGTCTGTGTCTCCCCCCACTGTGACGTCCACGCGAAGGGCCACGCGAGCGCGGCGTGACGGACCCACCCCGGGCGCCTACGGCCGGGTGGCCGCATGGCTGTCGAAGCGAGTCGAAGTGGCGCTCACCCAGGTCGATCTCACGCTGCCCCAGTACCGGGTCCTGGGGATTCTGGCCGAGGGTTCCAATGCCGCCTCCGGGCTGGCCGGCCGCCTGGCCGTGCGACCTCCTTCGGTCACCGCCCTGATCGACGGGCTGGTGGCCCGGGATCTGGTCGAACGCAAGCAGGAGGAGGGCGATCGGCGGCGCATTGCCCTGTGCCTGACTCCCGCCGGGGTGCGCATCGTGGCCGAAGCGGACCTCATGCTCGATGCCTACATCACCTCGATCGCCGCCACCCTTCCCAGCGAGGACGAAGCGGCCGCGCTCGGCTCGCTCGAGCTGTGGGGGCACGCTCTGTCCAATTTCCACCAGCAGCGGGCCACGTCACCATGAGCACCACCGAGGACAAGGTCGACGGCGTCATCACCGAACATCCGTCGGCGGCCGCATCCGCCGACGGTGACGTGACCCGTCAGCTCCCCGTGGCCGCCTACGTCCCCATGGGGGTGACCTCCGAGTACGAGGCACCTCGCGCGACGATCGACCCCGACACCTCGAAGTCCTGGTTGAAGCGGGCCTTCCCGATCGTGGCGTCGCACAAGGGCCCGTTCCTGATCGCCCTCATCCTTTCCTTCGTGGGATTGCTGCTCCAGGTGGCCGTGCCCCAGGTCCTCAACGACGCGTTGACCAACTCCCTGGGGAAAGTTGCGACCGTCCCCCTGCACTACTACGTCTACTGGGTGCTGGCGCTCGGAATTGTCGGTGGCATCGCCGGGTATTTCTCACGCACGTACCTGTTCAGAGTGGCCTACGCCATCGAATTCGACCTGCGCAATTCCATCTATGAACACCTCACCCGGATGTCGTTCCCGTTCTACGACCGGGTGCAGTCGGGGCAGCTGATCTCGAGGGCCAATTCGGACATCCGCTCGGTCCAGATGTACCTGACGTTCGCCCCCATGATCCTGGTCCAGTGCTCCATCGCCATCGTCGCCTTCTGCGTCATGCTCACCATCAGCGTCCCGCTCGCTCTCGTCGCCATGGTGACCATGCCCTTCATCTACTGGGTCGGCGTGAGGATGCGGAACAACCTCTTCCCGGTGTCGTGGATCATCCAGTCACGCCTGGCCGAAGTGGCCACGGTGGTCGACGAGAACGTCAGCGGCGTGCGGGTCGTGAAGTCCTTCGCCGCCGAGGAGCAGCAGCTTCGGCAGTTGGCCAGCGCGGCCGACAAGGTGCAGTGGGGCTACATCAAGGATGCCGATCTCCGGGCCCGATTCACGCCGCTGATCCAGAACCTCTCGCAGGTCGGCCTGGTCCTGGTCCTGATCTTCGGTGGCTACATGGTCATCCAGGGATCGCTGGGGGTCGGCGCCATCCTCGAGTTCAACATCTACCTCTTGATGATGCAGGCCCCGTTCATGATGCTCGGCATGCTGATCATGATGGGTCAGCGAGCCGCCGCCTCGGCCGAGCGGATCTACGAGATCCTGGACGAGCAGGCCACCATCGTCGATCGGCCTGATGCGGTCGATCTCACCGACAGCCGGGGTGACGTCCGCTTCGAGGACGTGCGCTTCGCCTACGGCTCGGACAGCCGCGTCGCCCGCTCGGTCGAAGACGGCGGCAATCCCGACGTGCTGTCCGACTTCAACCTCCACCTGCGCTCCGGCGAGACCGTGGCGCTGGTCGGGCGGACGGGCAGCGGGAAGTCGACCATCGCCCGCCTGGTGGCACGCTTCTACGACGTCAGTGACGGAGCGGTGATGGTCGATGGGCACGACGTCCGAGACCTCACCCTCACCAGCCTGCGGGCCAACATCGGTGTCGTCCTCGACGAGCCGTTCCTCTTCTCTGTCTCCATCCGCGACAACATCGCCTATGGGCGCCCCGACGCCTCCGATGAGGCGATCATGGCCGCCGCCCGCTCGGCCGGGGCCGACGGGTTCATCCAACATCTGGCCCATGGGTACGACACCGTGGTGGGCGAGCGTGGGTACACCCTCTCGGGGGGGCAGCGTCAGCGCATCGCCATCGCCCGGGCCCTGCTGATCAATCCGCCCATCCTGATCCTCGACGACGCCACCAGCGCCATCGACGTCAAGGTGGAACAGCAGATCCACGGGGCACTGCGGGTCCTGATGGAAGGCCGCACCACCCTCATCGTGGCCCACCGGCTCTCCACCATCAGCTTGGCCGATCGCGTCGTGCTGCTCGACGGCGGCCAGATCGTGGCCGACGGCACCCACGCCGAACTGTTGGCCTCGACACCCCTGTACTCGGAGGTCCTGGCCCAGGCCGCCCAGGACGACGGCTCGGCGGACGGGGACAGTATCGAAGTCATCGACGCCGAACTCGGAGCCCACTGATGGGGTTCATGGGTGGTGGTCCAGCGATGGGCGGCGGGGGCGCCGCCGGGGCGGCGCAGGCCGGGCTGCCCTTCGGGGGCATCCCGCCAGAATTGCAGGCCGGGGTCGACCTGCTGTTGGCCGAGGAGCCCGACCGCGGCGAATCCGACATCACCTTCTCCCATCAGGCCTCGGCCCACGAGAAGGAGCGGCTGAGCCTGAGGGGCCTCCTCCTCGAGTACCCCGGCATGCTGGTACTGGCCGTCGTGCTGGTGGGGATCATCGCCGTGGCCACGCAGCTCGGTCCCAAACTCACCGGCATCGCCATCGACGGCGGCATGGAGCCGGGCCACCACGACTTCGGTTTTGTGGTGTTGATCGGAGTCCTCTACCTGCTCTCGGTCGTGGTCTCCGCCGTGGCCCAGTGGGGCCAGGTCAGAGTGACCGGCCGCCTCGCCTCCTGGGTGATGAACGACCTCAGGGTCACCATTTTCCGCCACCTGCAACGCCTCTCCCTCGACTTCTTCACCGAGGAGAAGGCGGGCGTGGTCATGAGCCGGATGACCAGTGACATCGAGAACCTGCAACAACTCCTCCAGGACGGTCTGGCCCAATTCGCCGTGCAGGGCCTGACCATGGTGGTGATCGCCATCTTCCTGTTCACCACCAACGTGCGGCTCGCCATCATCACCATCGTGGTGGTCATCCCCCCGCTGGTCATCATGTCCGTGTGGTTCAAGCGGGCCTCCGAGCGCGGCTACGACAAGGTCCGTGACGGCATCGCCCTGGTGCTGGCCGATCTCTCCGAGAGCCTGCAGGGTGTCCGCATCGTCACCGCCCACAACCGGCAGCAGCACAACGTCGTGAACCACCGCAACGTGGTCGGTCGCTACCGCGATGCCAACAACTACACCGGGCGTCTCAACGGCATCTACGGTCCCGGTTCGCAGCTCCTCGGCGTGATCGGGCAGGTCGTGATCCTGGCCGTCGGCGGCGAGATGGTGCTGCATCACCAACTCCAGGTGGGCGCGTTGGTCACCTTCTTCCTCTACGTAAACCGTTTCTTCCAACCGATCCAGCTGCTGGTGCAGCAGTACAACTCGTACCAGCAAGGTCAGGCGTCGGTGATCAAGTTGCGCACCCTGATGGAAAGCCAGCCGACCGTCTCGGAGAGTGCCGACGCGATCGAACTCCCGCCCATCCGCGGCGAGATCCGGTTCGACCACGTGTCCTTCGGCTACGACCCGGACGTCCCGGTGCTGCGTGACATCGACCTGCTCATCGAGCCCGGAGAGACCGTGGCCTTCGTGGGCGCCACCGGAGCCGGCAAGTCGACCATGGCCAAGTTGGTCACTCGCTTCTACGACCCCACCGCCGGCCGGGTCATGATCGACGGCTACGACCTCCGCACCGTGTCATTGACCTCGTTGCGCAGCCAACTCGGCGTGGTGCCCCAAGAACCGTTCCTCTTCGCCGGCACCATCCGCGACAACATCTCATTCGCCCGACCCGGCGCGCCCGATGACGCCGTATGGGAAGCCGTGCACACGGTGGGGCTGACCGAATTGATCCAACGACTCCCCTACGGGCTCGATACCGCCGTGCACGAACGCGGGCAGTCGCTTTCCTCGGGGGAACGCCAACTCATCGCCCTGGCCCGGGCCTTCATGGCCCAGCCCCGGGTCCTGGTGCTGGACGAGGCCACGTCCAACCTCGACCTGCAGTCCGAAACCATGATCGAGGCGGCCCTCGACGTCCTTTTGCAGTCACGGACGGCCGTGCTGATCGCCCACCGTCTGTCGACGGCCATGCGGGCCGATCGCATCGTGGTGGTCGGCGACGGGCGATTGCTGGAGCAGGGGTCACACGACGAGCTGATCGCCCTGGGCGGGCACTACGCCGAAATGTACGAAACCTGGATCTCCCAGTCGCACGCCGCCTGACCGGCCGCCGCCACGCTGGCTCCCCCTCCCGTCCGACAACGACACGTCTGCAGTCATGGGGCGGCGGCCCGGCTCCACTCCGCCAAGGTGCCGCGGTACCGCGTGTCCCATTCGTCGTAGGCGGCCCGTAACTGAAGTCCCGGCCACCGGGGTGGCTGCAGTTCTTCGGGGAGCAAGGGGTCGGCCTGCAGGTGGCGCAGTACCGCGGCGGAGAGGGCAAACCCCGGTGCCAGCGCCTCGGGCCCGACCGGAGGGAGGGCCTGGAGCCCGTCCAACAGGGCGAAGGACCGCGCCGACCAATCCTCCAGGTCCCACAACCGCGCCGCCAACCGACGGGCGTCCGACGGTCGGGCCGACATGAACTCGACATCACCATCGAGCCCGCTGGTCGTCGTGAGAGGAGCAGCCAGGTTGTCGGGCCGCATCCAGACGCCCTCACGCAGTTCCGCCAGCCGGGCGTAGGAGAGGGCGCGACGACGCTCCGACCGCACGTCGGCGGTGCTCCCAGACGTCGTGACCACGGCCAACCGCCACAGCCCCGCGTAGTCCGTCGTCACGCCGGATCGGCTGGCCGACTGGCGTGACCGGCGAGCCATCAGGTGCCCGGCCAATCGATAGCGCCCCGATCCGTCCGTGGTCGCCTCGCCGCCGGCCACCATGCGGCTCAGAGCCACCCGGGCCCGGTTCTCGCTGATCCCGAACAGGCCGGTCAGGCGGACCAATTGGGCCACCGGCAGCTCGGGGGGATCCATGCCCAGCAGGGCGCTGGCCAGGACCGAGCGGGCCGTGAATGGTATATTACTCTCTTGTGTCACTTGGCTCAATACTGTAATATAGAGGCATGGCCACCACCATGGTGCCCGAATTGAGCGCCCGACCCGACGTCCTCCCCAGCGACCGACTGCTGGCCAATGGGATGGCCATCCCCGACATTCGGCCGTCCTTGCGTCGTATCGACAACGTGCGCAACGCCATCACCGTGGTGTCGGTCTGGTTCTACGTGGTGCTCCTGGTCGGTGGGGCGGTGTGGCTCGACCGCTGGTGGAGTTACCTGATCGCCTTCGCGCTCATGGGACCGATGTATGCCCGCTTCGCCATCTTGATGCACGAGTCGGCCCACAAGCTCCTCTTCACCAACAAGCGATGGAACGATTGGATCGGCACCTGGATCATCGCCTACCCCGTCTTCACCCCCGTGCAGTTGTACCGCCGCGTCCACTTCGCCCACCACCGGGACGAGTTCGGGCCCGACGAGCCCGACATGGCTTTCTACGGCCCGTACCCCTGCACCAAGGCCGCGCTGCGACGACGGCTCTTCCGGGATGCGGTCGGAATTTCGGGCTGGAAGAACTTCGTCCCGCTCGTCAAGGGGATCCGGAACAAGCCGTTCCGGCCTATCGGGCTCTCGATCTTCGGTGTCCAAGCAGTGTTGTGGGCCGTGTCCTGGCTGGCGACCGGACGGTGGTGGATCTACCCGTTGTTGTGGTGGCTGCCGTGGATGACGCAATGGCGGGTCCTCAACCGTTTGCGCTCCATCGCCGAACACGGTGGCCTCGAGCGGAGCAAAGATCGCCGGGCCACCACCCACAACGTGCGCCAATCGCTGCTGGCCCGTTTTTGGTTTGTGCCCTACAACACCGGATGGCACCTGGCCCACCACGTCGACATGGGCGTGCCCTGGCGCAACCTGCCCGCCTACCACGCCGAGCTGGCGCGGGCCGGGTACGTCACCGATGCCATCACCTACCCGAACTACCGCGCCCTGTGGAAGGCGCTCTCGAGCGCCGAGACTCCCTAGTGGGTGTCGCGTAAGCGCTCTGGTATAGCAAGCAGGCCCGACGGCTACCGTCTCGGCTCGTATCCCATCGCCACTGCCCCCGAGTCGAGCTCCAGCCGGCTCACGAGCTTCAAGTCGACCTGCTTCGAGAGCCCCGCGAACAACGTCGGCCCGTGGCCGGCGAGCCTGGGATGCACCACGAACTCGTACTCATCGATCAATCCCAGCTCCGTCAATGCCAGTGGGAGCTTCACACCTCCCACGAACAGTCCCCGGCCCGACTCCCGCTTGAGTTGTTCAACAGCCTGGCCTAGGTCCCCGCGCACGAGTTCCGCGTTCCAATCGACCTGCTCCAGGGTGCTCGACACGACGTACTTCTTTGCCGCGTTGATCGTCTGGGCGAAGGGTTCCATCCAATCAGGTCTCCCTCCCGTCGGCGCCGGCGGCCGCCACGCTGATTCCATCATTTGGTACGTCACCCGGCCAAAGAGAAGGGCATCGGCCTGGTTGAGGTTCTCGGCCGCGTGACGATGCAAGTCTTCGTCCGCGGGGATTGCACGATGATCGCAGCACCCATCCACTGTGACGTTGATGGAGTACCGAAGCGGTCGCACCACTAGTCGATCCCGAGCGCCCGGCGCAGCACCGCCGTGCTCTCCTTGTGGGAGCGCTTGGACACGGCGGCCGACAGCACCAGGGCCGAACCATGGAACGTGCCGGGGAACTGGTGGATCTCGACCGACACCCCGGCCTGGAGGAGACGGAGACCGTAGAGGATGCCTTCGTCGCGCAAGGGGTCCATCTCCGCGGTCGAAATGTAGGTCGGCGGAAGACCGGACAGGTCAGTGGCGCGGGCCGGAGCGGCGTACGGCGACACGTGGTCGGGATCCGACCCCGGGCCCAGGTAGGCCTTCCAGCTCTGCACCGCCAACGGTCGATTCCACAGCGGGGAGTCGGTGAAGGCCTGCATGGACGGCGTGTCGAGGCGGTCGTCGAGCTCGGGGATGTGCAGCATCTGGAAGCAGACGGGGGGACCTCCCCGATCACGGGCCAGCAGCGCCGTGGCCGCCGCCAGCCCTCCCCCGGCGCTGGCCCCGCACAGGGCCAGCCGATCGGGATCGACGCCCAGCTCCCCGGCGTGCTCGTACAGGTACGTCAAGGCGGCGTAGCAGTCGTGCAGACCGGCGGGGAACGGGTGCTCAGGCGCCAGCCGGTATTCGACCGCCACCACCACGGCCCCGGTGGCGACCGCCGTCAGGGCCGATCCGGCATGCTCCGCCTCGACGCTGCCGATGACGAACCCGCCGCCGTGGATCGTCACGATGCCCGGAACCGGCCCGGCCCGCTCCTTGGGCACGTAGAGCCGCACGCCGACTTCGGGGTCGCCCACCCAGCCCGGAACCGTGACGTCCTCGATGTCGAGCGCCTCGACCCCGGGGATCTCCACTCGCATGGCCGCCAGGGACTCCTCGAACGCGGCCCGCGCCGCCACCGCGTCACTGAGATCGATCTTCGGCAGGAATTCCAGCAACGCCGACAATTCAGGGTCGATCATGCGTGCCCCACCCCCGTGTGCATCGCCGAACTATTTGGGCTGCATCCGGATGCCGGCGTCGAGGCGGATCGACTCGGCGTTCATGTACGAATTGCCGAGGAGCTCCACCGCCAGGGAGGCGAACTCGGTGGCGTACCCGAGGCGGTGGGGGAACAGCACGTCCTGGGCCAGCTTGGCCTTGAACGCCTCGGCTCCTTCGCCCTCTCCGTAGATGGGCGTGTCGATCAACCCCGGGAGGATGGTGTTGACACGGATCCCGACCACGGCCAGGTCGCGGGCCACCGGCAAGGTGAGGCCCACGATGCCGCCCTTGGAGGACGAGTAGGCCGCCTGCCCGATCTGGCCGTCCTCGGCCGCCACCGAGGCCGTGTTCACGATGGCGCCGCGGGCACCGTCCGCGTCGGGCTCGTTGAGGCTCATCTTGGTGGCGGCCAGGCGGATGCAGTTGAAGGTGCCGATGAGGTTGATCTCGAGCACCCGTCGGTAGAGGTCGAGGTCATGGGCCGAGGCGTAGTCGCCGTCCTTGCCGATGGTGCGGGTCGCCCACCCGGTGCCGGCGCAGTTGACCAGGGACTTCAACGGCGCCATCTCCGTGGCCGCCTCCACGGCCGCGATGACGTTCTCGGTGTTGGTGACGTCGGTCTCGGCGAAGAGGCCGCCGAGCTCCTTGGCCAGTTCGGTTCCCTTGTCCTCCTGCACGGGCAGGTCGGCCACGACGACACGGACGCCCCGGTCGGCCAACAGGCGGCAGGTGGCGGCGCCCAATCCCGAAGCCCCTCCGGTGACAACTGCAGACGTGCCGTTCAGATCCATCAGTTCTCCAACTCCTTCATGGGGGCGCTCGATGCGCCGCGGGAGACATTAGGGCGCGCCTCCGCCCGCTGCCATGTGAGGGCAGCGGGCCCCGAGCTACATCTGGTCGGGTGCCTCCATCCCCAGCAGGGAGAAACCCTGGGCCAGCACGCGCGCCGTCAGGTCGCACAGGGCCAAACGGGACGTGCGGGTCTCCTCGTGATCGACCAGCACCCGGCAGGCCTCGTAGAAGGTGGTGAAGGTGGTGGCCAGCGCAAAGAGGTACGTGCAGAGCTTGGCCGGGCTGTACGCCTCGGCCGTGGCGTCGACGGCCGCCGCGAATCCGAGCAGATGCAGCGCCAGGGCGCGCTCTTGGGGCTCGCTCACTCCGGGGCGCGTGCCCCGCTCCGGAGGGCCGACTTCGCCTCGCCGGAAGATCGACCTGATGCGCGCGTGGGCGTACTGCAGGTATGGGCCGGTGTCACCCTCGAAGGCGAGCATGCGATCCCAGTCGAAGACGTAGTCGCGCATCCTCTCGGTGGACAGGTCGGCGTACTTGACGGCGCCGATGCCCAGGGACCGTGCCACCGCGGTGCGCTCGGTCTCGCTGAGATCACTGGGTCGCGAGGCCAGCGCGGCGGCGGCGCGATCCACCGCTTCGTTCAGCAGGTCCATCAGCCGCTCGGGCTCGCCCGAACGGCTGGCCAGCTTCTTGCCGTCCGTGCCGAGAATGAGCCCGAACCCCACATGCACCGCCGTCGACGGTGCGGGGAGATAGCCGGCCAGCCCCGCCACGGCGAAGACCAACCGGAAATGGAGCGATTGCTCGGCCCCGACGACGTAGATGAGCGTCGTGGCCTTGCGACGCAACGTGCGGTCCCGGATGCAGGCGAGATCGGTGGCCGGGTAGCCGTAACCGCCGTCCGACTTGCGCACGATCAACGGGAGGGGTTCCCCGTGGCGGTTCTGGAAACCGGGCGGGAACACGCACTGCGCGCCATCGTGTTTGACCAGCAGCCCCTGGGCCGCCAATTCGACCAGCACCAGCGTGAGCAGGGGGTTGTAGAAACTCTCGCCGACGATGTCGTCGTCGGTCAGCAGGACGCCGAGCATGTCATAGACCTCGTCGTTGTGGCGGATGCTCTCGGCCACGAAGATCCTCCACAGGCGCAGCGTCTCGGGGTCACCCTTCTGGAGGAGGACCACCCGCTGCCGGCAGCGCTCGGCGAAGGCCTGATCGCGGTCGAAGGTCTGCCGGGCCTGGGCGTAGAAATCATTGAGGTCGCGCACGCTGAACGACTCGGCGTCGTCGGACCCGCCCACCTCGATCAGCTGCTCGATCAGCATGCCGAACGGCGTACCCCAGTCCCCGATGTGGTTCTCCCGCAGCACCTGGTGCCCCAGGAACCCCAACACCCGGGCCAGTGAGTCGCCGATCACCGTGGTGCGCAGGTGCCCGACGTGCATTTCCTTGGCCACGTTGGGCGAGGAGTAGTCGATCACCATGGTCTGCGGGTGGGGGGTGAGCGGCACCCCCAAGCGGTCGTCGGCGCCCATGGCGGCCAACTGGTCGGACACGAACCCGTCGGCCAGCGTCAGATTGATGAATCCGGGCCCGCTGATCTCGACGGCGGCACAGACGTCGTCGAGGACGGCCGCGGCGACCACTTCTTCGGCGACGTCTCGGGGGGCCCGGCCCAATTCCTTGGACAGGGCCAGGGCACCGTTGGCCTGGAAGTCGGCCCGTTCCGAGGCGCGCAACACCGGGTCGGCACCCGGCATCACGGTATCGAAGGCGGCCTGGAGGCGCTGGAGAAGGACGCTGTAGGCGTCAGGCATCTCCTATTGTCGCATCCCGTTCGGGTGCCCGTTCGCCGGACGGGATGATTTTCAGGCCGGACCGCGGGACCTCGGTCCGGACCGGGGCACGTCAGTCAGCGGGCGCGCCGACCCCGCCGTCGGTCAATCCGTAGCGGTGGTACGGGCCGAAGAACCCGTGCTCGAGGAGCCCGAAGCCCACCACGTCGCCGTAGCTGAACCGGGCCACGTGATCGACGATCCCGTACTGGGCCAGTCCCTTGACCTCGTCGACCTTGAGGACCAGGCCCTGGACCACCTCATCGGGGCCCTGGTACATCCCGTGGCGCCAGTCGGCGTCGATCCCGTACCCGGTCCCGATGGAGATGAAGTTGGGCAGGAGCGAGGTGCAGGTGATCTCCAGGTCGGCGTCGGGGAACCGGACCGTGGAACGGTCGATGACCCGGGTCCCCGGAATGAGGTGGTGCTCGTGCTCGGAGCGACCGAGATCCTCCGTCTCGCGGCCCGGGTCGGCCCAGATCCGCTCGCCCTGCACCAGGGGGCGTTGGCCGTCGTCGCGCTCATGGCAGATGTACATGATGGCGTGGTCCTCGAACTGCATCGGGAAGTAGTTCCACATCCCGCTCAGGACCAACTCACCTTCACGGATGCCACCGGGCTCCGGCTCGCCCACCGGCCGGATGCCCCAGGAGCGATCCCGGTTGCCCCAGTGGTGCTCCGGCGTGATGGCGACGTCGGTTCCGCCGACCGACAGGGTGCCCGACCAGGTACCCGTTTGGGCCAGTCGCTGGGTGTCGAAGACGACCTTGCCCCGGCTCCGCAGGTACTGGCGCGGTTCGGCGACGGCGGGCGTGTGTCCTTCCCAGGTCACGTCCATGGCCACGCTGTGCGCGGTGGGCTCGACCACCACCCGTATCCGGTGCAGCGGCTCCAGCACCTCGATGCGGAAGGGCCCGACCGACAGATCGCCGCGGTCGGCCAAGGGCTTCGACGCCCGCACGATGTGTTGCTCGTCCCCTCGGCGTACGTCGATGAAGGCGTCGACCACGCCCAAATTCGGGTACTGGCCGAAGCCGAAGATGGCGAACCACTCGCCCGATCTGGCGTGCATGTTGAAGTAGTAGCGATCGTAGAAGTTGCGATCGCTCGTACCGGTGTGCGCGATGAACTCCGGTGCCTGGTGGACCGGGAAATCGTCCCAGGACGTCAGTGACACAGCGCCTCCTTCTCGAGGTCTCGCATGGGTTGGACGGTACAGACCCTCGATCGGACTCGACCGCCGGCGCAGCCTATGCGCCCCCGACCCTCGCCGGCGGAGGCACCGGACGCCCGGTGGCCGCCGCGGCACCACGGTCGATGGGCGCCGTCGGCCGGCGGCACGGCAGAATGGATCCATGGCCCTCCACCCTGACCCCGCGTCCCACCCCGACAGCTTCGGTGCCCGATCGGTCCTTTCGGTCAACGGCCGCGACTACGAGATCTTCGACCTCAACGCCCCGCCCCTCGCCGCCTACGACGTCCGCCGGTTGCCCTACGCCATCAAGGTGCTGCTGGAGAACCTCCTGCGCCACGAGGACAGCCCCCACGTCTCGGCCGATGACATCGCGGCGACGGCCGGCTGGGGGGCGAATCCCGAGGCCCACGGCCAGGCCGCCGGCGACGCCGCCCACGAGATCGCCCTGACGCCCGAGCGGGTGCTCATGCAGGACTTCACCGGCGTGCCCGGTGTGGTCGACCTGGCCGCCATGCGAGATGCCCTGGCCCGGCTCGGCGGCAACGCATCGCAGGTCAACCCCCTGGTCCCGGTCGAGCTGGTCATCGACCATTCCGTGATCGCCGAGCGATCGGGTGACGCGTCGTCCTACGACACCAATGTCTCCATCGAGTACGAGCGCAACATGGAGCGGTACCAGCTGCTGCGCTGGGCCCAGGGCGCCTTCGACGGGTTCCGCGCCGTCCCCCCCGGCATGGGCATCTGCCACCAGGTCAACCTCGAGTACCTGTCCCGTGTCGTGTTCGCCGCGCCGGACGGCCGGGCCTTCTGCGACTCCCTGGTCGGCACCGATTCCCACACCACCATGGTCAACGGATTGGGCGTGCTCGGCTGGGGTGTCGGGGGCATCGAGGCCGAAGCGGCCATGCTGGGACAGCCCCTCTCCATGCTGCTCCCACCCGTGGTCGGCCTGCGCATCTCGGGGGAGCTGCGGGAAGGCACCACCGCGACCGACGTCGTCCTGACCGTGACCGAGCTCCTGCGCAATCACGGGGTGGTCGGCGCCTTCGTCGAGTGCTACGGACCGGGCGTGGCCGCGCTGCCCCTCGAGACCCGCGCCACCATCGGCAACATGAGCCCCGAGTACGGGGCGACCTGCACCATGTTCCCGATCGACCAGGTCACCATCGACTACATGCGCTTCACCGGGCGCGACGACGAGCACCTCGCGCTGGTGGAGGCCTACGCCAAGGCCCAAGGCCTGTGGCACACCGCCGACGGCGTCGAGCCCGTGTACTCCGAGTACGCCACCCTCGACCTGGCCGACGTCGAGCCGTCCCTGGCCGGGCCATCGCGTCCCCAGGACCGGGTGTCCCTGGCCGCCGCCGGCGAGAAATTCCGGGCCGCCCTGGGCCGGCCGCCCCGCACCTCGGCCGAGGCGCCGGAAGCAGCCCCCCACCACCTCCTCACCGAGGGCGACGTCGTAGTGGCCGCCATCACCAGCTGTACCAACACGTCGAACCCCCAGGTCATGGTGGCCGCCGGCCTCGTGGCCCAACGCGCCGCGGCGCGCGGCCTGCGCTCCAAGCCATGGGTGAAGACCTCCCTCGCTCCCGGGTCCCGCGTCGTGATGGACTACCTGCAACGGGCCGGGTTGGTGGAGCCCCTCGAACAGTTGGGCTTCTTCTTGGTCGGGTACGGGTGCACCACCTGCATCGGCAACTCCGGGCCCCTGCTGGCCGGGGTCACCGACGCCGTCCACGCCGACGACCTCTCCGTCGTGTCCGTCCTGTCGGGCAATCGCAACTTCGAGGGCCGCATCCATCCCGACGTGCGGATGAACTACCTGGCCTCGCCGCCGCTGGTGGTGGCCTACGCCCTGGCCGGCACCATGGACATCGACCTCACCACCGAGCCGCTCGGTCAAGACGCCGACGCGCAGCCGGTCTTTCTGGCCGATCTGTGGCCGAGCGTCCAGGACGTGAGCGCGACCATCCAGAGCTCCCTGACGTCCGACATGTTCCGCACCCGCTACAGCGCCGTGTTCGACGGCGACGACTACTGGCGCCAGATGCCGGTCGCCGAGGGCGAGACCTTCTCGTGGCAGGACGACTCCACGTACGTCAAGAACCCGCCCTACTTCGACGGCATGACCATGACGCCGGCTCCGGTGACCGACATCGAGGGAGCCCGGGTTCTGGTCATGGTGGGTGACAGCGTCACCACCGACCACATCTCCCCGGCTGGCTCCATCGGCCCCGACACGCCGGCTGGGCGCTACCTGACCGAGCACGGCGTCCCCCGCGGTGACTTCAACTCCTACGGGGCCCGGCGCGGCAATCACGAAGTGATGATGCGGGGCACGTTCGCCAACGTCCGACTGCGCAACCGCCTCGCTCCGGGGACCGAGGGCGGGTTCACGCGGCACTTCCCCGACGGGGCGGAGACGTCGATCTTCGACGCCGCCATGGAGTACGCCGGGCAAGGCACGCCGCTGGTCGTCCTGGCCGGACTCGAATACGGCACCGGGTCCAGTCGCGACTGGGCCGCCAAGGGCACGGCGCTGCTCGGCGTGCGCGCCGTCATCGCCCAGAGCTACGAACGCATCCACCGCTCGAACCTGATCGGCATGGGAGTGCTCCCCCTGCAGCTCTACAAGGGTGATTCCGTCGAGAGCCTGGGACTGCTCGGCACCGAGCGCTTCGCCATCGCCGGCATCGAGGTCCTCAACGATGGTGAGCTGCCGAAGGAGCTGACCGTGGTCGCCACCACCGACGAAGGCTCGACCACCGAGTTCCGGGCGATCGTGCGCATCGACACCCCGATGGAGGCCGAGTACTACCGGCACGGGGGCATCCTGCCCTACGTACTCCGGCAACTGGCCGGGTGACCGCTCTCTCGCCCTTGAACTGGTTATTTATCACTTGATTTATATAAGGGACTTGTTAATATAGGCGGGTGACCACCGCCTTCGACGTCCTGGCCGAGCCCACCCGGCGCCAGGTGCTGACCGTGTTGCTCAACGGCCCCCGGCCGGCCGGCCAACTATCCACCCTGCTGGGACAGAGCCAGCCCGGCATGAGCCGGCACCTGCGCATCCTGCGCGACGCCGGCCTGGTGAGCGTGCGCCAGGTGGCCCAGCAGCGCTGGTACGAGATCCAACCCGGCCCCCTGGCCGAGATCGACGCGTGGTTGGCCCCATTCCGCCGGGAGTGGTCCGATCGCCTGGCCCGACTGGAGGATCACCTCCGGGCGAACGAGGAGGCGCACATCGCATGATCGACGACGGCAGCACCCTCGGCGAGGTCACGCGCCTGGCGGCGCACGCCGTCATCCGCTTCGAACGCCATCTCCCCGTTCCCCCACCGGTCGTCTGGGTCGCCCTCACCGACCCGGACTTCCTGTCGAAGTGGTGGGGTGAGGTCACCCTGGATCTGCGTCTGGGCGGGCAATTCGACGTGTGCTGGTTCAACGCCACGCCATCGGGCGACCGGCTGACCATGCACGCGAAGGTCACCGCGCTCGATCCCCCCCATCTGCTCGAGACCACCGGCGACGTCCACGGCATCCTGCGTTGGGAACTCTCCCCCGAGTCGGGCGGCACCATGCTGGTCTTCACCAGCACGCTCGACCTCCCCGAAGAGTTCCGCAGCCGGACGTTGGCCGGATGGCACTTTCATCTCATGGCGCTGCGGTGCGCGCTGGCCGGCGGCACGGCCGATCTGGTCGAACTCCCCGAGTGGCCCGCCATCCACGACCGCTACCAGAAGCGGGACGGCTGACCCCGGCGCCTCGCGGCACGTTGGCGCCTGGGAGTCAGGGATCCTCTCGGAGGCCGTGGTGGCCCGGCGCCACGAAGCGTTCGATTAGGCCCCGGCCGACGGCGTTGATGTGCGCCACATCGACCGCCGGCATGGAGACCCCGGGCGGAAGATGCGGCCGCCACCGGGCCGCCACAGCGGGTGTGATCTCGACGTGGAACTGCAGGCCGTAGGCGCGTTCGCCGTGTCGAAAGGCTTGATGGGGATAGAGCTCGCTCCGAGCCAACAGGACGCTCCCAGCGGGGAGGGAGAAGGTGTCCCCGTGCCAGTGCATACAGGGCAGCGTGAAGCCGACCGGGCCGAACACCGCATCATCTTCCGCCTGGCGGGTCAGCCGGACTTCGCCGATGCCGACCTCCGGCTCCGGTCCGGTCGTGACCTCTCCCCCGAGTGCGACCGCCAATTGCTGGGCGCCGAGGCAGACGCCCAACACGGGGCGCGCCGCGGCCACCGCCGCCGCGATGAGGTCCCGCTCGTGCGCCAGCCACGGGTGTGCCTCGTCGTCGTGGACCCCCATCGGACCACCCATGACGACGAGGCCCGCCATGTCGGCGACCTCAGCCGGACCGGGCACCGGGTCGCCCCGGTCGACGCGCACCACGGACACGACCTGCCCGGCGGCGATCAATACCTCCCCGATGGCACCCGCCTCCTCGTGGGCGACGTGCTGCAGCACGACCCAGGCCTTGCCGGACGCCACCGAGCTCGTCAGGGGATACGGGTGACCCGGAAGAGCTCGGCGCTCGCCCCTGCCGGGAGACCGGCGACCTCGCCTTGGGCCTGCCCGTTGGTCGTGATGCGTTCGGTGACTCCGGCCGGATCACCGATCTGGCTCTTGTGCGAAAGCAGGGCCGCCACCTTCCGCTCGATGGTGGAGGTCGTCTCGACCGCCACATTCGGGCCCTCGCCGCCCATGATCCACAGCTCGTTGACCGTCCAGGGCTCAAGACCCTCGTCGGCCAGCAATTCAGGATGGGCGAAGGGATTGCGCGCGTCGGGGTAGACGGCGCAGACCGAAGCCTCACCCGCCGCCAGATGATCCGGGTGGCTGGCATAGATGAAGTCCCAGCGCCGCTCCGGCGACGGGCAGAGCACCCGTTCGGGCTGGACCTGGCGGATGACCCGGCTGATGTCGCGCCGCAGCTCGATGGTGGGGAGGAGCCGCCCGTCGGGGTAGCCCAGAAAACGCACATCGGTCACGCCGACCTCCGCCGCCGCGGCCCGCTGCTCGCGTTGACGCAACTCGGCCATGTCCGATCGCGTCATGGCGCGATCGGAACCGCCGGCATCGCCGTTGGTGACGATGCAGTACGTGACGCCGATCCCGGCCTTCGTAAAGGCCGCCACCGTGCCCGCTGTCCCGAAATCGACGTCGTCGGGATGGGCCGCCACGACCAGGACGCGACGGACACCGTCGTCCGGCGACCAGACGTCGATGGCGGGGTCGAGGTGGCTCAGAGGACGCTCTCCTCGGGGGACGGCGTCCACGCGGCGAGGTCGGCCAGACGCGGATCATTGGAGAACATCTCCACGATGGGAACGCGCAGACCGAGGCGCCGCTGGATGACCTCCACTTCGACCAGCTGGTTCCACAAGTTCAGGCTCACGACGACGCCGGCCTTCCCGGCCCGGGCGGTACGGCCCGATCGGTGCAGGTAGGCCTTGTGGTCTTCGGGCGGATCGAAGTGGATCACGCCGTCGACGGCCTCGATGTGCAGGCCGCGGGCCGCCACATCGGTGGCGACCAGGACCGGCAGCTTGCCCGAGGAGAAATCGGCCAGCGCCCGCTCACGGTTGGCTTGCCGAAGGTCCCCGTGGATGGCCGCGGCGCGGATCCCTTCCTTGCCCAGGTTCTCGACCAGGCGATCGGCGCCCCGCTTGGTGCGCACGAAGAAGAGTGACTTCTCCTGGGACCGACAGATGGCCGCCGCCACCTTCACCTTGTCCATCTGGTGCACCTGGATGAACCGGTGCTCCATGGCGGTCACCGTCTGGGTGGACGAGGCCACCTCGTGGAAGACCGGCTCGGTCAGGTAGCGCTGCACCAGGCGATCGACCGCTCCGTCCAAAGTGGCGGAGAAGAGCAGCGTCTGGTGGGGCGCTTCGAGGCGGCGCAGCACCCATTCGACCTGGGGCATGAACCCCATGTCGGCCATGCGGTCCGCCTCGTCGAGCACCAGCGTCTCGAGTTGATCAACCGCCAGCTCGCCGCGGTCGCCCAGGTCGATCAGTCGTCCCGGCGTGGCGATGATGACGTCGACGCCTTTGTGGAGCTTCGAGACCTGACGATCGATGTCCGCACCGCCGTAGACGGCGACGGCGCGGAGACCGAGCGTCTTGGCCAATGGCGCCAGCACGTCGTGCACCTGCACGGCCAGCTCTCTCGTGGGGAGAAGCACCAGGGCCAGAGGACGGGCGGGGCGAGCCGGCGCCGACCGGGCACCTTGAGCGTCCCGGGTCGCTTTGGCCCGTTGCAGCAGCGGGACACCAAAGGCCAGGGTCTTGCCCGAGCCCGTCTTGGCCTTGCCACAGACGTCGCGTCCGGCCAGTGCGTCGGCGATGGTGAGCGCCTGAATTGGAAAAGCGCTGACGATCCCTTGATCAGCCAGCGCTTTGGTCAGTTCTTCCGAGACTCCGAGGGACTCAAAGGTCCGAGCCGTCTCGTACAGGTCACCGGCCGAGATATCCCCGTCCGGTGTTCCGGCGTGCGCGCCGGTCAGTGCTTCGATTGTCATGTCCCGCTCTCTCTGTTGTCCGGCGGGACCCTGCGCCAACCAGAGGTAGAGGTAACGGCCCCGACTCACCAGCCCCATGCCAGCGGTCGCACAACTATTGTACCAGTGACGGGGACCATTCCGGCCTCATACCTGTGCCGAAGTGGGCGACCCGCTACCCGAAAGAGGATCGAACATGGCCAAATTGGAAGCCGGCGACAACGCCCCCGCGTTCACCTTGCCCGATCAGGACGGCAAGCCGGTCAAGCTCACGAGCTTCAAGGGACAGCAGGTCATCGTGTACTTCTACCCGGCCGACGACACTCCCGGGTGCACCAAGGAGGCCTGCCAGTTCAACGACAACCTCAAGGCGTTCGAGAAGGCCGGCGTGGCCGTGCTGGGCATCTCGCCCGACAAGGCCGAAAAGCACGTCAAGTTCCGCACCAAGTACAAGCTCAAGTTCCCGCTCCTCACCGACGCCGACAAGGCGGTCATGCAGAAGTACGGCGCCTGGGGCGAGAAGACCATGTACGGCAAGAAGACCGTCGGCACCATCCGCTCGACCTTCCTGGTGGGGCCGAACGGCAAGATCCAGCGGGCCTGGTACAACGTGCGGGCGGACGGACACGCAGCCAAGGTCCTCGAGACCCTGGCCGAAAGCTGAGTTCATCGCCGGTTGGCCGGCTGCTGGGCTGGCCTCACACCTGGTGGGTCGGGCACCAGTAGGTCGTTCGCCCACCCACGACGGAACGTCGAAGCTCGGTCCCGTCGCGCGGGCATCGTCCACCGGCCCGGCGCTCCTCCATGAGCTCGCCCATGTGCGACCCACCCCGGCGACCGAGACGGCGCAGCGTCGAGCGAATGGCCTTGTGCAGCACACGTAGTTCGGTGTCGCTGAGGGGGGTGCGGCGCTCGGGATCCAGGCCGGCCGCCCACAACATCTCGTCGGCCAGGAGATTGCCGACGCCGGCCAATCGTGCCTGATCCAACAGCCGCGCCTTGAGCGGGGCCGCGCCGCCGGCCCGCGCCGTCGACGCGGCGAGAGCCTGCCGGAGCTCGGGCAGGGTGACGGTGAGCGCATCGGGCCCGAGTCGGCCCTCATGGGGCGCCAGCTCCAGCGAGCCGAAGCGGCGGGGATCGTGAACCCAGAGATGCCCCCCGTCGGCGAAGCTGACGCGCGCCCGTACCCATTTCTCGTCGAAGAGCCCGGGGCCGTAGCGCAGCCGGTCGAGCGCCTGTTCGCCGTCGACCACCAGGCCGCCGGTCATGCCGAACCGGATGCCGAGAGTCGGGCCGTCGTCAGTGTCGAGCAGCAGGAGCTTGCCCCGGCGTCGAGCCTGGGTGAACGAATGTCCCACCAGGGCGGCGGTGAGGTGCCGGGGGGTGGTGCCGCCCCGCCCGTAGCGCGCGTCAACCATCCAGCACCCGGTTATGTCGCGATGGATCCCCTTTTCCGCTAATTGCCGGTACAGCTCGACCTCGAGGATTTCGGGCACGGCCGAGACCGTACCGGACCTCCGCGCGTGGGCCTTATATGGTGGACCCCGTGCCACCCGAAAAGCCACAATGGGCCGAACTTTTCTCCGAGGTCGTGACGTCGGGCCTGTGTACCGGCTGTTCGGCCTGCGTCATCGCCTGTCCGTACGACGTCCTCGAGTACGACGACACCGACGGACACTACAAACCGTTCCACGTGCTGGCCGAAGGTGGGCCCGACAACTGCACCCACGGCCTGAAGGGATGCACGCTGTGCACCCGGGCCTGCCCCCGCTTTCGGACCTGGGAACCCGAGATCGAGGAGAAGCTGTTCGGCCGGACGCGGACAGACGAGGAGGTCGCGGGCATCTCGCGCCGGACCGTCCTGGCCCGGGCCGTCGACCCCGAAGTACAGGGAACGGGCCAGGACGGTGGCCTGGTCTCCGCCCTCCTGATCTGGGCGTTCGAGCACGACGTGATCGATGCCGCGCTGGTCTCGGGCCTCGAGGGCGACGGGTCCACCTGGAAGGCCGTCCCCAGGGTGGCGTGGAACAAGGAGGACGTCTTGGCCACGGCGGGGTCCCGGTACACCTACTCCGCCAACCCGCTGGCCTACCCCGAGGCCATCGCCGGAGGCGCCGAGCGCATCGCCCTGGTCGGCATGGGGTGTCAGGCCTCGGCTCCCCCGGTCATGGCCGCCCGCAAAGCGGGCAAGATCGCTCGGCGGTTCGTG
This sequence comes from Acidimicrobiales bacterium, assembly GCA_035947875.1. Taxonomy (GTDB): domain Bacteria; phylum Actinomycetota; class Acidimicrobiia; order Acidimicrobiales; family RAAP-2; genus Bog-473. The sequence continues at coordinate 22,406 of DASZJQ010000146.1, forward strand.
CTGTCCGTCGGACTCTTGTGCTCCAAGACCTTTGACGACGCCATCTTCCCCGAGCTCTTCGAAGCGAAGTACGGCTTGGCCCGGGCCGACATCGCCAAGATGAATATCAAGGGCGTCTTCCAGGTCTGGATGCGTGATGGGGCGTACCACGAGATCCCGTTGAAAGAAGCACACGCCTGGACGCGCGAGGGATGCACCACGTGCCCCGACTTCGCCGCCGAGCATGCGGACATCTCGACCGGTGGCATCGGCGCCTTTGGCGATTGGACACTCACGCTCCTGCGCACGGAAGCCGGAGAGGCCCTCTTCGACGAGATGGAGGCCGGGGGCGTCATCGAGACGCGGCCGATCGAAGACGATCCCGGGGCGGTAACCCTCATGAACCGGCTGAGCAAGGTCAGCCGCAAGCGTTGGCCGGCGACGGCGGTGCCGATGCCGGGGCGTCTGCCTGCACCGACTGCATGAGCCCAGCGGGGCCCGGCCGAGACGAATTCGCCGCCCTCCTCGGCATCGACGTGCAGCGCAACGGGCCCGGGCACACGGTGGCCACCCTGACGACGGACGGTCATCACGCCAATCCGCACGGCACCGTGCACGGGGCCGTGTTCTATGCCGTTGCCGGCGCGGCGGTGGCGGCCGCGGCGAATGATGAGGAGCACTCGGGGATCATCTCCTCGGTGCTGGTCGAGTACCTCCAGCCGGCTGCGCTGGGCGACGTGCTCTACGCCGAGGTCGCCCGGGACGCGTCAACAGAACGAGAGGACATCTTCACCGGGACCGTCCGGCGGGGATCCCACGGTGATCTGCTGGCCTGGGTGCGCGCCCGGGGCACGCGGCGCACCCGCTCGCGCTGAACGAGACCGCCGAGGCGGATCCGCTTCAACCGAACGACGCCGCCGCCCGGGACCCGGCGAATCTCCCGAACATGGTGCTGTCCCCGATGGAGAGCCCACTGGCATAGCCGAAGGCGCACACCCCGGCGGTGGTGCGGCCGGCGGCGAACAGGCCTGGGATGGGATCGCCACTCAGATTGAGGACCTCTCCGTCGACCGCGGTCTCGAGGCCGCCCAGGGTGAAGGGCGCATAGGGAGCGGGGCCAATCCGAACATCGATGGCCCCGAGAGGCGGGACGAGCGGGCGGACCCACTCGGGCGCCTTGTGGAACACGGGGTCGGCGTGAGATTCGGCGTGCCGGTTGTAGAGCGAGATCGATGCGTCGAGTGAACCGATCGGGAGGCCCATCTCGGCCTCGAGTTGGGCCGGGGTCTCGCATACCCAACTGGCGGCCAGGCCCATCCAGTTCACCTCGTAGGAAGCCTCGTCGACGATGAGGTACACCTCGCCGTTCTGCTCGTAGAGCGCGGACTGGCCGACCCGGCCCATGTACGTGTCCTCGTTGATGAACCGTTGGCCCTGGCCGTTGACCAGGATCCCGTGGATCAAGGTGCGCGGGGGCGTGATGGGCAGGGACACCTCCCCGGCGTACATGTTGCGCACCGAGGCGCCAATGGCCTGGGCCATGCGGATGCCCCGGCCGTCGTCGCCTTCGGTCCCCACCTTCCAGGTGCCCCGCACCAGGGGCGGGCAGTGCTGTCGCAGCATGTCGTCGTTGTAGATGAAACCACCAGCGGTGAGGACCACGCCCCGTCGGGCCCGCAGTGAGACGGTCTGCCCGAAGCGTTGCCCTTGCACGCCGACCACCCGGCCAGCGTCGACGACCAGGCGGTCCACCCTCGTATCGAGCGAGACCCGGGCCCCGGCGTCGATCGCCGCGGCGGCCAGGTGCTGCATGAGCAGCCACCCGGTCGATCGCTTGGTCTTGGCCAGATGCCCTCGCGGCGCCGGCGTGGCCAGGTCGCTGAAGGGGTACGCGTCCTCGCCGCCGGAGTACACCAACCCCTCGGTGCCGTTGGGCGCCATGGAGGTATCAGGGCAGAAGCTCGGGTCGAAGGGGACCCCCCGGGCCGCCAGCCAGTCGAAGTGACCCAGGCTCTCGGCGCAGTAGCGGGCGATCTTCTGCTCGTCGGGATCGGGCCCGCACGCCGCCATCATGTAGGCGAACATGTTCTCGGTGGTGTCGGCGAAGCCGCACGCCTGCTGGATGGGCGTGCCCCCGCCCAGATAGACGATGCCCTCCGCCAGCGCGGCGGCGCCACCGGCGCCCCCGGTCCGTTCAGTGACCAGGACCCGGGCGCCGGCTTCTGCCGCGGTGAACGCCGCGGTCGACCCGGCGGCGCCGAAGCCGACCACCACCACGTCGGCCTCGTCCTCCCACGACGTGACGTCCGCGACGTCCCACGGCGTCACGTCGGCCGGCTCGCTCATTCGTCGCCCCCACTCCTCCGCTACGGCTTCCCGGCGGAGGGTAGCCGGTCGGACGGCAGGACCCCGTCGATTCCCCCTACGGTGCAGTTCTGTGCCCCGGCTCGACCCGCCTCCCTGGTTGTCGCGGTTGGTGCCCGGGTGGCAGCCGACGTTGGCGTACCAGCTGATGCCCGAAGTGACGACGTGGCGACTCACGCACCCCGACGGCCGGGTGCGCTTCGCCAAGATCAGCGCCTGCCGGGGCTACCCCACGCTGGCGGGCGAAGCCGAACGGATGGTGTGGGCCGCCGCCTACTTGCCCGTCCCCACGGTCGTCGCCGTCGAAGACGTCGACGGCAGCACCGTGCTCATTACCGAAGGACTCCGTGGGCACGACGCCACCGACCCGAAGTGGAGCGGCGACCGGGCCGGGTTGGTGCGGATCCTCGGGGAGGGTCTGGCCGCATTCCACCGAGCCGTGGGCGAGGAATGGTGCCCCTTCCGGTTCGAGGTCGGCGTGGCCCTCGAACATGTCCGCCACCGCGCCGAGGCCGGGCGGCTGGACCCGGCGCACCAATTCCACCCGGAGTACCGACACCTGACCGCGGCGTCCGCCGTGGCGCGGCTGGAAGCGACCGCACCCGACGCGGAGGATCTCGTGGTCTGCCACGGCGACTACTGCCCCCCCAACGTGCTGCTGGCCGACGGGCGCGTGACCGGATACGTCGACGTGGGCGAGCTGGGCGTGGCCGACCGCTGGTGGGACATCACCGTCGGGGCCTGGAGCGCGGGATGGAACTTCGGTACCGAGTACGAGCCGCTCTTCTACGAGAGCTATGGGATCGAACCCGATCCCGATCGCATCGCGTTCTACCGTCTCTTATGGGAGTGCGTCTCGTAACCACCGAGCTGGCGGGCCCGGTCGAACACGGCATCGAACATGGGCTCGGTCAGTCGACCGGTGAAGGTGTTCTGTTGGCTCGGGTGGTAGGAGCACAGCAACGTGCGGCCATCGGGGAGGGGGTGCTCGGCCAGATGCCCGAAGACCGGGCGCGGACGCAGGCCCAGCAGGCCCGCCACGCTCTGGCAGGCGAACTGCCCCAACACCACCACCACGCGCCACTCCTGGAGCAGCTCCAACTCCCGCGCCAGATAGGGGGCACAGGCAGCTCGCTCCGTTGCATCCGGTTTGTTGTCCGGGGGCGCGCAGTGCACCGCGGCGGTGATGTAGGCGTCGATGAGTTCCAGACCGTCATCGAGCGACCGGCTGGTGGGCTGGGAGGCGTATCCGGCCCGGTACAGCGCGCCAAAGAGCCAATCCCCCGAGCGGTCCCCCGTGAACATGCGACCGGTTCGATTGGCGCCGTGGGCCGCCGGGGCCAGGCCGACAATGACGAGCCGAGCCCCGGAGTCGCCGAAGCCCGGCACGGCCCGGCCCCAGTAGGTCTCGCCGGCGAAGGAGGCACGCGGGTTGGCGGCCACTCCCTCGCGCCAGCGAACCAGCCGAGGACAGCGGTGGCAGTCCGTCACGTCGCGTTGGACCCGGGCAAGCGAGTCGGCCGGGGCCCGGTTCGACGGCACGGCGCAGAGCCTACGATGGCTGCCCGTGCCTGCCTCGCCTCGCCCCGCCTCTCCCCGCTCTGCCTCTGCTCGTCCTGGCTCCGCTCGCTCTGCCTCTGCTCGCTCTGCCTCTGCCGGTTCTGCCTCGGCTCGGCCTCGGTCAAAGCGCTCCCCCGCCCGAGGACCGGCGCCGACGGTGGTGCTGCTGGTCCGGCATGGGACGACCCCGACCACCGGCAAGATGCTGCCGGGAAGGGCACCCGGCCTGCATCTGGCCGAGAAGGGCCGCGCCCAGGCGGTCGTGGTGGCCGAGCGGATCGGTGCCTTGGAAAAGCCGCCAACGGCTGTTTACGCGTCCCCGCTGGAGCGGACGAGGGAAACTGCGGCCCCGATTGCCACGGCCCTCGGGTTACGGGTGCGCACGGCTGCCGGTCTGATCGAGGCGGATGTGGGTGACTGGACCGAAAAATCGCTGCGCAAGCTGTCCAAGACCAAGGAATGGCCCATCGTCCAGCGGTGGCCCAGTGGGTTTCGATTCCCGGGCGGCGAGTCGTTCGCCGACATGTCGGTACGATCGATGGATGCGGTACTCACCCTCGTGGCCAGCCATCCGGGAGAGACAATTGTGGCGGTGTCACACGCGGACCCGATCAAGGCCATCGTGGCGGCCGCAGCTGGTGTCCCCCTGGACCTCATGCAGCGGCTGGTGATCTCACCCTGCTCGGTGTCGGCCCTGCTGTTCACGAGCGGGGGGCCCGTGGTGCTGTGCGTCAATTCCACGGGATCCCTCAGCGAGTTGGCGCCGTCATGAGTGACGAAGTCGACTACGACGCTCCCGACCACTGCACGGTCGGGGTCATCGGCGAGGTGGGGAGCCGCCTCTTTCTCTTCTACGTGCGCCAGGGCATCACCGAGACCACGGTCAAAGTTGAAAAGCAACAGGTGTCGGTGCTGGCCAGCTACCTGGGACGGATCGTCAAGGAGCTGGGCCGGCCCGGTCACCTTCCCGAGGACCTGACCTTTTACGGAGGCGAGGATCCCGAGTGGGTGGTCGGGACCATCGGCGTCTCCTACGACGAGGAGATCGACCGCATCGTCATCGTGTTCGAAGAAGCCGGCGGGGAGGTTGACGACGAGGAGGAGGATCTCGGCGTCGACGATGACGAGAGCCGCCACGTGCTCCGCATCGCCCTGTCTCGCGAGCAAGCGGCGGCCTTCGCCATCCACGCCACCCGCTTGGTGGAAGCCGGACGACCCCCGTGTCCCCTCTGCGGCCTCCCCTTGGATCCTTCCGGGCACGACTGCCCGAGGACCAACGGTCACCGTCCCCCGGTGACCTGATCGGGCATGGCCGAAGAAACAGTCGCGCGCATTCTCACCGACGGCGCCATGGAAGTGCACGGGAGGATCGCCGGGAGCTCCAACGCCACGCTGCTGGTGACGTGCCGGCTGGGCAACGAGGAATTGATGGCGGTCTACAAGCCCCACAAGGGCGAACGCCCGCTCTGGGACTTCCCCGGCGGTCTCTACCGTCGCGAGGTGGCGGCCTTCGTGCTCTCAGAATCGCTCGGGTGGGGACTCGTGCCCGAGACGGTCGAGCGACCCGACGGACCGTTCGGACGCGGCTCGGTGCAGCGCTTCGTGCCCGAGGACGGCGCCTCGCACTACTTCACCCTGCGCGACGATCCACAGTGGCACCCCACCCTCGTCCGCCTGGGCGCATTCGATGTCGCCGCCAACAACGCCGACCGAAAGAGCGGGCACGTGCTCCTGGCCGAAGGGCGCCTCTGGGCCATCGACAACGGCCTGTGCTTCAACGAGGACGACAAGCTGCGCACCGTGATCTGGGATTTCGGCGGGGAGGCGCTGGCGCCCGACGACCTCGGTGCCCTGGAGCGCTTTGTCAAGGGAGGACCTGCCACCGCGCTCTGTGAGCTGCTGACCCCATCGGAGCTGGCGGCGTTGGGCCGGCGGGTGTCGTGGTTGCTGCGTCACGGTGCGCTGCCCGAGTTGACCGACGACGGCGGATGGCCGCCCTACCCGTGGCCACTGGTCTGAACGGCACGCCAGGCTGACGCATTCTGTGACCTGGAGCGTGCGCACATGGTGGACGTGGTCGTCTCCGCCTTCAGTGCACGGGTTCGGGGGTACTCCCATCAATGGGGGTTCAGCCGATCGCGTGATTGAAATCATCAGGCGTGATGCCACCTCTGGGGATACTGTCCTGACCATGGGTGACACGGTGGTGATGGACCTGCCCGACGGTCGTGAGCTCGCGTGGCTCGAGTCGGGTGACCCGAAAGGACCGGCCGTGTTCGTCTTCCACGGCACACCTGGGTCACGCCTCGAGGTGTCGTGTGACCGGGAGCCGATCGTCTCGTCAGGGGTCAGGTTCATCGCTGTGGATCGCCCGGGCTACGGCCACAGCACGTTTCAGCGGGGCCGTCGGCTGGCTGACTGGGCGTCCGATGTCACCCGCCTCGCCGATCACCTCGAGATCGACGGGTTTTCCGTCATCGGCGTGTCGGGCGGCGGACCCCATGCTGCCGCGTGCGCCAGGTTTTCCGAGCGCGTGCTGGGCGCCGGCATCGTGAGCGGCGTCGGCCCATTGGCCGAGCCCGGAGCCGAGAACGAGATGATGGGCTTCAACCGGGCGATCACCCGCCTGGCTCGCCGGTCTCAATACTTCGTCTATCCACCCTTTGTGCTGAGCGCAGCGATCTTCCGCCGGTGGCCCGATCTGGCCCTGCGGGCCGCTTCTGGTCAGATGCCGGACTCTGATAACGAGATACTGAGCCGTCCATCTGTGAGGTCGGCCTATATCGACACCTACCGACGGGCGCCATCAACCAGTGCCCTCGCTGCGGCACAAGATTTTGCGCTGTTCGCCAGTGACTGGGGCTTCCGCCTGGACGACATCACCGTGCCTGTGGACATCTGGCACGGTGATGACGATCGCAACGTCCCGATGTCCCACGGGCGGCTCCAGGCCGAGCGGATTCCGGGGGCTCGCCTGCACGAGTGCCCGGGGGAGGGCCATTTGCTGGTCATCGATCGGCTGGAGGAAATTCTGCGGACCGTGAGCGCGCACGGCGCAGAGAGCGTGTGATCCGCGAGCGCCACGAGCAGGCGGAGGGTTCGCCCCGTAGTCGTGAGGGTAGGAGAGCCTGACGCACGGAGATGGGCGCTGCACCGCACTGGCGGCGACCAGACACCCTTCGTCGGGCCACCGTGCCGGTAGCGTGGTTCGGTGGCGATGTCTCCTTACATCAGAAGGCTTCGTGAGCTGGTTGGGAGTGAGCTCCTGGTGCTTCCCGCGGTGACCGTACTCCCCAGGGATGACCAAGGCAGGGTACTCATCGTCCGACTCATCGACTCGGGGTTGTGGGCGACCATCGGCGGCGCGATTGAACCCGACGAGACACCGGAGCAGGCGGCTCTTCGAGAAGCAGAGGAAGAGGCTGGGGTCAAACTTCGGCTCGGTCCGATTGTGGGCGTCCTGGGTGGTCCCGAGTATCGCTTGACCTATCCCAACGGCGATCAGACTTCGTACGTCACCACCGTGTTCGGTGCCACGGTGATCAGCGGAGAACCGAAGGCCGACGGTGATGAGACCTCAGCCGCGGCCTGGTGGGATCCCGACGACCTGCCTCGTGACCAGATGAGCACCTTGACTCGGGCAGTCCTGAGGGACGCGGGAATCACGGGCCACCTCGGTCGATCCTGATACGTCGAGCCGCCCAGGAAGTGCCGAGGTACCTCAGCTGCCTGGCGCTCGGTATGTCGTCTGCTTCTTGGCGGCGGCGTCAAGCTCGGACGCGGTAAGGAGAACGACGGTGCGCGGTGTCGCGCCACCTCCGGCGCTCACGGCCAGCGCGGCAGCGGCCACCGAGACGTTGTCGGGCATGTCCGCAATGAGGAAAACGTCGGAGGCGCCGAAGCCGAAGTAGAAGCATTCGACCTTCCCGCCGAGTCCCTCGATCAGAGACGTAGCGGCGGCGACACGGGCCGAACCACCCTCGGCCTTGAGACCTCTGACGCCTTCGAGCGTGTAGTTCACTTCGATCAGGTATTTCGGCATGGGGCCTCCTTCTGAACCGTAGGCATCCCAACGTATTCGGAAACGCTCCGGTTCGCACAGGGTGCCCCGCCCCAGCGCACGACAAGGGCCCCAGCCCAGGGGGATCCCGACCACGATCCCAACATCGCCGAGAGAGCGGTTCGGTTCAGCCGCGTCGGGGCAGCCTCAATCTACGGCGATGTTTAGCCTCACTGAGCCGGCCGGATCGGCCCGGAACGTGCCCTCTCCCTCGACGGATGTCAGGGCGTCGGTTCCCGAACCCCGAACGACTGTGAGGGAGCCAACGGCAGCACCACCTTCGAACTTTCCGTCGTGTTTCACGACGAAGGTCCCGTCCCGTCCCCCTACGGTGCCCGAGATCCGTTCCATCCCGACAAATGTTGCTGATCCGTCCTCGGCATAGGACATCACCCACTCAGTGGTCGAGGTCCCATCGATATCGCCCGAGTACGTCTTGGCGACGACCGCTCGGGTGACCTTGGGCGTTTCGACCTCATCGAGGGGAGTCTCAACCCAGTCCTTGACCTCGAACGTCGCAGATACCAGCGATGGCATGCCTCCACCCTCCTTGAGTGCGCGGCTCACAATGTGTTCAGTCGTCAGGCTTAGAGATTCAGCAGGGGATATGTGAAGAACCTAAGGCCCGCGTACCGGAACGGCCCACTCTACCAACGCGCTTGCCGACTTCTCTGATCGATCCCCCTCGATCAGTCCCCAAAGGCCTGACGTATCCGCACGGCAATGAGCTCCTCGACCAGCGCGTGGGGAAGTGGCGTGTCGATCGGGAATTGGAGGGTCCCTGTCGACGTGGCGTACTCGGCGACGTCGTGGCGGAGCGCTGGAATCACGGATCCACTGTGGGGGAAGTAACTCAGATGGTTCTTGAAGGCGGCGAAGCCCGCAACCACCTTCCCCCGCAGCCTGAAGGCGGGCATACCGTACGAAATGCATTGCTCGGCATCGGGAACGACGCCAAGGATGGTCTGACGTAGCTCACGCAACGTTGCCCGCTTTGGCTCTTCGAGCGTCTCCAGATACGCGTCGATCTCTTCCTTCGACATGGCCCAAGTGAACCAGATTCGACGCGGTGTCGCCTAGCGACGTGATCGCTGGAGATGCGAAGGAATCTTGATCCGACTCAGCGGTCCCCTGTGACGACTGGTATGGCGCAGAGGGACCGCGCTCGTCCGCACGTGGCTGTGCAGCCAGCGTCGCCGGCCGGTCGAGGAGATGGCGAGGAGGGCCAAACCGGCGAGAAGCAGGCCGGATCCAATCGTGACGAGTGGGAGGAAGGTCGCACCGGTAAAGGCCAACACTGGAGACGGACTCGGCGCCGCCGCCGCCGGTGTGGTCGCAGCGGTCGCCACGAGGGCCGCGGCATTCGGGGTGCAACTCGGCCTGGGGACCACGGTGCCAGCCGCGTTGGTGATACAGGCGTCGACGTTGGCGGTGGGCGCGCTCAAGACAGTGGCCCCGTGAGCGACCGCCCAGGAGTAGGGGTCGTTCAGTAGGACCGGATCGGCGAGGTTGATCCAGACGTTGCCGTAGAAGACGGGTTGGAGTGCACCGGCTGCGGGCACAGGCGGGTTGCCACCACCGCCGCCACCCTGGCCGCAAGGATTGGCGGTACCACCGAAGAAGGGGATGAAGGCCACCACGACGTTGAAGCCGGTCGGTAGGCCAGAGATACTCCAGTTGCCCTGCGAGTCGGTCATGGCCAGGGCGCCGTTGCCGCTGGCATCGAGGACGAACACACAGACGTTGGCCAAGGGCACGGGTCCGGTCGTGTCGACGTGACCCGACAAGACCACCTGCGGCGTGGCGCAGGGCCCGGTCGGGAGGGCGGTCGCACCGAGGCAGGCGACAATGCCGGACGTGCCGGCGTCGACCGTGGTGGCCCCCGGGGGCGGGGTGATGACGTGCTCATCGGTCCCGGCCAGCGGCTGGTTGATGTACCAGGAGGGCACGGGTGTGGGCAGGATCGGTTGGCTGCAGTCCCCGTTGGCCGTGGTGTAGAAGGCCAGGTTGAACGGGCCGGACTCGGCG
>DASZJQ010000147.1:0-3602 GCA_035947875.1 Acidimicrobiales bacterium
GTGTTCGGATTGTTGAGGATCGAGGAGACCTGCACGTACTTGCCGCCGATCTGGGAGAGGACGTTGGCGTACTCGTTCTCGGTACCGATGGCCTTGATGGCCCCAGGCGTGCTGGCGGCCGCGGCCGCCGCCCCCAAGGCCGGGACCAGCATCCCCGCCGCGATGGGGAGGGAGACCAGAGCCAGGAGGGGGCCCCGCCACAGGGTGCGGAGCCGGGAACGCGTGACGTGCCGACGGTGCGTCCTCATGGATAGAAGATATATTGAGACTGAGTCTCATTACAAGTCGGATGAAAAACAAGACCCACCATGGCCTCACGGTCGAGCGCCACGGCGTGAGGCGAGCTATCCGCTCGGCGACCGGCACGTCGCCCACGTCGTCGCCGACGTCATCCAATACAGTCGGGAAGAGCCAGGAACAGTGATGAAGCAAGGAGGTAGTGCTGCCATGAGCGATCACGACATCCACGAAGACCACACCCACGAGCACGGCGAGGGCTGCGGCCACGTCGCCGTCAGCCACGGCGATCACGCTGACTACATCCACGACGGCCACACGCATTGCAAGCACGACGGCCACTACGACGAGCGACCCCTCGAACATGTCGCGCACTCGGAGCACGCCCACGAGCACGGCGAGGGCTGCGGGCACGACGCCGTACCCCACGGCGACCACGTCGACTACGTGCACGACGGGCACCGCCACGCCCAGCACGAGGGCCACTACGACGAGCACTGAGTACGAAGGTGTCCAGCCACTCGGAGCGAGCCGTGCCGACGCGCACCACCTCGGGTGGGCGTGATGTCCTCGGCTGACTTCGAGGGGCCCCTGCACCAGGTGGCCGAGGCGCGCCTGCGGCTCATCGAGCAGCGGTACACGGCCGGCCGTCGCGCCATCGTCGAGTTGCTCCGGGCGGCCGGCCACCCGGTGAGTATCGGCGACATCGCGGACCGCCTCCCCGACCTCCCCCGGAGTTCGGCCTACCGGCACCTCACCGATTTGCAAGCGGCGGGGCTCGTTCGGCGCGTCGCGGCCAGCGACGAGTTCGCCCGCTTCGAGTTGGCCGAGGACCTGACTGAACACCACCACCACTTGCTCTGCGTGCGCTGCGGCAAGGTCACCGACGTCACCCCGAGCCCCGAGTTCGAGCGGCAGGTCTCCGTGACGGTGGACGAGCTGGCCGCAGCCGAAGGCTTCGAACCGCAGGGCCACCGCCTCGACGTGCTCGGCGTCTGCGCCGCCTGCCGCTGAAGGCGGCGGCACCGACAACCGACCGGCCGGCCAGCTGAGCGATCAGACAGCCGCCAGCCTGAAGAGCCCGCCGTCGATCACCGTTTCACCGCGCTGCGTCTCGGTCCGGAACCGGTAGGTGCCCTTTGCGCTGTCGCCGATGTCCCACATCGAGATCGACAGCGTGTCGCCGGGCATGGTGGGCTTGGAGAAGCGGGCGCGCATGGCCCCGAAGCGCGCCGGGTCGGACCCGCATACGGCGTGGAGCAGGGCGCGCCCCGTGAAGCCGTAGGTGCACAACCCGTGGAGGATCGGACGGTCGAAACCGGCCCGCTTGGCGAAAGCCGGATCCGAATGCAAGGGGTTGCGGTCACCACTGAGCCGGTAAAGCAGGGCCTGATCGCTCCGGGTGGCGTAGCTCACCACCTCGTCCGGCTCACGCGACGGGACGGGCGCGCCCGCCAGCTCGCTCTCCTCGTCACCTTCCGGTCCGCGCGGTCCACCGAAGCCGCCCGCCTCCCGGATGAAGAGCCCCGTCCGCGTCGTGAGGGCCGGCGCGCCCGTGGTGGCATCGACGGACTCGCTCTCAAGCACGACCAGGCCGGCCGACCCCTTGTCGTACATCCCCGCCACCGTGGTCGTGATGCGGACGGTGCCGGAGACCGGAATCTCACCGTGCAGGATGATCACCTGCTCGCCGTGCACCAGTTTGGTCATGTCGATGTCGCCGAGATCGGCCATCGGCCGGCCACCCTGTCCCACGATGGTGGCGAAGGTCGGCAGCACCTTCTGGTCAAGCCCGGCCGTGTTCTCGGTCGTGAACTCGAGCTCGAACCCGGTGGGGTCGAGGGCGCCGGCGCCCACGCCGAGGGCGTAGAGCAGCGCGTCCCGGTGGTCCCATGACCGCTCACTCGGCTCGGATGTCATGCCCACTGCGTCGAGATTGAGTCCCATCTCCAGCCTCCCGTCTATCCTACGTGATTCTATGTTACGTATATCACTGTTACACTTGTCAAATGGTAACGAACGGGACCGCCGGCGACGGGGCCCTGAGCATTGACGAACTGGCGGCGGTGACCGGGACCACGACCCGCTCAATTCGCTCGTTCCAGACGCTCGGCCTGTTGGACCACCCCGACCTCCGGGGCCGAACCGGCCTGTACGGCGGGCACCACCGGCACCGGCTCGAGGTCATTCTCGGCCTCCAGTCCCGGGGGTTCTCCCTCCGTTCATTGTCCGTCCTGTTCGCCGCGCATGGGCGGGGCGAATCGCTCGGGGACGTGCTCGGGCTGGGCGAGGCCGCCCCGGAGCTCCATCCAGACATCGAGGCGGGGTCAGCGGGGGCTGGGTCCGACGATGCCGAACGGTACGGATTCGGCGAGCTGCAACAAGGCCGCACCAGCCGGCGGGTACGGCGGCTGCTGGCCGTTGTCCCGACCACGGTCTGGGACGAGACGGCGGCGTCCTGATCGCATTCAAGCTCACTAGCGTGAGGGCCCGTGGGCCCCGGACGCGACGTGTCGCTGCACCACTGGCCCGAGGCCGCTGAGCTTGGCGCGGCGGTTGCCGTCACCAGCCGGCACGGCGGGGTGTCGCTGAGCCCGTATGCATCGCTGAACCTCGGACTCCACGTGGGCGATGCGCCGGACCGGGTCATCGCCAACCGGGAGCGGGCCGCGAGGGCCTTCGGGGTCGACCTCGGCGAGCTGGTCTTCGCGCAACAAGTGCACGGCGCCGGGGTCACTGTGGTCGGCACGGCGGATCGGGGCCGGGGGGCGCGTTGCCTGGACAAGGCGGTTGCCGCCACCGATATCTTGGTCACGACCGAGGCGGCCACCGTCATGGTCATCCTCGTCGCCGACTGCGCGCCGATCGCGCTTATCGACCCCGAGGCGCGCGTCTTGGCCGCGGTCCACGCCGGCTGGCGCGGCACGGCGGCGGGGGCCGTGGGCCGGGCCCTCGACGCCATGGCCGAATTGGGAGCCCGCAACGATCGGGTCGTGGCGTTCATCGGCCCCACCGTGGATCCGGGCCGTTACCAGGTGGACGAGGCAGTTCGGCGAGCTCTGACCGAGGCCACGGCGCCGCACGCGCTCCATCCGGACGTCGCCCACCCCGACGGCCCCGGGCACTGGGTGGTCGATCTGGTGGCGGCCAATCGGCAGCAGCTGCGCCTGGCCGGGGTGCCGCCGGCCCAGATCACCGATGCCGGCACGTCCACCTCGGATGACGATTTCTTCAGCGACCGGGCCGCCCGACCGTGTGGTCGCTTTGCGCTGATGGCCCAGCTCCTGGCTTCGTGAGCGTATGACGGCCCGCCGGCTGGCCGTAGCATGGTCCGACCGCTCCGACCGCTTCCTCGTCCGGCGGCC
>DASZJQ010000148.1:0-11929 GCA_035947875.1 Acidimicrobiales bacterium
ACGCCTGGTACTGGGCCGGGGTCACGGTGTGGTACCCCTGGTTCACCAGGTAGGACAGTTCGGCGGTGAGCTGGGCCGTGCTCACGCTTTCCTCATCGGGCCCGTTGCACACCGCCACGGTGCTCGCGCACCCGTTGTTCAGTTCATGCCAGTCCACCACGGGAATCGAGGTGGGCACCGCTCCGGCCACCGTGACCACGTCGGTGGTCGATGACACCGCTGCGTAATTGGCATCGCCGCCGTAGGTGTCTGAGACGGCGTACGTGCCCACTCCAGATGTGGTGAGGACGCACGTGGCGGCGCCTGCGGTCAGGGTCGTCTTTGAGGTCTTGCAGGCCGTGATGCCGGCCGAGCCGCTGACCGACCAGGTGATCGTGCCGGTGGGGGCCTTCAACCCCGAGGGTCCCGTCACCTTCGCGGTGAAGGTGACCGATCCACCCGGCGACGCCGGGTTCGACGCGGTCGTGGAATCGCTCACGACGTTGACCGCGCTGGCCGGGGCGACCGCCACCGTGTCGGCGGCGGACTTGACCGCGGCGTAGGTGGTGTCGCCGCCGTAGCTGTCCGAAACCACGTAGGTCCCCACCTTGGAGACGGTGATGGCGCAGGTGGCCTTGCCGGCGCTCAGCGCGGTCTGCGAGGTCTTGCAGGCGGTGGCGCCGCCGGACCCGCTGACCGACCAGGTGATCCTGCCCGTGGGGACCTTCGCACCCGACGGTCCCGCAACGGTCGCGGTAAAGGTCACCGAGGTCCCCAGCTGAGGAGACCCGGTGGTGGCCGAGTTGGTGACCACGTTGGTCGGGGTGGTCAACTTGATGGCCGCCGAAGCAGGCAACGACCCGGCGCCGACCGTCGCGGCAGCGACGGATGAGAAGAGGATCGCCGACGTCAGGAACCCGGCCACTCGAAGCTTGCGCATTACATTCCTTTATTTTGCTTTCGGTATTTCTGATTTTTCAGTTTTGATGTTCGGTACTGCTGATGTTTGGTACTTGATACCGGCCGAGCCGGATAGAGGGACTCTCTATCCGGCTCCGACTGGCTTTTGGCTACGGACGGTGCGGACGGCGACGAACAGAAGCTCTCACCAACGTGGCGCCCATGAAAATGAGCCCCACAGCGAGAACAGCCTCGGACGCGATGTGAGCTCCCGTGAACGCCAGGGTCCCCGCTGTGCTGCCTGAGGCCAACGCACCCACCGTGCTCGCCGACACCGGATCGGTTCCATAAATGGACATCTGATTACCTCCTCTCTGGTTTCATAGAAGCGACTATTTCGACTATTTCGACTCTGCGGCGATCTGAAGGGCCCAGCGGTCAACCTTGCGACCGGTCAGCACCTCGACCCATGACCATGCGAACCATGCCGCCCGGAGCCAGGCGAACGCCTCCTGAGGGAACAGGAGCGCGGACGTCAACAAGTCCGCCTTGGTCCGGTGCGGCATGCGCCACGCCTCCCGGACGTCGCAGACGACGAACACGACAGGGAAGATCCACCAGAACCGGAGGAGATGCACGTGGCCCGACACCAAGATGGCGAACACGAAGAGTGCCACCCACGACACGCGAAGGAGCGCTGAGACCATGCCCAGGAACTGCTGCCACCAGTCGATGACCGTCAGGCGGTTCACACCGATCCGCTTGAGCTCGCGCACGGTTCCGACTTGCCACTTCAAGCGCTGCGCCCACAGGGTCTTGAGGGTCAGCATCGCTCCGGTGTACGCCCGGACGTCTGCGCTCACCCGGCACACGTAGCCCAGCTCGCGGAGACGGTAGGTCAGCTCGAAGTCCTCCACCTCTGAGGTGTAGACCCACGGGTTGGCCTCTTCGCCCCGCTCGACCCGCTGCGCCACGACCTCTTCGAGCGCCGAGGCGCGGATGGCGCACGCGGTGCCCGCCAGCACGCTGGTCCAGCGACCCTTCCGGGCCAGTGCCGTGTCCGTCCACTTGGCGAACTCGGCCTTTTGGATCCGGCACCACATCCGTTCCCGGAACGACAGCGCCGGGAACTCGCCGGCGGTCATCGGCACGATGCTGTCCTTGGCCAGGCCCGACATCTCCTGGGCGCTCAGCATGGTGAATTTGGCACTGCACCCGGCGATCTCGTCGTCCTGGATGAATTCGGCCTCCCAGTCACGCAGCGCTCCGGGCGGCAGCACGGTGTCGGCGTCAATGCAGATGAACAAGTCCGTGTCGGCCTTCGTCAAGGCCCAGGCCTGGTTGAGGGCACCGGACTTCTTGTGGGTGTTGTCGACCGTCTCATGGACGAGGAACGGGCGAGCGCTCCCCAGCCCTTTGAGGAGTGCGATCTGCGCCGTCGCATCGGTGCAGTTGTCGGCCGCCACCACGATTCGATCGGCCACACGCTCCTGGGCCAGCACCGAATCCAACGTGGCACCGATGCTGTGCTCTTCGTTGTGGGCCGCGATGAGGACCGTCAGCCTGAGGACCGTTGCGGCGTGGCGGGGTTGGGTCACGAAGTCCGCCGATGTGGCTACCAGTTCCCCCGAGGTAGGGACCGACGCGGCGTGGCGGGGTTGGGTCACGAAGGGGCGCGTTTGGGGATTCGACTTGAGTCCGGCAGCTGTGCGCATGCATGGATTTAAGAAGGTGCGTGTCCGCGTATCGTTCGCGTCCCGTCCCATCGAGCCGGCATGTTGACGCGCCGTGTGCCGTGCCTGAGCGAGGAGTCGTCATGGCGCGAACCGTTCCTGGGCGGGACGTCGAAGGGACATGCACGTCGTCCGCGCCAACCGGCGCGCACGCGTGAGCCGCGAAGGAAGGGATGGTGCGGGCGAGGATTCGGCCTCAGGCACGACGTCCTGTGACCTTGGTGGCACAACGGTCGCTGAAAGGTTGCATTCGATGCATCGTGCTCCCCGACCATTGAATCCGACTGAAAAGTCCGATTAATGTCGTCAGGGCAACAGTCGAAAAGGGCAAACCTCTCGCGAGAGGGGGACGCAAAGCCACGGAGCTCTCTGAGTCAGCCGGGTCGCCGAAACGTTGATTTGAGAATTCAGCGGTTTTCTCAGCGTCCCCCTGCTCAGCACGAATAGGGGGAAACAGTGCGTGAGAGACGGCCACTCGATGCTCTGGTCCGTGGTGCGGCCCGTCGGCGCGCGGCGATCGTCGCCGCCGGCTCATGCGTGCTGGCCGTCGCCGTCGGCTTCGGGTCGGTTGCCTCAGCCAACGGTGGCGGACAACGCGGTGGCGGCCGTGCCGCCGTGTCCGGGCCTCTCGCCCCTCAGATCGCTTCCCCGAGGATCCCGACCACTTCCCCGACGACACCGACCTCGTCGCTGACGAAGCCGTCCGGTACGCCCGCGGCGACCGCCCCGGTACCCACCACCTCGGTGAGCAACGGGGCCTCCGTGGGCCCGACCACTCCCACCGGCATTGCCTCCGCCGCCGGCGCAACCGGGACCCAACCCGCCATCACCGCCGGTTCTCCCCCCGCCGGAAGCGGTCAATGGGGTGGCGGCGCGGCGGCCGTGTCCGGGCCTCTCGCCCCACAGACCGCGTCGCGCACCATGCAGTCCACGACGCCGGTGGCGACCGCCCCATCGTCCTCCACCTCCTTGCGCCAGGGTGCCTACGTCGGCCCGGCCAATCCCGCCGGCATGGCTTCCTTCGCCGGCGCAACCGGGACCAAGCCCACCATCGCCTCGGATTACCTGCCGGCCAGCAGCGGCTGGTCGGGCATGGATGGGGCGAACGGAAGTCTCTCGTGGCTGTTCGCCCAGGGCTGGGAGGGAACGGGGTACACCATGTCGCTCGGCGTTCCCATCATCCCGACCAATGCCGCCAACACTCCCGTGGGATCCCTGGCGGCCGGCGCCACGGGGGCCTACAACGCATACTTCGTCACCCTGGCCAAGACCCTGGTCGCCGCCGGCGAGGCCAACGCCGATCTTCGCCTCGGCTGGGAGTTCGACGGGAACTGGTACGCATGGGACGCACTGACCCCCGCGGCTGAATCCAACTACGCCAAGTATTTCCAGCAGATCGTGACGGCCATGCGCTCGGTGCCGGGGGAAGCGTTCAAGTTCGTGTGGAACCCTGATGCGTCGGCGTTTGTCGGCCAGTCCGTAGTCTCGAACTACAACGTGGACCTGGCCTACCCCGGGAGCGCCTACGTCGACTACGTCGGCCTGGACGTCTACGACCAGTCCTGGGTGACGCCATTGACCCCGGCCAACGCGTGGGCCAGCACCACCTTGCCCGCGCTCAGCGCCGCCAAGAGTTTTGCCGCCGCCCAAAGTGAGCCAATGGCCGTGAGCGAATGGGGAGTCACCCTTCGCCCCGACGGGCACGGATTGGGCGATGACCCTCTCTATGTCAACAACCTGATTGCCTGGATGACCAACCCGACCAACGGCGTGGCGTACGAGAGCTACTTCAACTACAACACGCTGCCGAGCGGGGGCGACACGAACGCCGAGCTGACCGGCGGGAACTTCCCCAACAGCCTGGCGGCGTTCAGCGCCGATCTGAGGTGACCTGCACGTAGGCGCACGGCTCGGGGAAGGATCGGGGCGCCGCCGGTCGCTGACACTGACGCTGACGTGACGCTGACGGTGATCGGCCCACCGTCGGGCCGATCCCTTACTGACCGATGAAGAGAAGCGTGGCCTGGCGGCAGAAGTCGAGCAGGGGTGCCGGCCAGACTCCGAAGACCACGGTGACCGCCAGGCAGAGGCCGATGGCCACGGCGGTGAGGGCCGGGACCGGGACGACCGACGGCGTCTCCTCGCTGGTGGCCGCCGGGGCCTGGTCGGCCAGGAGGATCTCGGCGTTCAGCGTCGAGATGGTGCCCGACACCGCGCCCGGCGACGCCCAAGGTGACGAGCCCGCCGCCGGCGCCGCTCTCGCCGCCGGCGGTTGCCCGCCGTCATCCGCCGTGGGGGCGTACATGAGCACGGCCACCCGGAGATAGAAGAAGGCCGCGATGGCGGCGGTCACCATGGCGATGACGGCCAGCGGTACGGCACCGGCCGAGATGGTGGCCAGGACGACCTGCAGCTTGGCCCACAAACCGGTGGTGAACGGGACCCCGGCCTGAGCCAGCAACAGGACGGCAAAGGACAGCGCCAGCAACGGCTGCCGTCGGGCCAGGCCGCGGTAGCGGGTGAGGTCGTGGTCCCCGTCGCCCTCTCGGCCCAGGACCGTCACCACGGCGAAGCTGCCGATCGTCATGAACGTGTAGGCGAAGAGGTAGTAGAGCGAAGCGCTCACGCCGCGCGTCGTGGCCGCCTCGACACCGAGGAGGATGAACCCGGCATGGTTGATGGACGAGTAGGCCAACATCCGCTTCACGTCTCGCTGGCGCAGGGCCAGCACCGCGCCCAGCACCAACGACAGCACGGCCAGCCCGTAGATGATCGGCTTCCAGTCGGTGGAGACGACGCCGAAGGATGTGAACAGCACGCGGAGCATGGCGGCGAACGCTCCGGCCTTGGCCACGGCCGACATGAATCCCGTCACCGGTGAGGGCGCTCCCTGGTACACGTCGGGCGTCCACATGTGGAAGGGCACCGCGGCCACCTTGAAGGCGAAGCCCACCAGCATGAGGGCCAAGCCGGCCAGCAACAGCCCATTGGTCAACACCGCGTTCTTGGACAGGAAGTCGGCGATCTGGGTCAGGTTGGTGGAACCGGTGGCGCCATAGGTCAGCGCGATCCCGTAGATGAAGATGGCCGAGGAGAACCCACCCAGGATGAAGTACTTCAGCGCCGCTTCGCCCGAGGCCGCTCGACGGTGGTTGAACGCCGTCAGGACGTAGAGGGCGATGGACAGGATTTCCAAGCCCAGAAAGACGATGATCAGGTCATTGGCCATCCCCATCAACATCGCCCCCGAAGCGGAGACCAACGCCAGCACGTGGAACTCGGCACCGGTGATGTCCTCGCGCCGCAGGTAGCCGTCAGCCACCAGTGCGGTGACCACCATGGCCGAAGCCACCAGCATGGTGATCAACACGCTGAAGCCGTCCATCACCACCGCGTTGGCCACGTAGGTGTGCGGCCCGTGATCCTGCACATCGAACCACTGCCAGATGGAGATCCCCACCGCGGTCCCGGCGATCGCCACGGTGCCGATGGTGGCCACCCGCACCCGGAGCGGGCGGCTGACCAGGGAGGCCAGGGCCAGGAGCAGCACGGCCCCGCCGATCATGATGATGGGCGGGAGAATGCTCAGGTAGCGAATGGGGGGCACGTGGAGCTTGCCGCCCGACGCGGTCGAGGCGGCAGATGCCCGCGAGGCGGCCGACGCCGCGGTGGCCAGCAGGTGGACGATCATGGGGGGCTCCCCACCCCGGCGGTGCCCCGGGTGACCACGGCGGGCTGGCTATGGCCGGTGACCTGTTGGACGTGCGCCATGAGTTGGTTCACCGACGGGTTGATGCGATCGAGCACCGGCTTGGGGTACACGCCCAGAAACACGATGAGGATGATGAGCGGGGCCATGACCAGTCGCTCGAGCCAGCTCAGGTCGCGGGTCTTCTCGTCGGCGGGCTTGGGCACGCCGTGGAAGACCTGCTGGTAGGCCCACAGCAGGTAGATGGCCGAGACGATCACGCCCAGCAGCGCCACCACGGCCCACCAGCGATGGGTGATGAAGGTGCCGACCAGCACCAGGAATTCGCTGACGAAGCCGTTGAGCCCGGGCACGCCGATGGAGGCCATCATGACGACGGTGAAGACGGCGGCCATGACCGGCGCCACCTTCTGCAGGCCGCGGAGCTCGCTGACCTGCCAGGTCTTCCGCCGCTCGTAGATGAACCCGACGAGCAGGAACAGGCCGGCCACGATGATCCCGTGGTTGAGCATCAGCAGCACCGCACCGGACAGGCCTTGCGTGCTCAGGGCGAACGTCCCGAGAGCGATGAAGCCGATCTGGGCCAGGGACGAATAGGTGATGAGCCGCTTCAGGTCGCGCTGGGCGCAGGCCACGATGGCGCCGTAGACAATGCCGATCACGGCCAGGGTGAGGAAGATCGGCGCCAGCGTGCGGGTGGCCTGCGGGAAGAGGTTGAGATCGAAGCGGATGATCCCGTAGGTCCCCAGCTTGGCCAACAGGGAGGCCAGGATGACCGAACCACCCGTGGGCGACTCGGTGTAGGCATCGGGCGACCAGGTGTGGAGAGGGAACAGCGGCGCCTTCACCGCGAACGCTGCTGTGAAGGCCAGGAACAGCAGGATCCCGGTGGTGGACGAGAAGTGGGTGTGCTCGAGGGCCGGCAGCGAGAAGGTGAGCACGTGGGTCTGGGCCTGATGGATGAAGGCCAGGGTCAAGATGCCCACCAGCAGGAAGGCCGACCCCAAGAAGGTGTAGAGGAAGAATTTGATGGCGGCGTACGCTCGTCGCTCGTGGCCCCACCCGGCGATGATGAAGTAGGCCGGCACCAGCGTCAGCTCGAAGAAGAGGAAGAAGACGATCAGGTCCAGGGAGAGGAAGCTGCCCATCACGGCCGCTTCGAGCAGGAGCATCCAGGCGGCGTAGGCCCGCAGATTCGTCTTGTGGCGGGCGTTGATCAAGACGAGCGGAAACAGCACGCCGGAGAGCATCACCAAGAAGATGGAAATGCCGTCGACGCCGAGGAACCAGCGCACCCCCAGGGCGTCACCGGTCCAGGTGTGGTTCTCCACCAGCTGGTAGCCGCCGAAGCCCACCTTCATGGCCACCAGGGTCGCCGTGGCGAAGCCCAATGTGGCCAGCGAGACGGCCAGGGCGATGACGCCGCTCACCTCCTTGGAGACCTTGCCGCCCAGCCCGAGCAGGGCCAGGACCACGGCGCCCCCCGCGGGCAGGAGGACGAGGATGGTCAGGTACGGGAAGGCGCTGTTCACGACCACACCCGGCTGAGCAGGAAAATGATCAGCGCCGCCATGCCGAGGGCGATGCCCAGCGCGTAGTTCCGCACGTACCCGGTCTGGAGCTTGCGGGTGGCCGTGCCGGTGGCCTTCACCACCTGCGCCGCCCCGTTGACCGCGCCGTCGATGACCCGGGCGTCAACCACCCAGGCCAAGAAAGCGGCCAGCTTCTGGCTGGGCCGGCCGATGACGGCGTCGTAGAAGTCGTCCCAGTACCAGACCCGTTGGAGGAACTCTGGTTCGAGGGCCGGCTGGTCGACGTTGGCCCCGCGCCACAGGCCGTAGGCGATGATGATGCCGATGAGGGCGGCCGCCACATCGGTCAGGGACAGGACCCACACCGCGGTCGAGTGCAGATGATCGTTGTACAAGGTGCCCGAGAACACCGGCGCCAACCAATTGGCGAACGTGTAGTGGTGGACCCAGGGGAGGTCGAAGACCCCGGCGGTAATGGAGAAGAAGGCCAGGATCACCAGGGGTAGCCGCATCAGCCAGGTCGGTTCATGGGGCGTATGGAGCGCCGGCTCGCCGTGGGGGCCGATCTTGTCCCAGCGGGGCTCGCCCCCGAAGGCCAGAGTCTGCAGGCGGGTCATGTAGTACGCCGTGAGGACGGCGGTGAGGAGACCCAACGCCCACAACACCTTGTAATGGGCGTACACATTCTCCAGCACGTCGCCCTTGGACCAGAAGCCCGACAGCGGCGGGACCCCGGCGATGGTCAACCACCCGATGGTGAACATCAAGGTCGTGTACTTCATGGTCGTGCGCAGCGCGCCCATGCGCTTGAGGTTCTGCTCGTCGTCGAGTCCATGGATGACCGATCCCGCCGAGAGGAAGAGGAGGCCCTTGTAGAAGGCGTGGGCCACCATGAGGAAGATGGCGGCGATGTAGGCCCCGCTGCCGACGGCGAGGATCATGTAGCCGATCTGCGACACGGTGGAGAAGGCCAGCACCTTCTTGATGTCCTGCTGGGCGCAGGCGATGGTCGCCGCCACGAAGGCCGTGATCCCGCCGACGGCGGCGATGACCTCGGTGCCGTTCGAGCTGAGGAACAGGACGTGGTTCATGCGGCAGAGCAGGTAGACCCCGGCCGTCACCATGGTGGCGGCGTGGATGAGGGCGGACACCGGGGTCGGGCCCTCCATGGCGTCGGGCAACCAGTTGAAGAGGGGGATCTGGGCCGACTTGCCGGTGGCGGCCAGGAACAGCAGGAGGACGACGGCGGTCGCCGTGCCTCCGCTGAGATGGTGGGCCTGCCCGAAGACCCCACCGCCGGGACCGCCCACGTACTGCAGCGTTCCCGTCTTCTCGAAGATGAGGAAGATGGCGGCCAGGAAGCCGACGTCACCGATGCGGTTGTAGATGAAGGCTTTCTTGCCGGCCGAGGCCGCCGCGTCCTTGTGGAACCAGTACGACACCAGCCAGTAGGAGCAGACGCCGACCCCCTCCCAACCGACGAAGGTGAGCAGCAGGTTGTTGGCCAGGACGAGCAACAACATAGAGAAGACGAAGAGATTGAGATAGATGAAGAACTTGGGGTAGTCCCGGTCGCTCTTCATGTAGCCGATCGAATACAGGTGGATGAGCATGCTCACGCCCGTGATGAACATGCACATGGTGATCGAGAGCTGGTCCACCTGGATCCCGACCGGCACGGTCAGGCCACCCACGTTGAACCAGGTGAAGTAGGTCTGCAGGAAGACGCGGTGATCGGCCGGCTGGTGCAGAACACCGGCGAGCGTGATGCAGGCCACCACGAAGGCACCGGCGATGGCGACCGTCCCGATCCACCCGGCGACCGGATCGCCCACCCGCCGGCCGACGGCCACCAGCACCAGGAAACCGGCCAGCGGAAACAGCAGCATGAGGTACGACGTAGAGAGCATGGGTGCCGTCAGCCCTTCAGGGCATTCAGGTCGTCGGCCACGGTCGTCGACCGGCGCCGGTAGATGGCGACCACGATGCCCAGGCCGACCACGACCTCGGCCGCGGCCACCACGAGCACGAAGAAGACGAGCACCTGGCCGCCGATGTCGCTCAGCATGCGGGCGAACGTGACGAAGGTCAGGTTGGCCGCGTTGAGCATGAGCTCAATGCACATGAACATGATCAGCACGTTGCGCCGCACCAGGAGCCCCACCGCGCCGATGGAGAAGAGCACGGCGGCCAATCCGAGGTACCACCCTCCGGCCAGGCTCACGGGAGCTCCGGGGGCGTGGGGTCGCTCGGGGCATCGTGGGGCATGGGCGGACGGCGGGCCAGCACGACGGCGCCGACCACGGCGATGACCAACAGGGCGGCCGTCGCTTCGAAGGCGAAGAGGTAGGTGGTGAACAGCTGCTTGCCCAGTTGGGCCGGCTCTCCGTAGGGCGACGTGGGGCTGGCGGTGATATGGCCTTCGATGGGCCCGACCACCTGGTGGGCCCCGGTCACCCAGTGGGCCGTGGCCAACATGGTGATGACACCGGCCAGGGTGAGGCCGATCATGATGAAGGCCAGCGGCCGCTGCCCGACCAAAGGCTCCACCTCGATGTCATCGCGCCGGTCGACCCCGAGGAACATGATCACGAAGAGGAAGAGCACGACGATGGCGCCGGCGTAGACGATGATCTGCACCGCGGCCAGGAAGTCGGCCGCCTGCTCGATGAAGAGCACCGCCACCCCGAACAGCGTCATGACCAGGCTGAGGGCCGCGTGCACCGGGTTGCGCGAGGTGACCACACCCAGGGCACCGACCAGGATCACCGCCGCGCTGGCGGCGAAGACCAGCACGTCAGGCAAGCTGGCCCGCGTGGCAGCCAGGAGGACCATGCTCTGGTCCATCACGCGTCGTCCTCGGCCTTGGCCGCCTTGCGGGAGGCGCGCAGCTCCTTCATCCGGGCCCGGGTGGCCGCCATCTTCTTCTTGTTGCGCGCCGCCCCCGTCTTGGCCCGCCAGACCCGACCCTGCATGCCCGAGTGGGCCAACGGGATGTCCTCGGCCAGAAGGTGCGGCTCGAGCGTCTCGCGCAGCGACTTGGTGCCGGTGAGCTCGTCGTTGCGCCGGCCGGACTGGCCGCCCTCGGGACTACGGATGCCGTAGCCGAGCTCGCCCGCCCACTGCACTTCGCCCTCGTAGGCCGCGCTGCCCGACGGTGACGTGGCGCGCATCCAACCCGAGGTCATCATGTCGTCGCCCTCGCGCCAGTCCTCCCACGGGAGCTTCTGCGGCATGCCGTCGTCGTCGACCAGCAGCTCCGCCTTGGTGTAGATGGCATCGGAGCGGTTGGTGAAGGAGAACTCGAACAACTTGGACTCGGTGATGGCCTCGGTGGGACAGGCCTCCACGCACAGGTCGCAGTGGATGCAGCGCAGGTAGTTGATCTCGTAGACATAGCCGTAGCGCTCGCCCGGCGAGACCGGGTGGTCCGGTGGGTTGTCCAGGCCGCGCACGTAGATGCAGTCGGCCGGACAGACGCCGGCACACAGTTCGCACCCGATGCACTTCTCCATCCCGTCCTCGTAGCGGTTCAGGACGTGGCGACCGTGTTGGCGCGGTTGCTTGGGCTTCTTGTCCTCGGGGTACGACGTGGTCACCCGGGGCCGGGTCAGATGCTGGAAGGTGAGCTTGAAGCCACCGAGAAAGCTGAGCTGGTCCTTCATTTCGTCGCTGAGGCCCACTACGTCTCCTCTCCCTTCGGCCCGACCGGTTCGCCCACCGGGTTCAGGCGGGGAGCCGGAGTCAGGCGCGTGCCCACGGCGGGGAGAATGGCGTCCGCCTCGCTCCGTCCCTCCCCCAACTTGTTAGCCCGGATCAGCAGCCCGGCGGCCAGCAGCACCACGGCCACCATGATCAGGCCCCACCAGTGCCAGGTGATCACGCTGGCCACCAGGAGAAGCCAGGCCAGGGTCATGGGGATCAGGCGCTTCCACCCCAGGTCCATCAGCTGGTCGTAGCGGAGCCGCGGCAGCGCCGCCCGGAACCACACGTAGATGAAGCAGAAGGCCGCCGTCTTGATCAGGAACCAGATGACGGGCATCCAGATGTCCGACGTGGGGATGAAGCGCGGGATG
>DASZJQ010000149.1:0-3655 GCA_035947875.1 Acidimicrobiales bacterium
TCACCCCTCACCGTCAGAAAGTCGGATGCGTCGGAAGGGCTGATCGTCCGCGACACGCCCACGACTGCATATCCAGCCTCCCGGAAGCTTTCGGCAGCGCCGGCGCCGATGCCTTGAGAGGCTCCTGTCACCACCGCGACCCTGCGTGAGACCTGGGATGTCATGGTCCAGACCTTGTCCGCGTCGGGAATCTCAAGCGGATTTGCTTGATGGCCAGTGGTCGGGGGACCAGTCCCCCTCCGGATCGGTCGTTTGTCCCACCTCGATCAGATGACCGTCGGGATCGCGGATGTAACAACGGATCTCGTACTGGTGCTGCTTCGGTGGCGTCAGGAATTGCGCACCACGCGCACTCCATTCGGGGTATACGGCATGCATGTCCGTTACTCGGATATTGAGGAAACTGCTGACCCGGCTGAGATCGCGGGGCGTCTCCAGCGTGACCTCCGGCTTGTCATCGGTCGGGCCGCCGCCCACGTTGATGATGACCCAACTGTTCGACAGTTGGACATATGTCAGCCCTCCGGGTCCGGAGAACGCGAGTCTGCCTTCAAGCACATCGGTATAGAAGTGCCGAGAACGCTCGACATCGTCTGACACGATGAAGTGGGCCAGCGCCATTCCTCCTGGGGGCGGTGGAAACTCATCGGCGGACCCACTCGATGGCCAATGATCAGGCACCCAGTCCCCCATCGGATCGGTGGTTTGCCCCACTTCGATCAGGTGACCGTCGGGATCACGGATGTAGCAACGGATCTCGTACTGGTGCTGCTTTGGCGGGGTCAGGAACTGAGCACCCCGCGCGCTCCATTCGGAGTACACCTTCTCCATGTCCTTGACCCGGATGTTGACGAAGCTGCTCACCCGATTGGGATCGCTGGGCGTCTCCAAAGTGACCTCCGGCTTGTCGTCGGTCGGGCCTCCGCCGGCATTGATGACGATCCAACTATTTGACAGTGCGACGTTGGTCGGCCCTCTCGAGTTGGAGAAGGCGACGCGTCCCCCGAGCACTTCGGTGTAGAAGCTTCGGGAGCGTTCGACATCATCCGACACGATGAAGTGGGTGAGCAGTATTTCTTCTTGGGGCGACGGTACCTCGGCCATCAGCTACCTCCGATGGTTTCCCACGGTCATGGCCGGGCCATCTGCGCCTGCAACGGCCGCAAAGGGAGCGGCATCTTCGCGATCTCCATTCGAAGGGTTTTGAAAGCCGAATCGAAGATGGTCGAGAAGCTCGGGAAGGGCTGGATGACGTCGCTCAAAACCTCCAGCCGTATACCGGCTCGTATGGCGAGCGTCGCCTGCTGGAGCCACTCGCCGGCCTCCGGTCCGAGGGCGTAAGCACCGGTCAACCGGACGCCGTCACTGAGCAAGGTCAAGAATCCGTTCGACTGGGCGTAGTGGTGGCTGTACGTCGCGGTCTTGGACACGTCCGTCAATAGCGTTGTGCTGCTATAGGGTGCCTCCGCGGCACCGACCGCGGCCGCCTGTGGGTCGGTGTATGTCACGCGCGGCACGGCCTCGTAGTTGACTGGGTGGCTCTCACCGGCGATGTTCGCCGCCACGACATCGCCCTCGTACTCGCCGACGTGGGTCAGGGGCCAGATCCCGTTGACATCACCAATGGCCCAGATCTTTTCGCCGGCCCGCAGGTACTCGTCCACCTGAATCCCATGTGGGTTTGCCTCGATGCCGACGGTCTCGAGCCCGATCCCTTCGACGCGAGGATGGCGGCCGGTCGACACCAACAGTCGCTCACCGCGCACCTCACTGCCGTCGGAGAGCCTCAGGACGTAGTCGTCTCCATCGCGCGAGGCCTGGGCGGCCTGGACTCCGAGGTGCAATTCGATCCCGTCCCGCCGCAATGCCTCGCTCAGAGCCTCGCCGAGGGCCGTCGGCTCTCGTGGGATCAGACGATTGGCGCCCTCGACGAGGACGGCCTGTCCACCGAGCCGCTGTACCACCTGTGCGATCTCGACACCGGCCGAGCCTCCGCCAAGCGCGATGAGGCGGCGGGGAACCGTCTTCATGGCCGTCGCTTCCCGCGTGCCCCAGACGCCATCGAGGTCGTCGAGCCCCGGAATGGGCGGCACGAAAGGGGCTGCGCCCGTCGCCACCACGACATGCTCCGCCGTGTGCCGAGTGCCGTCTACTTCGACCACGCCGGGCCCGGCGAACTGCCCCACGCCCCGGATCAATTCGATGCCCCGATCCGTCAGCCACTTCTCCTGTCCCGCATCCGAGTAGTCGGACACCATGTAGTCCCGCCAGTCGAGCGCCGCCTGCACGTTCACGTCCGCACTGGCGTCGACGTTGCGGGCACCCTGGACCGCCTCCCCGGGACGCAAGAGAGACTTGGACGGGATGCACGCCCAGTACGAGCACTCGCCGCCGACTAGCTCCCGCTCGACGACGGCGACCCGAAACCCCCGCGCCGCGATGGCCCCGGCGCAGTGCTCGCCGGGCGCACCGCCGCCCAGCACGATCACGTCGAAATCGCTCACGTCGGAAGCTCCTGACCACTCTGTTCGCGCACCATGTACTCGGCGTACCAGTCGGGCCAGTCCGGATCGGCCCGGCCGATGCGCTTCTCGTGCTCACCGTGGGCCGACGCGGCGCGGCGCAATGCCCCGGCCAGGTCACCGGCCGAGTCGAACGCGGTGACGGTTGGGTCGAGGCGGCCGGGAAGGCGATCGGTTACCTCTTGGAGCAGCCAGCCGTTGCCATCCGGGTCTTCGAACGTCGCAAAGGAGTTGTAGCTCGCGTGATTCGGATCGGGCCCGTTGACCCGATCACCCGCCCCCTCGGGGTCCAGTTGCGCCCCGGGCGCTCCGGAATGGAACACCTCACTGACCTTCACCCCCCGATGGACGAGCTCGTCGCGCCCGGCAGCGATATCGGACACGATCAAGTACAGACCATGGGCCGATCCGGGTGGTGCACCTGTGATGTGGGTGCCGAACTGCACAGAACACTGCGATCCCGGTGGCGTGAATTGGACGACCCGGAACCCGTTGTCGAAGGAGAAGTCAGCGTCGAGCCTCCATCCGAGGCCGGAGTAGAACGCCTTGGAGCGATCGGCGTCGGCGACGGGGATGACGACCACCTCGAGCTTCAGGTCGGCTGGCTCGCTGCTCAGTGACCCGCCGGCTGCGCCACTCTGTCCATGGACGGTGCTCATCCGGCTCTCCTCTGTTTGGTCGGAGAAGGATTTTCGCACCCGGGCGAGCACGGTGCACCGGAAACCCCCCACGTTCCCGACGTTCGACCTCCGAACTTGAAGGGGTCGGCTTCAAAAACCCCACGGGAGTCCAGCCGGTGCTCAGGTCGGTCGCATCCGTCGTTCGCTCTCGGAAATTGCCCAGGCCGCGTTGACGAGCCCAATGTGGCTGAATGCCTGCGGAAAGTTGCCGAGGAGCTCGCCACTGACTGGATCGACCTCCTCGGCCAGGAGGCCGATGTCATTGACGAACGCTGCCGCCCGCTCGAACACGGCCCGGGCCCGAAGGGGCTCGCCTGCCAGGGCGAGGGCCTGGGCCAGCCAGAAGGTGCACAAGAGGAATGTGCCTTCCTCACCCTCGAGGCCGTCGTGGGACCGATAGCGGTACACCAATCCCCGCTCGTCGGTGAGCCGGTTCTCGGTCGCGTCGATCGT
>DASZJQ010000150.1:0-3209 GCA_035947875.1 Acidimicrobiales bacterium
GTCATCAACATCGTCTTCGGGCTGCTCAACATGCTGCCGATGATTCCCTTCGACGGCGGGCATGTCGCCGTGGCCGGCTACGAATGGATCCGGACCAAGAAGGGCCAGCCGTACTACAAGGCGGACATCACCAAGCTCTTCCCGGTGGTATTCGCCGTCATGGCCTTCCTGGCCATCTTTGTCCTCTCCAGCGTGTACCTCGACCTCACCCACCCCATCAAGAACCTGTTCCCCTGATCGGACGCATGGAACTCACCTCGTCCCTCCTCACGCCCCGACGGTCGACGCGGCGCATCACCCTCGGCGGCGTGCCCATCGGCGATGGCGCCCCGGTCACGGTGCAGTCGATGACCACCACCAAGACGGCCGACGTCGACGGCACCCTGGCCCAGATCTACGCGCTGGCCGCCGCCGGGGCGGACATCGTGCGGTGCACCTGCAACGAGGAGGCCGCGGCGGTCGGCCTGGCCCAGATCGTCCCGCGTTCGCCCGTCCCGATCGTGGCCGACATCCACTTCCACCACGAGATGGCACTGGCCGCCTTGGAGGCCGGCGTGCAGGGGCTGCGCCTCAACCCGGGCAATTTGCGCAAGGAAGCGGAGATCAAGCAGGTGGCGGCCGAGGCCCGCGACCGCGGCGTCCCCATCCGCATCGGGGTCAACGCCGGATCGTTGCACCCCGACCTGTACAAGAAGTACGGCGGCGCCACGCCCGAGGCGTTGGTCGAGTCGGCCCGCAACGAGCTGGCCTACTTCGAGCAGGTGGACTTCACCGACGTCAAGATCTCGGTCAAGGCCTCATCGGTCGCCCTCATGATCGCCGCCTACCGCTTGGCCGCCGACACCTTCGACCACCCCCTCCACCTCGGCGTCACTGAGGCCGGGCCGCCGCCGGCCGGACTGCTCAAGGGCACCGCGGGCATCGCCACCCTGCTGGCTGAGGGCATCGGGGACACCATCCGCTTCTCGTTGACCGCCGACCCGGTGGAAGAGGCCCGGGCCGGTCGACAACTGCTCGAATCGCTCGGCCTGCGCGAGCGCAAGGGTCTCGACCTCATCGCCTGTCCCTCGTGTGGCCGGGCCCAGGTGGACGTCATCGCCGTGGCCAAGGAAGCCCAAGAGGCGTTGGAAGCACTGCACCTTCCCATCCAGGTGGCCGTGATGGGCTGTGTGGTCAACGGCCCCGGTGAGGCGCGCGAGGCCGACATCGGGATCGCCGCCGGCAAGGCGAAGGGCCATCTCTTCATCAAGGGCAAGATCGTGCGCGTCGTCCCCGAGGACGGCATGGTGCAAGCCCTGGTCGAGGAGGCCGAGCGCCTGGTCTCCGAGGGGGTCGAGGCGCGCCTGGCCGCCGCCGACTCGAGTGCCGAGGCCGAGGCCGAGGCCGACCGTCAAGCCCTGTTGGAATCGACCGGCGCGGACCCCAACCACACCTCGGACAAGATCGAGATCATCCGCAGCCACCGCGACGGCTGAGCGGCCCGAGGGTCGACGGCCGAGCGGTATCGCCGGACGCCAGCGCTACGGCCCTACCGCTTGAGGTGCCGATGGCCTGATTGGAAGAAGCGCACGCCGTCGGGCGCGTCGGAGATGGCCTCCCACGAGCACGCCGCCCCGAAGGGAGCGTTCCAGAAGCGGTCGGACGACCTTCGATCGGGTGGCGTCCCCACGTAGAGGTACGGGTCGGCGATGTCGTGGTCACCGGGCGACGCGCCATAGGTGACGCCATCCACCTCGATGGCCACGTCGAAGTGCTCGGGCCACAGCGTGGCGGGGGCCGGTGCCGCCGGATCGAGCACCGCGGCCCATCGGCGCAAGGCATCGTCACCCAGCGCGTGCCATTGGGCCACGGCGTCCGCCGATACCGGGTCGATATCGAGGGGCGCGTCCGGGTCGCAGACGGTGGCCGGCGTGTACACCGACGCCGGGGCGCCCGGTGCCACGCCCGCCAACTGCGCCGCCGCGCCGAGCGTGCTGAGGTGAGCCCGCCGTGTCCCTTCGGCGGAGGCGACGACAAGGTCGACGTGGTCGACTGCGACGGTGCGCCGGTCGTCGGCGAACGGAGGCGTCGTGAAGCCGCCCGGGCCGACCCGCAGACCAATGCGTCCCGTCTCGGCATAGAGGGCGGCGGCCAGCACGTGCTCGGCCAGCGCGTGCAGTGACTCCAGCGTGGTCGGATTCGGGCTCGTGCGATCCATGGTTCCTCACCCGCACAGTAATTGGACGGGCCGTACGCGAGGCGGCCGGTCGCACCGGTCGCGTCGGTCGCGTGGTCGCGTGGCCGTCGGCGGCACCACTAGCCTGCGCACCCATGAGCAAGGGCGCCATCGTCACCCGGGCCGAGGATTTTCCGCGTTGGTACCAAGAGGTGGTCGCCGGGGCCGAGCTGGCCGAGAACGGGCCGGCCGCCGGCACCATGGTCATCCGTCCGTGGGGCTACGGGATCTGGGAGCTGTTCCAGAGCGAGCTCGACCGGCGCATCAAGGAGGCCGGGGCCGAGAACGCGTACTTCCCACTCCTCATCCCCGAGTCGTTCCTGAGCCTCGAAGCCGAACACGTCGAAGGCTTCAGCCCCGAACTGGCCGTGGTCACGCACGGCGGTGGGAAGAAGCTGGAGGAGCCGCTGGTCGTGCGGCCGACCAGCGAGACGGTGATCAACAGCCTCTTCGCCAAGTGGATCCAGAGCTACCGGGACCTGCCTCTGCTCATCAACCAGTGGGCCAACGTGGTGCGCTGGGAGCTTCGCCCCCGGCTGCTGCTCCGCTCACGCGAGTTCCTCTGGCAGGAGGGCCACACCGCCCACGCCAGTGAGGCCGAGGCGCGGGCCTACGCCCTGCAGATACTGCGCGACGTCTATCACTCCACCATGGTGAAGGCCGCATCGCTGCCCGTACTGACCGGGCACAAGACGGCTCGTGAGCGCTTCGCCGGAGCGACGCGCACCTGGACCTGCGAGGGGATGATGGGCGACGGGAAGGCGTTGCAGATGGGGACCAGCCATGAGCTGGGCCAGAACTTCGCCAAGGCGTTCGGGATCACCTATTCGAACGCCGAGGGCACGGCCGAGCACGTCTGGCAGACCTCCTGGGGGGTCTCGACCCGCCTCATCGGGGCCGTGGTGATGGGGCACGGCGACGACTACGGCCTGCGCCTGCCGCCGGCGCTGGCGCCGGCCGAGGTGGTGGTGCTCATGATCAAGGAGGACGAGGG
>DASZJQ010000151.1:0-17417 GCA_035947875.1 Acidimicrobiales bacterium
GTGGAGGCCTCGTCGACCCTGGCCGCCGCGCATCAACTCGTCCTCACCTCCGTGCGGCTTTCCCCGCCCGCGCTGCCGTCGCCCACGGGCGTCGCCACGCCCGGCGTGTCGACCCTGACGCCCACCACCAATGTGACGGTCAGCGTGGTCCTCTCCAACCTGGGGACGGCGGACGAGCCCCGGGCCACGGTGCACATCACGCTGGCGGCCCAGGTCGGGGGCCGCACCACTGCGGTGACCCGGGTCGCCGCCGTGGGCGCCGCCCGGTCGGTCACCCTCGCCCCGGCGTTCTTCGGGGTCACGCCCGGGCGGAGCTACCAGCTCAGCATCGCCATCGCCCTCCCCGCGGCCCAGACTGTGACGACCGGCACCACCATCTCCGAGGTGCTGCAGGTCGCCCCGACCACGCCGCCCACGACTGTGGCCAAGTGACGGCGCCGAGGCCGCCGAGAGCCGTGTCGCCCTCGGTCCGGTCCTGGTCATAGGATCGACATCGAAACCACCCAGAAGGAATTGGAGGGGTCGCTCACGTGGCCGAGAGCATCACCATCACCGACAACAGGAACGGCGAAACCCTAGAGATCCCGATTGTCAACGGCGGAGTGTCGGCCACCGAATGGTCGAAGCTCCTTCCCGGCGTCTGGTTCTTCGATCCGGCGTTCATGTCCACGGCCGCCTGCGAGAGCGCGATCACGTATCTCGACGGCGAGGCCGGCATCCTGCGCTATCGCGGCTATCCCATCGAGCAGCTGGCCGAGAGCTCCACCTATCTGGAGGTGGCCTACCTGCTGCTGAACGGCGAGCTCCCGACATCGGAGCAATTCGAAGTCTGGCGTCACGACGTCACCTACCACACGTTCATCCACGAGAACGTGCGCAAGCGCTTCCTCGACGGTTTCCACTACGACGCCCACCCCATGGGGATGTTGGTGTCGGCCGTGGCCGCCCTGTCGACCTTCTATCTCGACGCCAAGGACATCTTCGATCCCGAATCCCGCGACAAGCAGATCATCCGCCTGATCGCCAAGATGCCCACCCTGGCCGCGGCGGCGCACCGCTTCAGCGTGGGGATGCCCTTCGTCTATCCCGACAATTCACTGGACTTCGCCGGCAACTTCCTGTCCATGCTGTGGAAGGTGGCCGAGCCCCGGTACGAGGCGGACCCGATCCTGGCCCGGGCCCTCGATGTCCTCTTCATCCTTCACGCCGACCATGAGCAGAACTGCTCGACCACGGCCATGCGCGTGGTCGGTTCGTCGCACTCGGATCCCTATTCGGCCACCGCCGCCGCGGCGGCGGCGCTGTACGGTCCCCGCCACGGCGGGGCCAACGAGGCCGTCATCCGCATGTTGACGGAGATCGGCAGCATTGAGAACGTGCCGGCCTTCATCGACGCGGTCAAGGCAGGGCACGGTGCGCAGCGCCTGCAGGGCTTCGGTCACCGGGTGTACAAGAGCTACGACCCCCGGGCCACCATCATCAAGCGGGTGGCCGACGAGGTGTTCACGGTGACCGGCAAGAACCCGCTGCTCGACATCGCTCTCAAGCTCGAGGAGATCGCGTTGAGCGACGAGTACTTCACCTCCCGCAAGCTCTACCCCAATGTCGACTTCTACTCCGGCCTGATCTACCAGGCCATGGGTTTCCCCCTCGAGATGTTCCCCGTCCTCTTCGCCATTCCGCGCACCAGCGGGTGGTTGGCCCATTGGCAGGAGATGCTGGACCAGGACTCCAAGATCGCCCGGCCGCGCCAGCTCTACATCGGAGCCGAGGCGAGGGACTACGCCCCCATCGCCGACCGCTAGTCGGGGAGGACCACCCGGACCAGGCCCTCCTGGACCAGCGACACGCACAGCTTGCCCGAACGGTCGAACAGGAAGCCGCGGGCCAGGCCGCGGCCCTGGGCGGCGACGGGGGAGTCGGTGTCGTAGAGCAGCCATTCGTCCGCCCGGAACGGTCGGTGGAACCACATGCAATGGTCCAGGCTGGCCCCCATGAAGGTGACGTCGTCCCAGCGGACGTCGTGCGGGGCCAAGATCGTGTCGAAGAGCGACATATCCGAGGCGTACGCCGCCACACAGGCGTGCAGGAGAGGGTCGTCGGGCAGTGTCCCGTCGGCCCTGATCCACAGCCGCTGGTAGGGCTCGCCCACCCCGTCGCGGTGCCAGGGCAGGCTGCCGATGTGGCGCTGATCGATGGGATGGGGACGGTCGAACCAGTCCGCCAGTTCCTCCTTCCACGGTTCGAGGCGCTCGAAGAGCGGGGCCAGGGTCTCGGGGTCGGGCACGACGGGCATGGGGAATTGGTGGTCCAGGCCTTCCTCGTGATCGTGGAAGGAGGCGGACATGTTGAAGATGGCGCGACCGTGCTGCACCGCCACCACCCGCCGGGTGGTGAAGGAGCGCCCATCGCGGATCCGGTCCACTTCGTAAAGGATCGGCACGTTGGGATCACCGGGCCGTAGGAAGTAGGCGTGCAACGAGTGGACCCGGCCGTGCTCGACCGTGCGCCCGGCCGCCATGAGGGCCTGCCCGGCCACCTGGCCCCCGAAGACGCGTTGGCGCTCTTCGTGGGGTTGGATGCCGCGGAAGATATTCACCTCGATAGGTTCGAGATCCAGCAGGTTGACGAGGAACTCGAGGGAAGCGCTCATGCGCCCATGTTCGCAGGCCGGTGTCACCGCCGACGCCCGACACGGGAACGCCGATCCCGCTACCGTGCGCCACCATGACCACAGCGCGCGACACCGCCGGCGAGAAGCGCCTCGAATTCCCCGAAGGGTTCACCTGGGGCGTGGCCACGGCGGCGCATCAGATCGAGGGCGGCAACGTCAACAACGACTGGTGGGCCTGGGAGCACGATCCGGATTCGGGGACCGTGGCGTCCAGCGGCGATGCCTGCGACTCGTTCCATCGGTGGCGCGAGGACGTCGACCTGGTCGGCGAACTGGGTTTGACGGCCTACCGATTTTCGCTCGAGTGGAGCCGGATCGAGCCCGCCGAAGGGGAGTTCTCCCTGGCCGCCCTCGAGCACTACCGGCGGATGTGCGCCGCCTGCCACGGGCGAGGGGTGCTGCCGGTGGTCACCTTCCACCACTTCACCACGCCCCTGTGGCTGGCCGGGCGCGGGGGCTGGGAGGCACCCGACGCCCCCGAGTGCTTCGCCCGCTTCGTGACCAGGGCGGCGGCGTATCTGGGCGATCTGATCGGGTGGGCCTGCACCATCAACGAGCCCAACGTGGTCGGGGTGATGGGCTACTTCCAGGGCCAGTACCCGCCCGGGGTCAAGGACGACTTTTTCCGTTTCACCGCGGTCAACGAGGCCATGGTCCGGGCCCATCGCCTGGCCGTGGAGGCCCTGCGGTCCGGGCCCGGGGATTACCCGGTCGGGCTCACCCTCTCCATGGCGGAGATCACAGCGGAGGCAGGCGGCGAGTCGCTGCGCGACGCGGCCGAGGAGGTACTGGAGAACACCTTCCTGCGAGCCACCGACGGTGACGACTTCGTGGGGGTCCAGTGCTACACCCGCATGCACTTCGGCCCTGACGGCCAGGCGCCCAACGATCCCAGCGTGCCGGTGACGCAGATGGACGACGAACGCTGGCCCCGGGCGGTCGAGTTCTGCGTGCGACGCGCCGCCGCGATCAGTGGTCGACCGGTCGTGGTCACCGAGAACGGCATCGCCACGGCCGACGACGCCGACCGCGTTGCCTTCTTGCGCGAGGCCATCGAGAGCGCCCACCGCTGCCTGGCCGAGGGCATCGACCTGCGGGGCTATTTCGTCTGGAGCCTGCTCGACAACTTCGAGTGGCATCTGGGCTACGGGCCGCAGTTCGGGCTGGTGTCGGTGGCCCCGGGTACGTTCGAGCGCCGACCCAAGCCGAGCGCCTACTGGTTTGGGCAGGTGGCACGGGCCAACGGGTTGGTCCCAGGCCGCACCTAGGCGGCCCCCAGGAGACCAAATGATCCTCGGGCTAATGTGGCCTCGTGCTCGACCGGCTCCACGCTTTGTATGCCTGGTTGCACACCCACGAAGGTCGCAAGGTCTTCCGCTACTCGATGGTGTCGGTCATCTCGACCGTGGTGTCGCTGGTCGTCATCGCGCTGGTCTTCGGCGTCTTCCACGTCTGGTCCTCCGAAGTGGTGGCCACCGTCTTCGGGAACGCGGTCGCCACCATCCCGTCCTATTGGCTCAATCGTCGTTGGGCCTGGGGCAAGACCGGGCGATCCCACGTCATGAAGGAAATCGTCCCGTTCTGGACGATGGCGGCGCTCGGCATCGCCTTTTCCATCATCGGGGCCGGGGTGGCTCATCACATCGGCGTCAAGTACGGCCTCAGCCACGCCGAATTGACGGTGGTCGTCCTCGCGGCCAACGTGATCTCGTTCGCGGTCTTCTGGGTGGCCAAGCTGGTGGTCTTCAACAAGATGTTCAAGGTTGAATTGTCGGAATTCGATGAGCACCTGAAGGCCGAGGAAGCGGTGGAGGAAGCCGTGGAGCACACCGCCACCCCGTCGGCCTCGCCCACGCCCTCGGCCTCGCCCTCGGGGCCGGGCTCGGGGTCCGGCGGCGCCGCTTAGTCGCGGAAATTGTTGAACTGCAGGGGGATGCCGAAGTCCGCTTCCTTGCAGGCGGTGATGACGGCTTGGAGGTCATCGCGCTTCTTGCCCGTGACCCGGAGTTGATCGCCCTGGGTCTGTGACGACACCCCTTTGAGTCCCAATTCCTTGATGAATTTGTTCAGCTTCTTGGCGTGATCCTGGGAGATGCCGGCCCGAATGGCGATCTTCTGGCGGGCGGTGCCCTTGTGGGCCTCCTCGATCTTGGCGTCCTCAAAGGCCTTGAGCGAGACATGACGCTTGACCAATTTCTCGTCGAGGACTTGGTGCAGGGCCCGCAGACGATCCTCGGTCGAGGAGGCGAGCACCAGTTCCTCCTCGCTCCACGCAACGGACGAGTCGGTGTTCTTGAAGTCGAATCGGGTGGCCGCTTCCCGGTTGGCCTGGTCGACCGCGTTGCGCACTTCTTGCATATCGACCTCGGAGACAATGTCGAAGGTAGGCATGGGCGCCAGCGTACCGGTCGGCCGTGGGCCGCCAGGGCTCCCGGTCGGGCTATCCTCGCCCGCTGCGGGTCGGTGTCCGAGTGGCCAAAGGAAACAGGCTGTAAACCTGTCGGTTAACGCCTACGGAGGTTCGAATCCTCCCCGGCCCACGCAAATGCAAGGTGCCAGGTGGTGCTGAGCCCATACTCTTGCGCGACCACCTGAGGTCGTTACAATGAGATTTCGGATTGGTTGCGGACGCCTGTGTGTCGGCATGCCCCCCCTCCGCCTACCGGCCCGTCGGCCCGGTGCGTGCGGCAAGCGAAAAGCGAGACGGACGACCAAGTGGACCAACGGATAGCCACAGCTGCAACCGCAGTCATGGAGCGGGTGCAATCACGGGCGCAGCGCTTGGGCATGGTGGCCGACGGGATGCGTCTCCGTGTCGCCCCCCGCCTGGCGCTCTCCGAACGAGCCGAAGCTGACGACGCCGCCGCGGTCGATTGGCGCGTGCTCCGCCGACCGGCGCTCCTCGGCTTTCTCGCCATCTTGTCCGTGAGCATCGGGGCGTCGCTGCCCGGCTCGCCCTTCAAGCTCGAGATGGCGGGAACCTGGTTCTTCGGGGAGCCCTCGGTCTTCAACCCCGAGCAGGTCCTCCTGCTGCTCCCGGGCTTGGTGGCCGTCTACGGCGGGATGCTCCTCTTCGTCCGGGTCTGGTACGGCCTGTTCCAGACGCTGCGCCACCGCCCCGGTGTCCCGATCCGCCCGTTGGCCTGGATGCTGGCGGCCTGGATCGTCCCCCTCCTCATGGTGGCGCCGCTCTTCAGCCGCGACGTCTTCTCCTACGCCGCCCAGGGCGAGATGATGAGCCACCACATCAATCCCTACCTCTACGGTCCGGGGACCATCGGCTCGGGCCAATTCGTGAACCCGGTCGACGCCCTGTGGAAGAACACCCCGGCTCCGTACGGTCCGTTGTTCTTGATGGTGGACGGCTGGTTCGCCTCGGCCAGTGGGCACAACGCCATGGTCACCGTCCTCTTCCTGCGCCTGCTCTCGGTGGTGGGCGTGGGCCTCATCGCCTACTGCATCCCCAAGCTGGCCCGGGCCTACGGACGCGACCCGGCCTCCGCCTTCGTGCTGGCCGTGCTCAACCCCCTGACCCTGCTGGCGCTGATCGGAGGGGTGCACAACGACGCCATCATGGTCGGGTTGCTGGTCGCCGGCATTACCGCGGCCAAGCTCAAACACCCGGTATGGGGCGTGATCCTGTGCACCATGGCGGCCGCCATCAAGGTGCCGGCGGCCATGGGCATCATCTACGTCGCCTGGGGCTGGGCCGGGTCCGGCGTGACCTGGCGGGAGCGGGTGCGGCCACTGGTCAAGGCGGCGCTGATCGCCCTGGCGGTGATGACGGCGTTCTCCCTGATCTCCGGCCTCGGCTATGGCTGGATCGCCAACCTGGGCACTCCGGGCACCGTCCGCTCCTGGATGGCCCCGGCCACCGGGCTCGGCCTGGTGATCAGCGGGGGCCTCCATGTGCTGGGGGTCGGCGTCGGCCTCGGCGGTGTCCTCACCGTCACCCGCCTGCTCGGGCTCCTGTCGGCCGTCGGTGTCGCCGTCTACTGCCTCAAACACAGTCAACGGCTGGGCATCTTGAACGCGCTGGGCATCTCCTTGTTGATGTTCGTCTTGCTCGGACCGGTGGTGCAGCCCTGGTACCTGACCTGGGGCATCATATTGATGGCGCCCGTGGTCACCGGGCGGATGCTGACCCTGGTGTTGGGGCTTTCAGTGGTGGCGCCCTTCATCGGGCTCACCGGCGGCGCGTCGCTTCTCCATCAGCTCGTGCTCACCAACCCGGCCAGCATGGTGGCGGCCGTCGTGGTCCTGTGGGGCGTCGCCATGTTCCCGCTCGGCAAGTGGACCACCTCATGGCGCATGATCGACACCTCCCGGGTGACTCCGAGCCCCCGGCTGGCCTCGAGTCAACCCTCCGGTCCGGGCTGAACGTCCGGGCTAACAGTCCGGGCTGACCTACAGATAGTCCCGGCT
This sequence comes from Acidimicrobiales bacterium, assembly GCA_035947875.1. Lineage (GTDB taxonomy): Bacteria > Actinomycetota > Acidimicrobiia > Acidimicrobiales > RAAP-2 > Bog-473. Next base: position 7,100 of record DASZJQ010000151.1, read on the forward strand.
GACCTACAGGACGCGCTGGAGTTCGACCACGTCCAGCCACTGACGGTGCTTGCGGCCCACTTCGCGCTCCACGCCCACCAACTCGAATCCGGCGGCGCGGTGCAGCCCGATCGACGTCTCGTTGTGGCCGGCGATGCGAGCGATGAGCGAGTGGAACCCGTGCCCGCGGGCCAGGGTCAGCAGCTCGTCGAGGAGGGCGCGACCGATGCCGTTGCCCCGGTGATCGCCGTCGACGTAGAGCGAGTTCTCGGCCGTGGCCGCATAACCCGGGCGCTCGCGGTAGACCGAGAGTGACCCGAAGCCGAGCACGATCTCGCCCTCGGCGCCCACGTGGCCCCGGGTGACCCCGGGCCCCTCGACCGCCACGATGGCCGGGTGCACGCCCCGGTGCTCGTCCAGCCAGGCCGCCTGTTCGGCCGGCGTGCGCGGCACCATGTCGAACGTGTTGGTGCTGCCGAGTACCTCCACGTTGTAGATCGCCCTGATGGCGTCGGCGTCATCCGGGGCGGCCAAGCGCGTACGCACAGGCGGATGGTACCGTCGCCGCGTCGTTTCGCCGATGCCGGTCGGCGTCGTCGGCCCGGCTCTGGCTATCATTGACGGTTCGCGGCTCAACGGTCGTGGTGCCTCCTTAGCTCAGTCGGTAGAGCACAGCCATGGTAAGGCTGGGGTCGTCAGTTCAATTCTGACAGGAGGCTCGCCCTTGGCGGCGTAGCTCAGTTGGTCAGAGCACACGGCTCATAATCGTGTTGTCGCGGGTTCGAGTCCCGCCGCCGCTACCAGGCCGGGGCGGTCTCCCGGGCAGTGAGAAAGAAGGATCGAGCATGGCGAAGAACGAGAAAAGGGTGCAGGTCACGCTGGCGTGCGAGGTATGCAAGCGACGGAACTACATCACCACCAAGAACAAGCTCAACGATCGCGAGCGGATCGAGATGAAGAAGTTCTGCCGGTGGGATCGCCAGCATACGGTGCACAAGGAGACCCGCTGAGCGATCTTCGCCCGGCCGGTGCTACTCTGGCTGGCCGTTCCCCAGGTCAGGGGGGAGAACCTTCCGCCACCGACACAGATGGCCACCCACCGAGGGCAGTAGCTCAACTGGTAGAGCACCGGTCTCCAAAACCGGCGGTTGGGGGTTCGAGTCCCTCCTGCCCTGCTCGAAGCCCGCAAAACGCCGTGACCAACTATCAATGATGTGAGGCAGAACCCGTGAACCGCGAAACCAAGCGCATGATGCAGCGACAGGGCCAGACGGAGGCCGATGGGTCCCCGGCCACCCGGCGCGCGCCCGCGGGCAAGCAGGCCGCCGGATCGCGTGCGCAAAAAGGGCCGTCGGGCCGCAAGCGGACGACCCCCCTGCAGTTCAGCCGCGAGGTCCGGGACGAGATGCGCCTGGTGCAGTGGCCCTCCCGAACCGAGCTCATCAACTACACCTCGGTGGTGCTGACCACCCTGATCATCATGATCACCCTCATTTTCTTCCTGAACCTGGCGTTCGGGAAGCTCATCACACTGATGTTCACCAAGTAGTCGGGTGGCCGAGATGACTGACATTGACGCGGAGGATGCAGCTGTGACCAGCGAAGAGACCGGCGAGAGCTCGACCGGGCCCGGCGAGCCGGACCTGGTGCTCGACGCCACGGCCGAGCCGGCCGCGCCGGCCGAGCCCGAGGCCCCGGCGGAGACCGAGCTCGGGGGCTGGGAGCTCGACGAGGAGGTCATCCCGGTCGAGAGCCCTTATGACCGCCCCGGTCGCTGGTACGTCGTGCACACCTATTCTGGCTATGAGAACAAGGTGCGCTCGAACATGGGCAACGTGGTGGCTTCCCGGGGGATCGAGGACCGGGTCTTCGAGGTCGTCATCCCGATGGAGGACGTCGTCGAGTTCAAGGGCGGCAAGAAGGTCACCGTGCAGAAGAAGGTCTTCCCCGGCTATCTCCTGGTCCGCTGCGACCTCGATGACGACACCTGGGGCGCCATCCGCAACACGCCCGGGGTGACCGGCTTCGTTGGCCCAGGAACCAAGCCGACGCCACTGTCCCGCCGTGAGGTGGAGAACATCCTGCAGGTCAAGGCCGAGGGCGTCGAGGCGACCACCAAGCGCAGCCGCCCCCGCCTCGAGTACGAGGTGGACGAGACGGTGCGGGTCAAGGAAGGCCCCTTCGCCGACTTCTCCGGCCAGATCGCCGAAATAAACGAGGACCAGCTCAAGTTGAAGGTGCTGGTCAACATTTTCGGACGAGAGACGCCGGTGGAGCTCGAGTTCAGCCAAGTCGCCAAGCTGTAGGCGAAGGCACCAGGAAGAAGAAGGAGAAACAGATGGCACCCAAGAAAAGGGTCCTGGCCGTGGTGAAGATCCAGCTCGAAGCCGGGTCGGCCACGCCTGCGCCCCCAGTGGGGACGGCACTCGGACCTCACGGGGTCCAGACGATGGAGTTCTGCAAGCAGTACAACGCGGCGACGGAGTCGATGCGGGGTTCGGTCATTCCGGTCGACATCACCATTTACGAGGACCGCTCGTTCAGCTTCGTGCTCAAGACCTCCCCGACGCCGGTTCTCCTGCGGACCGCGGCCGGCTTGGCCAAGGGTTCGGCGACCTCGGGACGTGAGCAGGTCGGGACGATTACCGAGGCCCAATTGGCCGAGATCGCCAACGTGAAGCTCAAGGACCTCAACACCGACGACCTCGAGGCAGCCAAGAAGCAGGTCGCCGGAACCGCTCGATCCATGGGGATCTCGGTCGCCGGCTGAGCGGCCCCACACGAACGCGACAGGAGACAGATGGCCCAGCACGGAAAGAAATACCGGGACGACTTGGCGAAGGTGGACCGCGAGGCGCTTTACGGGGTAGCCGAGGCGGTTGACCTCGTCAAAGGGTTGTCCCGGACCACCTTTGACGAGACGGTCGAGCTGGCCTTCCGCCTCGGCGTGGACCCTCGCAAGGCCGATCAGATCGTGCGTGGCACGCTGTCGCTGCCCTCGGGCACCGGGCGGACCGAGCGGGTGGCCGTGTTCGCGTCGGGGGAGCAGGCCGCAGAGGCGCGAGCCGCCGGCGCCGACGTGGTGGGAGCCGACGACCTGGTAGCCCGGGTCAGCGGAGGCTTCCTGGACTTCGACGTGGCCATTGCTACGCCCGAACTCATGGGCCAGGTGGGAGCGCTCGGGCGGGTGCTCGGCCCCCGGGGCCTGATGCCCAACCCCAAAACGGGCACCGTCACCATGGAGGTGGGCAAGGCCGTCACCGAATTCAAGGGCGGCCGCGTCGAGTACCGGACCGACAAGGTGGGCAATGTGCACATCCGGGTGGGCAAGGCATCGTTCACCCGCGAGCAGCTCGTGGCCAACGTGCATGCCGTCGTGGAAGAGATCCAGCGGGCCAAGCCGGCCTCGGCCAAGGGCCGCTACATGTTGTCGGTGACCGTGTCGACCTCCATGGGCCCCGGCGTGCACATCGACCCGGCCCGGGCCCGCCTGGTGGACGAGGAGCTGGTCGCCACCGCCTGACCGGTCGGACACCCCCCGATCGCCGTACTACGCTGCACCCCACAGCTCACCGCTCCGGCGGACGAGCACTGAACCAAGACGCCACAGACCTCCGGTGCACCCTCGGGTGCGGAAGGGGCCCACATGGGCCCGCCTGACGAGGCGACTCACGCGAGCACCGGCCACCATGGCGGTGAGCGCTTCGTCGCACATCGGAGATCCTGACCCGTCGCCGGGCGGTTGATCCCGGTGGAGGACGACAGAGACTCATGCCGAACGCAGCCAGGACACACAAGGCCCTCGTGGTCGACGAGGTACGGGCGCGCATCAACGGGGCCACCGCGTCGATCGTGAGCGAGTATCGAGGTTTGACGGTGGCCGAGCTGGCCGAGCTGCGCCACGCCCTGGCCGCCGTGGGCGGCGACTACAAGATCTTCAAGAACACCCTGGTCAAGCGGGCCATTGACGGTGGGGAGTACCAGCCGCTGGCCGATTACCTCAGTGGTCCGACGGCCCTGACCTTCGTCGACGGCGACGTCAGCGCGGTGGCCAAGGCCCTGCGGGACTTCTCCCGGGGCAATCCCCTCCTGGTCATCAAGGGCGGGTTGGCCGACGGCTCGCTGCTCACGTCCTCCGACCTGGCTGCCCTGGCCGAGCTGCCGCCCCGCGACGTGCTGTTGGCCCGCCTGGCCGGAGCCCTGGCCGCCCCCATGCAGCAGATGGCCGGCCTCCTCCAGGCCCTTCCTCGCAACCTGGCCTACGGCTTCTCGGCCTTGATCGAGCAGCGTGAGGCCGGTGGCGAGAAGCTCCCGGAAGCCGAGGCCGAGGCGGTCGCTCCGGCCGAGCCAGAGGTAGCGGCCGAACCAGAGGTGGCGGCCGAGGCCGAAGCCGAATCGGCGGCCGAAGCAGAGGCGCCCGCGGAAGCCGACCCAGCGGCCGAAGCGGAGCCGCCCGCCGACGCCGAAGCCTCGGAATAGCCCCCCACGATCGACCAGACAAGACCGAAGGAAAGAAAGGAAGGCCATTCAGATGGCAGGGACCCTGACAAAGGACCAGATCCTCGATGGGATCGCCGAGCTCTCGGTGATTCAGTTGAGCGAGCTGTTGAAGGATTTTGAGGAGCGCTTCGGCGTGACGGCCGCGGCACCGGTTGCCGTTGCCGCGGCGGCACCCGCCGCCGGCGGCGACGCCGGAGCTGGCGTCGAGGAGGAGAAGTCGGAGTTCGACGTCGTCCTGACCGGCGCCGGCGACAAGAAGATCCAGGTGATCAAGGAAGTCCGGGCGCTGACCAGCCTGGGGCTGAAAGAAGCCAAGGACCTGGTCGAGAGCGCGGCGGAGGCCCCGGCGCCGGTCCTCGAGAAGGTCAACAAGGACGACGCCGACAAGGCCAAGGCCGCCCTCGAGGCGGCAGGGGCGACGGTCGAGGTCAAGTAGTCCGAGGCTCCGGCCGGGCTCCATGCCCGGTCCGGAGCCCAGGGTCCTTGACGTCCGGGATGGCTGCTTCTAGCGTTGCAGCCACCTCCGAGCGTCGGCTCGTGCGGCTTCTGCGGCCTAGGGGTTGTGTTCAGGCACGCCCGTGGTTAAGATGCAGGGTTGCCGTGCGCCCTTGTGTTGGTTCTTCCCGTAATTCCGCGGCGATACCACGCGCCCTGGCAGCCTAAAGACCCTGATCAGGTCCGTAATTAGCCCACCCGTCTAGCAGAGCAGTACCGCACCCACCCGCCGCAATCCCACCTGGGAGGAGTTGACCGTTGCCCTCACGGTCCCGCAGTCCCGAACGTGTTTCATTCGCCAACATCAATGAGGCTTTAGAGCTTCCAGATCTCATCGCCATCCAGCGCGACTCGTTTCAATGGTTCCTCGACAAAGGATTGGCCGAGGCCTATCACGACATCAGCCCGATCGAGGATTTCACAGGTCAGCTGAGCCTTGAGCTCGAGTTCGACCCGAAAGACCCCGACCTGCGCCCGCCACCGAAGTTCACGGTGGAGGAGTGCAAGGAAAAGGACATGACGTACGCCGCTCCGGTGTTCGTCCGCGCCCGCTTCCTCAACGCCACCACCGGTGAGATCAAGGAACAGACGGTCTTCATGGGCGACTTCCCGATGATGACCAACCGCGGCACGTTCATCGTCAACGGGACCGAACGGGTCGTGGTGAGCCAGCTCGTCCGTTCGCCCGGCGTCATCTTCCAGCCCGGACGCGACGCCAAGACGGTCTTCACCGGCACCATCCACCCCTACCGGGGCGAGTGGATCGAGCTCGACATCGAGGCCAAGCCCGGCAAGGACGTGACCGCCGGTTGCCGCGTCGCCCGCAAGCGCCGCCTGTCCCTTTTCGTCCTGCTGCGAGCCCTGGGCTACGGCGACGAGGCCTTCCTGGATCGCTTCGTGCGCCACTTCGACTTCCTCGAGGGGCAGTGGGAGAAGGAGCGGAACCTCGCCCCCACCCGAGAAGAAGCCCTGCTCGAGATCTACAAGCGCGCCCGTCCCGGCGAGCCCCTCTCGGCCGAGGCCGCCCGGGTTTACTTCGAGAATGCCTTCTTCAACCCCAAGCGCTACGACCTGACCCGGGTCGGGCGTTACAAGTTGAACCGCAAGCTCGGACCGGAAATTGACCGTCTCTCGGATCTGTTCGGCGTCGAGATCGAGAAGCCCGCCCCCAACCAGAGCGTGCTCAGCCCGTCCGAGATCCTGGCCTCGGCCACCTACATGCTCCACCTGGCCCTGCACATGGCCGACGGGGAGTCCACGTACCGCATTGACGACCAGGACCACTTCGCCAACCGTCGGATCCGTTCGGTCGGAGAATTGATTCAGAACCAGGTCCGGGTCGGGCTCTCCCGCATGGAGCGGGTCGTGCGCGAGCGCATGACCACCCAGGACGTCGAGGCCATCACGCCCCAGACCCTCATCAACATTCGTCCGGTGGTCGCCGCCGTCAAGGAGTTCTTCGGCACCAGCCAGCTGAGCCAGTTCATGGACCAGAACAACCCGCTCTCGGGCCTGGCGCACAAGCGCCGCCTCTCGGCCCTCGGACCGGGTGGTCTGTCGCGTGAGCGCGCCGGCTTCGAGGTGCGGGACGTCCACACGTCCCACTACGGCCGCATGTGCCCGATCGAGACCCCCGAGGGCCCGAACATCGGTCTGATCGGTGCCCTGGCCACCTACGCCCGGGTCAACGAGTACGGCTTCATCGAGACGCCCTACCGCACCGTGGTCGACGGGAAGGTGACCGCCGAGGTCAGCTACCTGGCGGCCGACGAGGAGGAGGAGCACGTCATCGCCCAGGCCAACGCGGCCGTGGACGATAGCGGCAATCTGAGCGAGGATCGCGTGCTCGTGCGACGGGGCCCACAGGGCACCGGCGTGCGCATGGGCGCGGTCAACACCTCTTACGGCACGACCAGTGAGATCGACTTCGTCCCCCCCTCAGAGGTCGACCTGATGGACGTCTCCCCGAAGCAGATCGTGTCGGTCTCGACCGCCCTGATCCCCTTCGTCGAGCACGACGACGCCAACCGCGCCCTCATGGGCGCCAACATGCAGAAGCAGGCGGTGCCCCTGGTGGTGCCCGAAGCTCCCTACATCGGCACCGGCGTCGAAGCGCGCGCCGCCCGCGACGCCGGTGATGTGTTGATCGCCGAAGGCGAGGGCACCGTCACCGAGATCAGCGGCGACACCGTCACGGTCGAATACCGGGCCGGCCAGAAGGACCGCCTCGGCACGACGCTGGGACGCAAGGCCTACCGCCTGTCCAAGTTCCGCCGCTCCAACCAGAACACCTGCATCAACCACCGCACCCTGGTGGAAGAGGGGCAGAAAGTGGTCGCCGGCGATCTCATCGCCGACGGCCCGTCCACCCACAACGGTGAGCTGGCCCTGGGCAAGAACCTCCTCGTGGCCTTCATGCCGTGGGAGGGCTACAACTACGAGGACGCCATCATCCTCTCGGAGCGCCTCGTGCGCGACGACGTGCTGACCTCGATCCACATCGAGGAGCACGAAGTCGACGCCCGTGACACCAAGCTCGGAGCCGAGGAGATCACCCGGGACATCCCCAACCTGTCCGAAGAGATCCTGGCCGACCTCGACGACCGCGGCATCATCCGCGTCGGCGCCGAGGTGGCGCCCGGTGACGTCCTGGTCGGCAAGGTCACGCCCAAGGGTGAGACCGAGCAGACGCCCGAAGAGCGGTTGCTGCGGGCCATCTTCGGTGAGAAGGCCCGCGAGGTGCGCGACACCAGCCTCAAGGTGCCCCACGGTGAGTACGGCAAGGTGATCGATGTCCGCGTCTTCTCCCGCGAGGAGTCGCACGAGCTGCCCCCCGGGGTCAACCAGCTGGTGCGGGTCTACGTGGCCCAGAAGCGCAAGATCTCCGAGGGCGACAAGCTGGCCGGACGGCACGGCAACAAGGGCGTCATCTCGAAGATCCTCCCGGTTGAGGACATGCCGTTCATGTCCGACGGGACGCCGGTCGACATCATCTTGAACCCGCTGGGCGTGCCCAGCCGGATGAACGTGGGCCAGGTGCTCGAATCACACCTGGGCTACGCCGCCCGCCACGGCTGGGAAGGCGTCACGGTCAACGACGAGGTGGGGACCAGCGCCAAGGGCGACGGCGCGGTGCGCAAGACGCGCCCCCGCACTCAGCCCGCCGCCTGGGTGGCCACACCCGTCTTCGACGGCGCCCACTGGGACGAGATCGACGACGCCGGGAAGCACGCGACCATCCAAAAGATCTTCGGGACCCTGAACTCGGACTCGGCCAACGGCGACGTCCAGATGCAGTCGGATGGGAAGGTCACGCTCTACAACGGCCGGACCGGCGACGTCTACGACAACCCGATCTCCGTCGGCTTCGTCTACATCCTCAAACTGGCCCACCTGGTGGACGACAAGATCCACGCCCGATCGACCGGCCCGTACTCCATGATCACCCAGCAGCCTCTGGGCGGGAAGGCGCAGTTCGGTGGCCAGCGGTTCGGCGAGATGGAAGTGTGGGCGCTCGAAGCCTTCGGTGCGGCCTACGCGCTGCAGGAGCTGCTCACCATCAAGTCGGACGACGTCCTGGGTCGGGTCAAGGTCTATGAGGCCATCGTCAAGGGCGAGAACATTCCCGAACCGGGAATTCCCGAGAGCTTCAAGGTGCTGATCAAGGAAATGCAGTCACTCTGCCTGGACGTGGAAGTGCTGGCCGTTGACGGCCGGGAAATCGAAATGCACGAACTCGATGAGGACGTGTTCCGCACGGCGGAGGAACTCGGTATCGACATCAGTCGAAACGAGCGTGGTTCTGATGAAGAGGATGAGCGGCGTGCCGCAGAGAGGAGCTTCTCCTAATGGCTCTCGACGTGAATACCTTCGATCAGCTTCGGATCGGCCTGGCCACCGGCGACTCCATCCGGGGTTGGTCCAATGGCGAAGTCAAGAAGCCCGAGACCATCAACTACCGGACGCTGCGCCCCGAGAAGGACGGCCTGTTCTGCGAGAAGATCTTCGGTCCGACCAAGGACTGGGAGTGCTACTGCGGCAAGTACAAGCGGGTGCGCTTCAAGGGCATCATCTGCGAGCGCTGCGGCGTCGAGGTCACCCGGTCCAAAGTCCGTCGTGACCGCATGGGCCACATCGAGCTGGCCGCGCCGGTCGTGCACATCTGGTACCTGCGGGGGACCCGCAGCTGGCTGGCCTACCTGCTCATGGGCACCGAGCCCAGGGAAGAGCTCAAGGCCAAGCAGCTGGAGAAGGTCATCTACTTCGCCGCCAACCTGGTCACCTGGGTCGACGACGACAAGCGCCACCAGGACCTGCCCACCCTCGAAGCCGAGATGGCCGAGGAGATCAGCGACATCGAGAAGCGGCGCGACCTCGACATCGACCGTCGGTTCAAGGCCCTCGAGGAGGACCTCAAGCAGCTCGAGACGGACAAGGCCAAGGACGCCGAGATCAAGGCGCGCCAGCGCGTGGTCGAAAAGGAGATCGCCTCGGTTCGCGAGCGGGCCCAGGACGACGCCGAGATAGCCCAGCGGTCGCTGGACGAGTTCCGCAACCTCCACGGCCGCAAGATCATCGAAGACGAGATGCTGTGGCGTGAGCTGCGCCTGCGCTACGACGAGTACTTCGAAGGCGGCATGGGGGCCGAGTACATCCTCAAGTTGATCGACCGCATCGACCTCGACGCGGAAGAGATCAAGCTGCGCGACATGATCGACGCCAAGGACGGCCGCCGTCCCCTGTCGGCCCAGCGGCGCCAGAAGACCATCAAGCGCCTCAAGATCGTCACGGCCTTCAACCGCCGCGACGACCACGGCCGCCGGATCAACGACCCCCGGGCCATGATCCTCGAAGCCGTCCCGGTCATCCCCCCCGACCTGCGCCCGATGGTGCAGCTCGACGGTGGTCGGTTCGCCACCTCTGACCTCAATGACCTGTACCGCCGGGTCATCAACCGGAACAACCGGCTGAAGCGCCTGCTGGACCTCGGCGCGCCCGAGATCATCATCAACAACGAGAAGCGCATGCTCCAAGAGGCCGTCGACGCCCTCTTCGACAACGGGCGTCGTGGCCGTCCGGTGACCGGTCCGGGCAACCGGCCGCTCAAGTCGCTCTCCGACATGCTGAAGGGGAAGCAGGGCCGGTTCCGCCAGAACCTGCTGGGCAAGCGGGTCGACTACTCGGGCCGTTCGGTCATCGTGATCGGGCCGAACCTCAAGCTGCACCAGTGCGGCCTGCCCAAGTTGATGGCGCTCGAGCTCTTCAAGCCCTTCGTCATGAAGCGGTTGGTCGACGCCGAGCTGGCCCAGAACATCAAGTCGGCCAAGCGCATGGTCGAGCGTCG
>DASZJQ010000152.1:0-10013 GCA_035947875.1 Acidimicrobiales bacterium
GGCGGTGAGGCCGTCGGCGTCGACGACCAGCGGCAGCGGGGACGAGGCGACCACGGCCTGGATCTCCTCCGCCGTGGCGCTGTCGGTGCCGAGGCCCGGCCCGATCACCAGGGCCTTGCACCTCGACGTGGCCGCCAGGAGGGCACCGGCCCAACGATGGGTGGTGAGCGACGCCCGCACCGCCTCGACCGGCCAGGGCCCCGCGGGATCGCCCGGGGTCCCCAGCCGGATCATCCCGGCCCCGGCGGCCATGGCCCCCCGGGTGCACAGCACGGCGGATCCCTCCATGCCGACCGAGCCGGCGGCGATGCCCAGGGCGGTGGTCCACTTGTGCGACGCCCGCGGCCGAGGTGGGAGCAGGGCCGCGGTGTCGCCGTCCTCCATCAGCGCGGCGGCCGGCGAGCCGGTTCCGATGCCGATGTCGGCCACCGTGACGTGGCCGCTGAGGCGCGGGCCCTGGCCCTGGAGGAGTCCCGGTTTCGGGGCGGCGAAGGTCACCGTGTGGGTGGCCCGCACCGCGCCCTCACTCGCCGCACCGGTATCGGCGTCGAGGCCCGACGGCAGGTCGACCGACAGGACCGGAGTCCCGGCCGGCACCGACGGTGCGTCGTAGCGGCCGTGGAACCCGGTGCCGTAGGCGCCGTCGATCACCAGGTCGCAGGTTTCGAGCCGGCCGGGCTGGTCCGCCGCTTCGAGGACGGTCACCCGCACGCCCCGACGGGAAAGGAGCGCGGCGGCCACGCGGGCGTCGGCCCCGTTGCTCCCCTTGCCCGCCACCACGGTGACCCTTCGGCCGTAGGAACCGCCCATGATGCGCAGTGCGGCGACGCCCACCGCCGTCCCGGCCCGGGCCACCAGGGTGTCGTGCGAGGTCTGCGCCAGCGCCGCCGCGTCGGCGGCGCGCATCTCGCCGGTGGTGAGGACGGGCTTCACGCCGAGGGCTGTTCGGCCACCACGAAGGCGATGGCCACCTGGGCCGTATGGGTGAGCGACACATGCAGCCGTGCCGCGTGCTTGTCGGCCAGGGCCGCCGCCGCGCCGTGCAGGACAAGGTAGGGAGCGCCGCCGGTCGAGCCCGGCCCGGGCGTGCACCGTACTTCGACGTCGGTCAGCGCGAACCCGCCCAGCCCGGTGCCGAGGGACTTCATCACGGCTTCCTTGGCGGCGAAACGGGCGGCCAGGCTCTCGGTCGGATCACCCGACCGGCCGGCGTCGGCCTGCTCGGTGTCGGTGAAGTACCGGGCGGCGAACCCGGGACGTCGGGCCAGGATCCGGCGGAAGCGCTCCACGTCGACCGCATCAACGCCGACGCCCACCACGCCGGCGGTGGCCGTCGGGGCGAGGTTCATTCGACCGTCACCGTCTTGGCCAGGTTGCGGGGCCGATCCACGTCGTGGCCGTGCAGGGTGGCCAGACGGTAGGCCAGCTGCTGCAGGGGGATGACACCGACGACCGGCGAGAGCAGCGGATCGGTCGGCGGGACCCACAGGACGTGGTCGCCCAGGGCGCCGACCTCATCGTCACCGTCGTCGGCCACCAGCACCACGGTGGCGCCTCGGCTGTGCACCTCGGCGATGTTGGAGAGCAACTTCTCCGAGAGCCGGTTGCGCGTGGCGATGCCGACGACGATGGTGCCCGGCTCGATCAGGGCGATCGGCCCGTGCTTGAGCTCGCCCGCCGGATACCCCTCGGCGCGCAGGTAGGCCAACTCCTTGAGCTTGAGGGCGCCCTCGAGCGCCATGGGGAAGCCGACGTGGCGGCCCAGGAAGAAGAAGTCGCGCGCGTCGGTCAGCTTGCTCGCCACCTCATCGACGTCGGCCGCCCGGGAGAGAGCGACGGTCAGGAGACCCGGCAACGCGTCCATGGCGTCGAGGACCGCGGTGATCTCGTCCGGGGTGAGGGTGCCGTGGATCTGCGCCAGGGTGAGGCCGAGGATCTGGAGGGCCACGATCTGGGCCAGGTGGCACTTGGTGGAGGCGACGCCGATCTCGGGCCCGGCCCGGGTGTAGAGGACGCCGTCGGCCGCCCGGGCCATGGAGGAGTCCACCACGTTGGAGACCACCAGGACCTTGGCGCCGAGACGGGAGGCTTCCCGCATGGCTTCGGACGTATCGAGGGTCTCTCCCGACTGGGAGACGCCCACGCACAAGGTGCGCTCGGTCAGCACCGGGTCCCGGTAGCGGAACTCGCTGGCGATGTCGACCTCGGTCGGCAGCTTCACCCATTGCTCAATCGCGTACTTGGCCACCAGGGCGGAGTGGTAGCTGCTGCCGCAGGCGACGATGAAGACCTTGTCGATCCGGCGGAGCTCCTCGGGCGTGAGGCGCATCTCGTCGAGCACCAGCTCGCCCGAGGGGCCGCGGCGGTCCAGCAGGGTGTTGGCCACCGCCGCCGGCTGCTCGTGCATCTCCTTGCTCATGAAGTCGTCGTAGCCGTCCTTCTGCGCCGCCTCGAGGTCCCAGTCGACGGTGAGTTGCTGGGGGGTGACGGGGTCGCCGTCCAGGGTGGTCACGGTGATGGTGCCGGGAGTGAGCACGGCCACCTCGTCGTCGGCCAGGGCGTAGAGGCGGCGGGTGTGGCTCAACAGCGCCGGGATGTCGGAGGCCAGGAACGCCGCGCCGTCCTCGAGCCCGAGCACCAGCGGCGTGGACCGGCGGGCGGCCACGATGGTGTCGGGCTCGTCGGCGTGGACGACGGCGATGGAGAAGGCGCCCCGCACCGCGTGCAGCGCCGCCCGGGTCGCCTCGGTGAGGTTGAGGCCCTGGGCCAGGTGCCGCTCGATCAGGTGGGCCATGACCTCGGTGTCGGTGGCCGACGTCATGATGTGGCCGTCGGCCAGCAGACCGGCCCGCAGCGAGGCGTGATTCTCGATGATCCCGTTGTGGATGAGCGCCAGGCGGCCGGTGCAGTCGAGGTGCGGGTGGGCGTTCTCGGGCGTCGGGTGGCCGTGGGTGGCCCAGCGGGTGTGCCCGATGGCGGCCGCGTGCCCGGTGGGGGCGTCCTGGGTGAGGACGGCCAGATCAGCCACCGAGTGGGTGCCGTCGGCGGCCCGGGCCCGCCAGATCTCCCCGTCGACCACCAGGGCCACGCCGGCCGAGTCGTAGCCCCGGTACTCCAACTGGTGGAGCGCTCCCAGGATGACCGGGAGCGCGTCAGCCTCCCCGGTGACGCCGATGATTCCGCACATGGGGCTTCAGGCTACTGGCGCTGCCTCGGTCCTCGGGTGGTCCGGGCGGGCCGGGTGGGCCGCGTGAGTCGCGTCCACCGGTCTTTTCCCGTCCTTCTACCCTCCTTCAGCCCCCGACCAGGCCCAGGGCGGCCTCGACGAAACCGGCCAGCTGGGCCGCCACCGCATTGGCCTGGGCCTCGTCCCGGGCCTCGACCATGACCCGGACCAGGGGCTCGGTGCCGCTGGCGCGCAGCAGGACCCGGCCTTCGGTCCCCAGGGTGGCCTGGAGCTTGGCCACCTCGTCCCACACCTCGACACAGTCGGTGAGGCGCCCCGGCTGGGGGATGGGCACGTTGACCAGTACCTGGGGGACGCGCACCACCAGGCCGTGGGCCAGGTCGGCCAGCGAGCGCCCCGAACGCCGCATCAGATCGGCCAGCACGATGCCGGTCAGGGTGCCGTCCCCGGTGGTCGAACGGCTCCGGAAGATGATGTGCCCCGATTGCTCCCCGCCCAACGAGAGGCCATCGGCGTCGAGGGCGGCCAGTACGTGACGGTCGCCCACGTCGGTCTCCCGGACCGCGATCCCCCGCCCCTCCATGGTCAGGCGGAACCCGAGGTTGGTCATGACCGTGACCACCACCGTGTTACCGGCCAGCTGGCCGCGGTCGGCCAGGTCCAGGGCGAACAGGGCCAGCAGGACGTCGCCGTCCACGATGGCGCCGGTGTGGTCGACGGCGATGACCCGGTCGGCGTCGCCGTCGAGGGCGAGCCCGAGGTCCGCCCCGCGGTCCGTCACCGTGCGGGAGAGTTCCCCCGGATCGGTCGATCCGCACTTGTCGTTGATGTTGATGCCGTCCGGGTCGTCGTGCAAGGTGGTGACCGTGGCGCCGAGCCCGGCCAGCCCCTCGGGGGCGACGACGCTGGCGGCACCGTTGGCGCAGTCGACCACGATGTCCAGCCCGGCCAGGGTCCCGCCGTCGGTCGCCGCCAGCAGGTGGTCACGGTAGAGATCGACGGCGTCGGGATCGACGATGATCCGCCCCACCCCGCGCCCGGTGGGCCGGCGGGGTGGCCGATCGGGGTCTTCGAGAATCGATTCGAGCTCGCGCTCGACCTCGGCTTCGGCCTCGACGGCCAACTTGGTGCCCAGCGCACTGAAGAGCTTGATCCCGTTGTCCCCGAAGGGGTTGTGCGAGGCCGAGACCATGGCGCCCGGGACCCCCCGACGCTCGGCCAGGTGGGCCACCCCGGGCGTGGGCAGCACCCCGAGGTCGATGACGTCGGCCCCCTCGGTGGCCAGGCCGGCCGAGAGCGCGGCCTGCAGGAGCGGGCCCGAACGACGGGTATCGCGACCCACGACGAAGGCCACCGACGGCAGGACGCGGGCGGTGGCGCGTCCGAGGGCCAGGGCGAGGTCCGCCGTGAGCTCCTCGTTTGCGACACCCCGGACCCCATCGGTCCCGAAGCGTGCCGACCCCACCGTCTTACCGCTTGGAGTACTGGGGCGCCTTGCGGGCCTTCTTCAGGCCGTACTTCTTCGATTCCTTCTCACGGGCGTCGCGCGTGAGCAGTCCCGAGCGCTTCAGCGCGGCCCGGTGCTCGGGGTCCAACTCGATCAGGCTGCGGGCGATGCCCAGGCGCATGGCGCCGGCCTGGCCCGAGATCCCGCCGCCGTCGATGGTGGCGTCGATGTCGTAGGACTCCGTGGTGTTGGTGATCCGCAGCGGCTCGGTCAGCAGCATCCGGTGGGTGGCCGAGGTGAAGTAGGCCTCGATGGGCTGCTGGTTGACCTTGATCGCTCCGGCGCCGGGGCGAAAGCGCACGCGGGCCACCGCCTGCTTGCGGCGTCCGGTCGACTGGGTGAGGGGTGCGGTCATGTGGGCTCCTTGCCTGAGGGTCTTCAGCTGGCCCGGCGGGCCGAGGGCAGCTCGAGGACCTCGGGGACCTGGGCTGCGTGGGGGTGGTCCGGGCCGGCGTAGACGTTGAGCTTGCCCAGCATCTGGCGCCCCAGGGTGTTCTTGGGCAACATGCCCCGGATGGAACGCCTGATCATCTCGTCGGGGGTCCGGTCCAGGAGTTCGGCGTAGGTGGTGGAGCTCAGGCCGCCCGGGTACCCGCTGTGGCGGTAGGCCAGCTTGTCGGCGGCCTTGTTCGAGGTGAGGACCACCTTGTCCGCGTTGATCACGATGACGTGGTCACCCGTGTCGACGTGCGGCGCGAAGTACGGGCGATGCTTGCCGCGCAGGATGCGGGCCACTTCTGAGGCCAACCGGCCGAGCACCAGTCCGTCGGCGTCGACCACGTACCAGGCTCGCTGGATCTCGGTGACTTTCGGGGTAAAGGTGCGCAAGGGATCGATCTTTCGCTGCGGTGTGGTGCGGGGAGCGCACGCCGCAGGGGATGCGCTCAAGCTCTCGGAGGTCCCGAGAGCCGACGTACCAGGATAGGACGCCGGGGCCGGGCGGGCAAGCCGCCCGCGGTCCGGCCGGTGATCCGCGGTCAGGGGTAGGCCACCGAGACCAGGCACAGGCCCCGGGCCGGCGCCGGATCCGGGGCCCGGTGGCGGTTGGCCAGGCGCAGGCGTTCCAACAGGGTGGCGGCGTTGCCCTGCCCGCGCCCCACGTCGACCAGGCTGCCCACCAGCGATCGGACCATCTGGTGGCAGAAGGAATTGGCCACGATCTCGAAGCGCAGGAGCCGCCCTTCGCCCAGGCGGCGCACCTCGGAGTCGTGCTCCTCGCTCCAGGCGGCCCGGATCACCCGGCGCAGAATGGGCTCTTCGGCGGCGGTCCCGGGCTTGCGCCGGCAGAAGGATCGGAAGTCGTGGGTACCCAGCACCACGTCGCTGGCCGATCGCATGGCCCGCAGGTCCAGCTCGTCGCGGACGTGCCAGGTGATGGGGGCCAGCAGCGGATCGGGCCACGGCCCGTTCCAGACCAGGTAGCGGTAGGTCCGGTCGGTGGCCGAGCGCCGGGCGTCGAAGTCGGGCTCGACCGCGGTGGCGGCCCGGATGACGACCGCGGGAGCCAGTTGGCGGTTGAGGGCCCGGGCCAGGCCGGCGCCGTCGAAGGGGATGGGCGGCAGGTCGACGTGGACCACCTGGCCGCGGGCGTGGACGCCGGCATCGGTGCGCCCGGCGCAGGTCAGCGACGGTGGTTCGACCAGGCGGGCGGTCCGGCCCAGCGCCTGGCGCAGCGTGCCGGCCACGGTGGGCACCTGCGGCTGGTCGGCGAAACCCCGGAAGGCGGCACCGTCGTAGGCGATCAGGAGCCTCCAACGCTGCCAGACAGCGCTGGTGGGCGCGTCCACCCTCAGACGAACTCGATCCGCGCCATCGGCGCGTTGTCGCCGGGACGGGGGCCCAACTTCAAGATCCGGGTGTAGCCACCGGGGCGCTCGGCGTAGCGCGGCCCGATCTCCTCGAACAATTTGTGGGCCATGTCCTTGTCGCGGATCAGGGCCACCACCCGGCGGTGTTGGTGGATCCCACCCTTGCGGGCGGCCGTCACGCACTTCTCGGCCACCGGGCGCAGCGCCTTGGCCTTGGCCTCGGTGGTGACCAGGGACTCGGCCGCGATCAACGAGGCCACCAGGTTGCCCAGCATGGCCTTCTGGTGCGCCGAGGTGCCCCCCAGGCGGCGGCCGCGGGTCGGAGTGCCCTGCACGGCCGATCAGTCCCGGGTGCGGAGCGAGAGCCCGCGCTCGTCCAGGCGCTGCACCACTTCGTCGGCCGACTTCTGCCCGAAGTTGGTGATGGCCAGCAGGTCGTCCATCGTGCGCTCGACCAATTCACCGATGGTGTTGATCTGCGCCCGCTTGAGGCAGTTGCGGGGTCGCTCGGAGAGGTCGAGCTCCTCGATGCGCAGGTCCAGGTCGGGGGATCCGCTGGTGGTCGTGCCGGTGTCGCCCAGCTCCAGCCCCTGCGGTGCGTCCTCGAGATCGGCCACCAGGGAGACCAGGTTGCGCAGTGTGTCACCGGCCGAGGCCAGCGCCTCACGGGGGGAGATGGTGCCGTCGGTCTCGATATCGAGCACCAGGCGGTCGTAGTTGGTGGACTGCTCCACCCGGACCGACTCGATGTCGAAGGTCACCCGGTGCACCGGCGAGAAGATCGAATCGATCGGGATGACGCCGATGGTCGACGAGCGCTTGTTCTTGTCGGCCGACACGTAGCCCCGACCGCGCTCCACCGTCACGTCGACGGCCAGGCGGCCCTTGGCGTTGATGGAGGCGATGTGCAGCTCGGGGTTGAGGATCTCGACGTCGGAGGTGGCCTGCAGGTCGCCGGCCGTGGCGTCGGCCGGGCCGCGCACGTCGAGCCGCAACGTCACCGGCTCGTCGGTGTGGATCTGCACCAGCAGGTCCTTGAGGTTCAAGATGATGTCGGTGACGTCCTCCTTGACGCCGGGCAGCGTGGTGAACTCGTGCAGGGCCTCGTCGAAGCGCAGCTGGGTCACCGCCCCACCGGGAATCGAGGAGAGCAGGGTGCGGCGCAGCGAATTGCCCAGCGTGGTGCCGAAGCCGGGATCGAGCGGGCCGACGGCGAATCGCTGCCGGTTGCCCTGCTCCTCGTCGACTGCTTCGACTGTCGGTCGTTGGATTATCAGCATGTGGGTGACTCCTGTAGCGGGGATGGGTGGTCGGTCGGGGTTCGGGTCGGTCGGGGTTGTCCGGGTCCTGCGTGGTCCTACTTGGAGTAGAGCTCGACGATGAGCTGCTCCTGCACCGGCTCATCGATGTGCTCGCGCAGCGGTGGGTTCAGCACGGCCACGCTGAACCCGGCGTCGCGGGTCTCGAGCCAGGCCGGGGTGGTCCGCTCCAACGTGTCCATGTTGCGCCGCACCGAGAAGTTGGCCCGGGTGGCTTCCTTGAGCGTGACCTGGTCGCCCTGGCGGACCCGGTAGCTCGGGATGTCGGTCTTGCGCCCGTTGACCTGCACGTGGCCGTGGCGGACGAACTGGCGCGCCTGGCGCCGGCTGGCACCCCATCCGGCCCGGAAGACCACGTTGTCGAGCCGGAGCTCGAGGTTGCGCAGCAGGTTCTCGCCGGTGATGCCCGGCTGGCGGCTGGACTCCTCGTAGAGATTGCGGAACTGCTTCTCCAAGAGCCCGTAGATGCGCCGGGCCTTCTGCTTCTCGCGGAGCTGGGTCAGGTACTCCGACCCCTGGCGCATGCGGTCGCGACCGTGCTCGCCGGGCGGGTAGGCGCGGCTGTGACGGTCGGTCACCGCCTCGGAAACCGGGCACTTGAGCGAGTAGCAGCGCTCACCCTTCAAGAAGAGCTTGGTCCGCTCGCGCCGGCAGAGTCGGCAGACGGGTCCGGTGTATCTAGCCATAGATGTTCCTCTTAGACCCGACGCCGCTTCTTGGGGCGGCAGCCGTTGTGGGGGATGGGGGTGACGTCTTTGATGCCCACGACCTCGATGCCCACCGCGGCGAGCGATCGGATGGCGGTCTCACGGCCGGAACCGGGACCTCGCACCAGGACATCGACCTTGCGCACGCCGTGCTCCATCGCCCGCTTGGCGCAGGCTTCGGCGGCCAGCTGGGCCGCGAAGGGGGTGGACTTGCGGGAGCCCTTGAACCCGACGTTGCCGGCCGAGGCCCAGGCCAACACGTTGCCCTCGGGATCGGCAATGGAGACGATGGTGTTGTTGAACGAGCTCTTGATATGGGCCACGCCGTAGCTGATGTTCTTGCGCTCGCGCTTGCGCGGCCGGCGCGCCTGTTTGGTGGGCTTGGCCATCTACTTCTTCACCTTCTTCTTCCCGGCCACCGTCTTCTTCGGTCCCTTGCGGGTCCGGGCGTTGGTGTGCGTGCGCTGGCCGTGCACGGGCAGGCCCTTGCGGTGCCGGACGCCCTGGTAGCAGTTGATCTCCATCTTGCGCTTGATGTCCTGGGACACGTCGCGACGCAGGTCGCCCTCGACCCGGAAGTTGGTGTCGATGTAGCTGCGCAGGCGCGCCACCTCTTCGTCGGTCAGATCGCGGACGCGGGTCGAGGGGTTGACCTCCACCGCTTGGCAGATCTGCTCCGACAGGGTGGTGCCGATGCCGAAAATGTAGGTCAGGGATATCTCGAGCCGCTTCTCGCGGGGGATATCGACTCCAGCTATACGGGCCATCTGTATCCTCTCCTCAGCCCTGCCGCTGCTTGTGGCGCGGGTTGACACAGATCACCCGGACCACACCGTGGCGCCGGATGACCTTGCACTTCTCACAGATCGGCTTCACGCTCGGCCGAACTTTCATCGCGTTCCTGTCCTTCTGGTTACTTGGTTATTTGTACCGGTAGGTGATACGGCCCCGGTTGAGGTCGTACGGAGTGATCTCCACCTGCACCTTGTCCCCCGGAAGAATGCGGATGCGGTGCATCCTCATCTTTCCCGAGCTGTGCGCCAACACCTTGTGTCCGTTCTCGAGCTCGACTCGGAACATGGCGTTGGGCAGTGGCTCGACCACCGTGCCTTCGAGCACGATGGCGTCTTCCTTGGGCTTGGGCAGGTGATTCTCCTCAATCGTTGCATCTGGTGATCTCCCGAGCCCGCCGCCGGCGCGGTGGCCGGAGCGGCGTTTCTCGGATGTGGCCCGGCGACAGGAGACCCCCGAAAGGGGCCTGGCCCAGAGCCAGCAGATGATTCTACCGTAACCAGCGGTGATTTCCAGCCGGAGCAGGGATGAGCCCCGATTCAGGGCAGCGTAAAGACCTCCGGGCCGTCGGGGGTCACGGCGATTGTGTGCTCGAAGTGGGCCGAGAGGCGCCCGTCGGCCGTGACCACGCTCCAGCCGTCGTCGAGCTGGCGGGTCCCGGCCGAGCCGGCGTTGACCATGGGCTCGACGGCG
>DASZJQ010000153.1:0-25043 GCA_035947875.1 Acidimicrobiales bacterium
GTGGTCGAGGTTCCGACCTGGGTCCCATTGCGGTAGATCGTGTAGCCGGTCGCTCCCCCGGTCGAGGCGGTCCAGCTGAGCCCGACCGAGCTCGGCGTGTCGGTGGGGGCGCTCAGCCCGGTCGGGACGCTCGGGGGCGCATTCGAGGACGAGAATTGATGGAAGACCGCCACCCCCGCGTGCCAGTCGCTGGAGGACGTGAAGGTGGCCGTGGCGTTCTGCGTGCCGGCGGTACTAGACACGATGTCCTCCAAGTCGGCCGAACCCGCGCTCGTATGGGTGCCCATCACGAACGGCTGGCCCTGCGACGATCCCGGCGTGACGGTGCCGGGCTGTCCGCCGGTGACGATGCCGCCAACCACCAGTTCGCCTGCGCCGACGGCCGCAGTCGCGCCGGTAGCGACCGATGTGCTGTTGCCGCTGGCCGCGGCGGCCTGGTCGAAGGCCCCGCTTGTGGCCACGCCCGAGAACTCCGAGGCCGCACCTTGGAGGTAGGTGGCCGATGTCGCTGAGATGGTGATCGTCAACCCGGACGACGGCTTGGCGTTCTGGAGGTAATAGAACGCCAGGTCCCCGCCGCTGCCGAAGGTCGTCGAAGCCGTGGTGACCCGGGTCCAAGCACCGTTCACGTTGTCGGAGACCTTCACCTGGCCGCTCGAGTTGTACTGCCCGAACCAGCCGACCAAGAGGTCGCCGGCCCCGACCGGTTGACCAAGCTGCAGGGTGACGCTGGTGGCCTGCGACCCGGTGCTCACTGAGGCGCCCTGGACGAAGCCGATGGGGCCGGAGACGGTGGTCGTCACCGAAAGGCCGGGAGAGGACGGCGACGAGTGGTTGCCTCCGCCGTCGACGGCATCGACCGTGTACTGGTAGGTGGTCCCTGGGTAGACGCCCAGGTCGGTGTAGCTCGTCGCGCCGCCGGAGCTACCGACCGCCAGCCCGTTGCGGTAGACGGTATAGCCGACCACGATGCCGTCAGGGTCGGTCGAGGCCGACCAGCTGAGCCCGACGGAGTTGGACGTCACGGTGGTCGCGGTGAGCCCGGTCGGCACGGTGGGTGGCTGGGTGTCGGTGCTCGTCACCACGAGCTCGTACGCCCCGACGTCGCACCCCGACCCCTGCGGCCGTGCGATGCCACGCTGGTCTGTCCCGCCCGAACATCCGGTGACGCTCGGCGAGATGACGTCGAGCGCCGGGCTCCCCGGCGCGAGCGCCATCGTCTGCGTCGGGCCGCCGTTCGACGCCAGGGCATCGAGATGGGGTGCCGTGTTCGGCAACGAATGATTCGGCGTGGAGAACCCGCAGGACGAACCGGAGTCGATGTTGTAGCCCCCGTCGGAGATGGGCGCAGACGCGTCGCAGTTCGCGCCTTGCAAGCCGTCACCCACGATGCTCTGGCTGATTGAGAGGGTGTACCCGCGATAATTCAGGATGTCGGCGCCATAGGGCGACGTGTTCGCGTCGAGCGTGGACTGGGTGATGGTCGTTTGCCCGAAGTTCTCAACCGCGCCACCACCGTTGCCACCTGCCGTGTTCCCGTTGAAGGTGCTGTCGCTGATCGAGAGCCTCGTGTCGTTGTCGATGGCGCCGCCACCCGGACCTTTGTTGGACACGAACGTGTCGCCCGCCACCGTCTCGCTCCCCGCCGCGTTGAGGAGGGCGCCGCCCCCGTAAATCGTCGCGTTGTTCCCGGAAAATGTGCTGTCCGTGATGGTGGCAAGGCTCTGGTTAAAAACCCCGCCTCCTTCCTGGGCCGAATTCCCAGCGAAGAGGCTGGTCGTGACGTTCAACGTCCCGCTGCTATTGATCGCGCCGCCGGAAGTACCTGTGGTCGAAGGAGACGAGTTGTTGGTGAAGGTGCTCGTTGAAACCGTGAGAGTGCCATGACTAAAGATGGCGCCGCCTCCCTGCTGACCCCCGTTCGCAAGTCCGTTGTTCAACGTCAGCGAACTGATCGTAAGGCTCCCCCCGGAGGCCACGTCAAGAAGCCGGAAGGCGGGCGTCCCGGAGGCGGTCGAACGCGTGATCGTCGCGCCGTTCCCCTGGATCGTCACATTCGCAGTGATCACGGGAAGGCCTGTGCCCCCGTCACTCGAATTGTTGACGGACGCCAGGGTGTACAAGCAGCCCGACGGCAATGCCAATGTGGTCGTGCCAGACGACGCCGCGGCGAGCGCGGAGATCAGGCTGGACGTCTGACACGCAACGTTCACCGTTTGCGCTTGCGCGACCGTCGGCGGGAGGCCTAGGAGGAGGCCACCCATGAGAGCGGCAGCAGAGAGTCCGCCGATCCAAGAACGGCGACGTGACGTGCGAGTTTCGCCTCGCGATGGGGTCTCGGAGCCAGACGTGGATCGGATGGTAGCCGATCACTGCAAATGCGCGCTCAGCTGTGCGCGTCGCGGGTGTCCGCCACAGTCATTCACTACGACGCGCCCGCGAACCACGGCCTGTGTCGCGGTCCCATGTAGCAGAGCCACCGCCAGAGTGCTCCATCCGCGGACCCTTGTCTTTTGCGCGACCTACCCTTGGAATAAATGCCCCAAAGCTCGCACCGTCGCTCGAATACCGACCGACCCACCAAGCTCCCAGTTATCGCCGCCAGCCTGCGGGAGTCCCTCTTCCGGAACTACAAAGCAGATGGGAGTTATGTGGACGGCGTTGGCCGGCCTGGGGATCTCTAACCGGCTCTGACCTGGTGGGCCGCCCGGGTCTCGATCCCGGCACCTTAGGATTAAAAGTCCTCTGCTCTTCCGGATGAGCTAGCGGCCCCGGGACGGCAAGATTACCCGTGAGACAAGGCACCAGAAAATGCCGGCGATCAACGGCACACGGGGCAGAGCATTAACGACGACTCTGGTACGCCACTCGACAGGGCCTGGCGGCTCGGGCCACCCCACCAACCTGGCGGTGGCGCGGCGTGGCCGATCGAAAGGCCGGCGTGAAGTCGTACTCCTGGAGCAGCAGTCGGATGGACGTGCGGATGGCCGAGATGGAGAACCTGGCGGCCGGGCAGGTGTGTGGGCCATGACCGAACGTGCTGACGAGCTCTCTCGTCCGCAGTGGCACGTCAGGACTGAGCTTTCGACCCGTGTAGTGGTCCGGATCAAAGACATCAAGCCCGGGAGCAGCCGAGGTGTTGGTCACTGACAACATGGTGGTGAGGAGAGTTCCCGGTGACAATCGATACGTATCGTCACCGGCGTCCACGTCAATGGGCTGAAGCACCTGGCGCATGGTGATCGATCGCTGGGCCATCCGAATCGACTCGTTGGCACATTGCTCGAGCAGCGCATCGTCCCCATGCCGCACCCGGTCCATCAGGTCGGGACGTTGGAGGAGATTGACGAAGGTCCAGGCTAGGGCCGCATAGAGATTGGATTGGGATCCCATGTGGATCACCATGACGTCTCTCGCCGTGCCCGTCATCTGTTCGTCCGGTGGGAGATCGGCATAGGACCGGTAAATCTGATCAAGGAAGTCATCGGCCGGAGGTTCTGCGGATCGGCTCCTTATGATCTCGGACAGGATGGACTGGATCGCCGCCATGGCGTTCCGCTCCCCCCGCTTGCGGGTGGCCCACGTCACCAGGTTTCGGTCGGGGCGAACGAAGGACTCCGAACTGTCGAGCCGGTCGAAGAGCGGGATGAGACGATCGATGTATTCGGGTGATGCCGCCTCGGCACCACCCCACGACGCCAGGCCCAGACGGTGACCCAGCCGCCGCATTTCGGCGAACACTTCGAAACTACCCGAAGGCCCGAGTCGATCAATCTCCTGGGCCACGGCGAGGCCGAGGTTCTCGAGGTAGGTCTCGATCTTGGCGTTCCCGAAGAGTGACTTGGGATGATTGCGCCGTCCCAGAAGAAGTTCAATGGGAACCTTCGATTTGATGAGGGTGTAGGTCGCCATCCCGAAGCTGGCCTGCTCCTCCGGCTGGGCATACAGCGAGCGCACGCCGGTCGGCGAGAACACGCAGAAGAGCCGATGGCCAAAGGCATCGAGGACGAACGTGTCGCCGTGTCGCGCTCGTTGGCGGACGAGGAACTCGGTGGGATTGTGCAACAACCCAAGGCCCGCCCCGACCCAGGGCAGACGGCCATCGATCACCGGAGGCAGCGGAGCAACCGCGGGGAGGGGACGCGACATGTCTCCTACGCCCATCCAGTGCGGCGTCGGAGCCAGTCACACGCCACCCGGCCTTGGGCTCCTTGGACGCCTCGCAGCGTCGGCCGTCGCCCCGCTGCAGCCCACTGGTGGACCTCGGCTGGAACGCGGGCCCAGGGCAGGTGCACGCCGGCCGCGAACGGAGCGGGGCTCGTGGTCACCTAGAGAAGCTCCTGGTCGGTCGCCGCACCAACCCATCTTGGTCGCTGCGGCCGAGGCGCGCCTTTTTGCTAGGGCAGCGCGGCTGCCCCCGCGGCCTCGAGTGCAGTCTCCATGCAGCGAATGAGCTCGCGTGCCGACGCCACACTCAACTCGACCGCCACCCGTGCGCTGGGTCCGCCAGACGCGTCAGTGAAATCAATGTTGAGTGTGTGGTCATAGGCGGCGTGATAGGGGTGGTCGAAGTACACCGCGACCGAAGTCGCGGTGAACCAGCCGTCGGGGCCTTTGGCACTACCGGCGACATCGGCGGTAACCGTCACGTAGGAACACACGATCACGCCTCCGATGGTGTGAGGTAGGTCTCGAACCACGAGAAGATCCGTTGCCACCCGTCCAGGGCCGCTTCGGGGCGGAAGCTCGTACGGTTGGGCGAGAAGAAGGCATGTCCGGCATTTTCATACCGATGGAACTCGTAGGTCTTGCCGTTGGCTATCAAAGCCTGCTCCAGTTCATCCACTTGATCAGGGCTCGGGAATTGGTCCTCCAGGCCGAAGAGGCCCAGCAACGGGCAGCCCAGCGATTCGGTCCGGTCGATCAACGGCGTGACCTTCAGGGGGAAGCCTTCGGGAGGAGATCCACTGACGAAGGCCCCGTAGCAATCGACGGCAGCATCGACGGGGAGGCTGATGGCGACCAGGAACGATTGGCGGCCCCCCGAGCAGTACCCGATCACGCCGACCTTTCCGTTTGATGTCGGCAGGGCCCGCAATGCTGCAATGGCACCACCAGCGTCGCCCACCAAGCGGTCATCGGGAACGCCGCCATTGGCCCGGGCCACGGCGGCGGCGTCGTCGGGATCGGCGTCGGGACCTTCTCGATAGTAGAGATTGGGACAGATGGCGTTGTACCCGTGCGCGGCAAAACTGCGGGTGATCTCTTTGGTGGCCGAATCCCAACCGGGCATGTGATGGATGACCACCACGCCAGGGAATGGTCCGGCCCCCGTGGGCGTTGCCTGGTAGCCATTGATGGCGTCGCTTTGGTGGCCAACCAGCATCACATTCGCGGCTGACATTGCCTCATCACGGAGCGTCAACGATCTCTCCCTCGAATTAGTGGTCGATCAGAGACACTATGACGCCGTGGGCGATGTTGGAAAGCTCCAAAGCGGAACGGCGCGACGTCCGGCATGATGATGCCGTGCGGCGCTCGCTGATGGTCTTGGCCGGGACATTTGTCGTCACTGGCGCGCTGGCCCTTCCCACGGCCGCCTCTTCGCTGCCGACGGTTCGCACCGTGGCCGGGTCGGGTGGCTCAGGCAGCCTCAGCTCCCCGACCGGGATCGCCGTCGATGCCGCCGGCGACCTCTTCGTTGCCGACACCAATCACTGCCGGGTGATGCTCGTGCCGAGCCGCACCGGCACCCTCTACGGGCTCCAGGTGGCGGCGCATCACGCGTACAGCCTGGTGGGCGGTGGGTGCGGTGGGAAAGCCAGCTTGGGCTTCCCCACTGGCGTCGCGGTTGACCATGCGGGGGATGTCTACGTAGCCGAAGCCACTGACCAGAGGATCCTGATGATCCGGCCCGGCAGTCATGCGGCTGCCACCGTGGCCGGCACCGGGTCAGCCGGCTACAACGGCAACGGCTTGGCCGCCCTGAGCAGCCAGCTCAACTATCCGACGGGGATTGCCGTCGACGCGAAGGGCGATCTCTACATCGCCGACACGGCGAACTGCCGCGTGCGCGTCATGCCGGCGGCTGACGGCACCTCCTTCGGTCAGCCGATGTTGACCCAGCACCTCTATTCCATCGCCGGGAACGGCGTCTGCGGGTCGGGCCAGAGGAGTGGCTCGGCCGCGCTGGCTCAGCTGTGGAATCCGGTGGCCGTGGCGACCGACCAGGTCGGTGACCTCTTCATCGCCGACAGCGGTGATCAATCGATCCTCGAGCTGCCGGTCAGTAGCGGAAGCGACTACGGCACCTCGATCGCCGCGGGCGGCATCGCCGCCATCGTGGGTGAAGGGGGCAACGGCCCCTACCTCGCAGACGGAATGTCGGCACTCGGTCAGACCGCCGAATTGAACGATCCGGAAGGTATTGCCGTGAGCGCAACGGGAACGCTCTTCGTCACCGACGGCAGTCAGCACTGCATCAGGGCGGTGCCGAACTCCACCTCCACGGTGCTCGGCCGCTCGATGCAGGGGGGAGACCTCTACACCCTGGCTGGGGCGCTCCCGGTCTCCAACTCGACGGGGCTGGGAAATGGGACTCGTTGGATACTCACGCGCCTCGGAGACCCGACGGGCATCACGGTGTCGACGTCAGGCACGGTTCTTTTCAGCGATCGCAGTACGCAGCTGGTGCGGGAGATCGGGTGAACCCGTTCGACCGCCGTACCTTCTTGGCCAACGGTGTCCGCACATCGGCCGCCGTCGCCGTGGCCGGCGTGCTCCCCGGACTCGAGAACGCGGCGACGGCTGCCACCCCACAGCGTGCGTTCAGAGCGTCGTCCTCGGCGCCGGGCTTGGTGGCGCAGGATCTCACGGTGAATGGGACGGCGGACCCCATTGGCGTTGATCCCGACGCCTGCAGCTTTGCCTGGGTGCTCCGGTCGCCCGCCCGCGGGGCCCGTCAGCAGGGCTACCGCATCACCGTCCATCGTTCCGATCCGCTCCACACCGCATTGGTCTGGGACAGCGGCCAGGTTGCATCGGCCCGCCAAGCCTTCGTCCCCTACGGGGGACCTGCGTTGACCGCCAATGCGGCCTACGCGTGGACGGTCGAAGTACAAGACGACGCCGGCCACTGGAGCGCTCCCGCGCCGAGCGGCAGCTTCGTGACCACCCTGCGCCTGGCGGACTGGACCGCCAAATGGCTCCAGCCACAGGCGGCCTCCCAGCAGCCCGATCTCGTGACCTACGTCCGGACCGTCGTGACCCCGCCACCGGGGGCCCTGCGGAGGGCGACTGCGTTCATTTCGGCCGCGCACACCTATCAGCTCTTCGTCGACGGCAATCGGGTGGACTTCGGGCCCAGCTTCTCGTATCCCGACGAGCAGTACGTCCGATCGGTCGATCTGACTGGGCAGATCCACACGGGCGAGGCGACCGGACTCGGAGTGCTGCATCGGTGGTATGGCGCCGGTCAGGGTCGCCCGCTCTCGGCTCCCGGCGTCATTGTCGAGCTCTCATTGACCTACACCGATGGTCGGCAGGTGGCGTACGGGACGGACGGGACGTGGAGAGAGCTTCCGGCGGAATGGCTGCCCTCCCCCCTGCGCAATACCGATGGAGCCGACTTCGTTGAGTGGCTCGACGGCCGGGCTCACCCGCAGGGATGGGCCACCGCTGGTTTCGACGCGTCCGCCTGGGCCCCGCCATCGGTCCTGGGGCCGGCTGGAACGGCGCCCTTCACCAACATGTTCGCCCAGCGGACGGACATAGAAGAGCGCGTGGTGGCGCCGATCAGCGTGCGCACGCTGGGCAGCGGGTCTGTGGTGGCGGATTTTGGAGCGGTCTACGCCGCTCGACCGCAGGTGCGATTCGCCAGCGGCGTCAGCGGACGGACCGTGCCGATGCATGTCGGCTACGAGCTCGATCCGGACGGCCACGTCTCGACCACCCACGGCACCCAGGGGACCAATCTCTCGTTCTCCTACGTCACCCGGGAGGGAGCGCAGACCTTCGAGCCCCTCACCTATGTGGGCTTTCGTTACTTGCAGATTGACGATCCGGGCGAGTCGCTTGGCGCCCCCCAGCTGATGGCGGTGGCCACCCATGCCGCCATGCCCGATGTCGCCGCAGCCACCTTCTCCACCGGCCAGCACATGCTCGATGCCGTATGGAGACTCAACGCGCACTCGTGCCTCTACTGCACCCACGAGCAATTCGTCGATACCCCAACCCGGGAGAAGGGGCAGTTCGTCTGGGATTCCGCCAACGAATCCGAGGCGATCATGCGGGCCTACGGTGACCAGAACATGAGCTGGCAGGGCCTGCGCGACGTCGCCCGCGGGCAGACCCGTTACTGGCCGGACGGTCGAGTCAATGCCGTCTATCCCAACGACGACGGGGCACGCCACATCCCCATCTTCACCGAGCGCTACCCCGAATGGGTCTGGCGGTACTACGTCGCCACCGGCGACCGGGGCACCGCACTGTCGCTCTACCCGTCGACCCAGAAGGTGGCCGACTACATCTGGGCCGCCCGCGATCCCGCCACGGGACTCTTGAACGGGTTCGCCGAGGGCAACAACAACAGCGACCCGGTGTTCGGCTACGACCAGAGTGTGACGCTCGACACCACCAGCAACGTGTTGGGCGTCAATGCGTTCAATCGCATCGCCCAGTTGGCCATGGTGGCCGGTGACACGACCGGCGCAACCACGCAGATGGCGCGGGCGGCCGCACTCTCCACCGCCATCAACTCCCAGCTGACGCGCCCTACCGGGATCTACACGGACGGGTTGCTGCCCGGCGGAGCGCAGAGCGCCCATGCCTCCCAAGAGGCCAACGCCTTGGCCCTGGCCTACGGGGTCGTGCCGACCGCCAGCGTCGCCGCGGTCGGCGCCTACGTGGCCGGACTGGGCATCGCGGTCGGCCCGGTCCATGGGCTCGAGCTCCTGCGCGGTCTGGCCAACGCCGGATTGGTGCAGGACATGGTCCGCATCCTGACGGACACCGGCACACCAGGCTGGGCCCACATCGTGGCCTCCGGAGGCACCTTCACCTGGGAAACCTGGACGCCGAGCGATCTCATCGGAGACTCGATGTCGCACGGGTGGGGCTCCTCCGCCCTGGTCGCCATGCAAGAAACCCTGCTGGGCGTCACCCTGCAAGCCCCCACCAACGACGGGACGGTCGTGGCCACCATCGTTCCCCCGAAGACGGGGCTGCGCGGGGCCCGAGGTACGGTCCCCACGATCGCCGGACCGATCACGGTCTCGTGGAACCAGGATCGAACGGGGCTCTCGCTCGCCGCCGTCGTACCGGCCAATGCGTACGCCCGGATCACCCTCCCCGCCGCGGGAGCAGCGTCGGTGCGGGAGGGGGGCGGCCCGCTCGACCGCGCGTCCGGCGTGACGCTGGAGTCGTTTCAGGACGGCGCGGCGGTGCTCCGGGTCGCCAGCGGTTCATACCGTTTCACCGCCACCACCGCCTGAGCCAGATCCTCGGGCTACGAAGTGCAGATCGTCCCGGGGGCGGGTGCACCCCCACCGACCAGGTAGGTCTGTACGTAGGACCGGACGCAGCCACTGTAGAAATAGGCCACATGGTCGTTACCGTCTCTGCTCAGGAGATCGCCCTGGCTGAGTTGGCGGGCCAAACTGACGGCCCAGGCATAGGGCGTGGCCGGATCTCCCGTCGTACCGATCACCAGAATGGGTGGCGAGCCCACCGCCGTAGCAGGAGCCGGCGTCCGTGTGGCCGCCACCGGCCACACGGCGCAGGCGGCCTGCCCCCAGGCCAGGAAGGGACCGAACACCGGAGCCACCGCTCCGTACTGCGCCGCCAGGGTGGTGTAGCCGCTCACGTCCCTCGAGACTGGATGATCGAGGCAGTCGATCGCCTCGCCGGCGTCGGACCCGTTGGTCGAACCGTCGGCGAGGTAGCGGTCCGACATGGTCACGATCGGCGCGCCATTTCCCTCGGCGTCATCGGCCAAGGCGGTGCCCAGGGTCGGCCAATCCGACTCCGCATAGAGCCCCTCGAGGAGCGCGTTGTACATCTCGCCCGGCCCCGCCGTCCGCCCGCTCCCCGCTGGCGCCGGGCCGGTCCGGGATCGGGCGATCAGGGCGAGGATGGCCGCGGTCGGATCATCGGTCGTTTGCCACGGGCACGAGGTGCTGGCGGCGCACCAGGTGAAGAACGAACTCAGGGCACCTTCAAATCCCTTGGCCTGGCCCAAGGTGAACGGCCCGATCGGGAGGGCCGGGTCAATGGCGCTGTCGAGGACCATGGCCCGGACGTGGGTGGGGAACATCTCGGCGTACGTCGCACCGAGCAGTGTCCCGTATGACTGTCCCATGTAGGTGAGGGTGGCATCGCCGAGGGCGATCCGCAGCCGTTCCAGATCGCGCGCCACGTCGACGGTGCCGACAAAGGGAAGGATGGCGCCGCTCGCCTTCTGGCAGTCGGCACCGAACTGACGCATGGCGGCGATCGCCGCCTTCTGGGCCGCCACCGTCTGGGGCACCGGATCGGAGACGGGGGCCGGTGGCGCGCCGGGCGTTTCCCCGCAGGTCACGGGGTCGCTGCGCTCGACGCCCCGCGGATCGAAGGTGACGATGTCGAAGTCATCGAGCAATGGGCTGGTGAGCACGCTGAGCTCATTGGAAAAGTCGTCGATGCCCGACACGCCGGGACCGCCGGGGTTGATGACCAGCGAGCCGATCCGCTCGGCCGGATCTTCGGCCAGGTGCCGCTCCAGGGCGATGCCGATTGTGGTCCCCTGCGGCGCGGCGTAGTCGAGGGGAACGGTGAGCGTTCCGCACTGCAGATCGCCGTTGCACGGGGTCCAGGCAATGGGAGTAACCGGCAGGGTCGACGTCGTCGTCGTCGGGGCCGATGTGGTCGAAGTGGGCCGAGCCCGGGCCGCGGCGCTTGGCGTCCGCGCATCGGCGGCGCAGCCGGCCAGGAGGAGTGCGGCGGCGGCCCCGGCAAAGAGGCCGCGCCAGGCCACCGACGGGGAGCGCACGTGCACCGACTCAGCGTGACATGCCGCGCCGGGTTCGGGCGTTCGGCGGTGTTCGACCGGTGTTCGAGGGTGGCTTGGTGTCGGCACGCCTCGGGTGCCACCGCCTCGGGGATCGTCGGTTCGCCGACCCGGTCCATCCGGTCCCTTGACAGCCACATACATCTTTATGTATATATATGGCCATGCAGCTCGACGTTTTCCAGACCCTGGCCGACCCCACCCGGCGGCGCATCGTGGAGGTGCTGCACGACGAACAGGCGGTCAACGACATCGTGGCTCTCGTCGGCATCCACCAGTCGGGCGTGTCCCGGCACCTGCGCATCCTGAACGAGGCCGGCTTCGTCCAGGTGCGCCCCGTGGGGCCCAAGCGCCTGTACTCACTGCGCCCGGAGCCGTTCGACGAGCTCGAGCGTTGGGTCGGGAGCTACCGGGACATCTGGGAGGCCCGACTCGAGCGGTTTGCCGCCGCGCTTGAAGGGGCGCAGCGGGATCCGAAGAACAACCAACCAATGGAGGAAGCATGAGCAAGAACGCCACCTCGAAAGACGGTCCACGTCGAACGATCACCATCGAGAGGAGCTATTCGGCCACGGTCGAGGCCGTGTGGGCTCTGTGGACCACCGAGCGCGGCATCGAGTCGTGGTGGGGTCCGGATGGATTCAGCGTCACCGTCAAGCACCTCGACCTTCGGGTCGGCGGCGAGTTGCTCTACACCATGACCGCGACGGCCCCGGATCAGGTCGAATTCATGAAACAAGCCGGGATGCCGACCGCCACCGACGTGTCGATCGTCTACACCGCCATCGAGCCGCGGCGTCGCCTCGGGTACAAGAGTTGGGCGGACTTCATCCCGGGCACCGAACCCTATGAGGTCAACACAACCGTAGTGCTCGATCCCAGGCCAGATGGGGTACGAATGGTGCTGACATTCGACGCCATGCACGATGAGGAATGGACCGCACGCGCCGTGGCGGGCCACGAAGGCGAGCTCGGCAAGCTTGACAAGATCCTGAGCCCGGCGACCTAGGCGCGCTCGACCCGATGGCCGGCGCAGTGACCGGACGTGTGGCGGCGCTACTGCTCGACAAGTGACGCCAGCACCTCGGCCCGCTTGGTCAGACCGATCATGTGCCCGTCGCCGGCGTGGAGGTGGAAGTTGGCATTCCCTAACATGGCGGCGAGATCACGACCCCACGATTGGGGGACCAGCTTGTCGGCACTCCCCTGGTGCACGGCGACGGAGGCGCTTACACCGGCGGGGTCGAAACCCCACGGGGACACCATGGCCCGGTACTCATCGATGACCCCGCGGCTGTTGCGGACCCCTTCCTCCATCGTCCGTGGCAGCCACGCACCCTGGGCGCGGACGGCGGCGGCTTCGTGGGCCGGAAGGTCGACACAGGTCAATCGCGTGGCCAGCGCCGGGGTATAGCGGGCCATTCCGTGCACGACGCCGAAGGAGGCGCGGGCCGCACGCGGGCGCGTGGTGCTGAGTGCGGCGAAGCGCCGATCCATGCCATTGAGCTCGGCCAGTCGAGATGGGTGGTCGAGCGGGGGGCATCCAGCTAAGACGGCCACCCGTACCACCCGGTCGGACAGGGCATGGGCCACCGCCACGGCGTATTGGCCGCCCAGTGACCAGCCCATGACCGAACACCGCCCCACGTTCAGCTCAGCCAGCACCGACGTCACGTCGTCGCTCGCCCAATCACGCATGGCGTGGCCGGGGTTCCTATCCGAGAGGGCAACGCCGGGCCGATCGATCGAGATGATGCGTGCGCCCAGTCCACAGGCGTCGGCGTGGACCGGCGCGACGTCGTTGCGGCTCAGAAGACCCCCGTGGCAGTTGAGAACCGGGAACCCGTCGGGGTCGCCGTAGAGCGCATAGCCCACCCTTCGCCCGTCGTCCATCCGATGGACGTGGTGGGTAGGGAGCGGGACGTCCGGCATGTCGCGCGACACGTTAGACACGACGCGCGTCCCTCAGGTGCCCGGTGGAGGCGGATCACACCTCCGATGCGCCAGGGACCGTATCCCGGCCACTCTCGCCTCGGCGCCCGAGGCGTTTCCGCAGGAGGTTGAGCTTGGAGGCAAACTCGGGACGCCCCATGGACCACCGCTGCGGTCCAAGCTCGAGGGCGACGGCGTCGGGCATGCGGTGCACTCCGGCGCCTTCGTCGAGGGTGGCCCGGGTCCGCGCCACCAACGGGCGGTCCAGCGCGGCCGCTCGAGCGGCCAGCGCCACCGCCGCCTCGAGCACTTCCTCTTCCTCGACGCATTGCCATGCCAGCCCCCGACGCGCCGCTTCCTCGCCCCCGACGCTTGCTCCGAAAAGGGCCATTGCGGCCGCGCCTTGCCGACCCATCCGCTGGCGAAGGTGCCACAGGTGCCCACCTCCAGGATGGAGGCCCACGTCGAGGAAGCGGGTCTCGAATCGGGCTGAGGGTGTGCAGATGATGACGTCACAGGCCAGCGCCACATTCATGCCGGCCCCGAGAGCCGGGCCGTTCACGGCGGCCACCGTCGGCAGCGCACTCCCGGCGATCGCCTCGAAGCCGGCGTACATCGCCTCCAGCGGCGCCTTGGGCTCGAGCAGATCGTCCACCGAGCCGCCCGCACAGAAGACCGGGCCGGCGGACGCCACGACCAGCGCGCCGGCCGTCCCGTCGGCCTGGACTGCCGCCACCGCCCCGGACAGGGCCCGGGTCATGGCCCAGGACAGGGCGTTGCGATCCGGCTCATGATCGAGCGTGACCACGGCGACCTCGCCCCGGTAGTCCACCCGGACGTAGTCGCCGTCGATGTCGCCTGGGCCACCGGTCACGGTCACCTCTGGCCAGCCATTCTCATAATATATACATTCGTGCCCCGATCAGAGATGGAGCGGAATGCAGACCGTTGACGCCGCACCCGGAACCATTCCCGAGGCGCTCGCCCGTGCCGCCGGCCTGTTCGGAGACGACGAGGCGCTGGTCGACGGGTCGACGAGGCTCTCGTTCGGCGATCTCAGGGAGAAGGTCGGCCTCGTTGCTCGCGCCTTGATCGCCTCGGGCATTGCCGCGGGAGATCGAGTGGCGCTGTGGGCACCGAACAGCGCCGATTGGGTGGTGATCAGTT
Organism: Acidimicrobiales bacterium; assembly: GCA_035947875.1. Taxonomy (GTDB): domain Bacteria; phylum Actinomycetota; class Acidimicrobiia; order Acidimicrobiales; family RAAP-2; genus Bog-473. The sequence continues at coordinate 14,144 of DASZJQ010000153.1, forward strand.
TCGCGGTGTACTCGGTTGGCGCCGTGCTCGTCCCCCTCAATACCCGCTACAAGGGTGAGGAGGCCGGGCACGTCCTGCGCACGTCGGGAGCGCGCCTTCTCTTCACCGTCACCGACTTCCTCGGATCGGATCTCCCGGCACTGCTCGGTGGTGTGTCGGGACTCCAAGCCCTGGAGCAGACGGTCATCATGACGGGGCCGACGACGGCCGGGACCGTGGCTTTGGCTGACTTCATGGATCGAGCCGCTGCCGTTCCGCCGGAGGACGTGCTGGCGCGAGGTGCGGCCATTCAAGGCACCGACACATCCGACATCATCTTCACGTCGGGAACGACCGGAAGGCCGAAGGGCGCCGTCTTGGGTCACGGTGCCAGTGTCGAGACATACATCGCGTGGTCTGACCTGGTGGGCCTCCGACGGGGTGACCGCTATCTCGTCGTGTACCCGTTCTTCCACACCGCGGGGCTCAAGTCGGGCATTCTCGCCTGTGTGCTGCGCGGGGCCACCATCGTCCCCCACGCCGTCTTTGACGTTCTGCCGGTCATGCAGCGCGTGGTTGAGGAGCGGATCAGCATGCTGCCAGGGACGCCAACCGTCTTCCAATCGATCCTGAATCATCCGGATTTCGCTTCCTTCGACCTCTCCTCACTCCGATTGTCGGTCACCGGCGCGGCCACGGTGCCGGTCGAGATCATCCGACGCATGCGCGAGGAGCTTCGCTTCGAGACGGTGGTCACCGGCTACGGCCTCACGGAAACCACCGGCACCGTCAGCATGTGCCGACATGACGACTCCCCCGAGGTCATCGCCACCACGGTGGGGCGGCCGCTCCCCGGAGTGGACATCCGCCTGGTCGACGTCGAGGGAGAGCCCGTCGCATCCGGCCAACCGGGTGAGATCCTCGTCCGTGGCTACAACGTGATGAAGGAGTACTTCGAAGACCCGATCGCCACGCGCGAGGCCATTGAGGACGGCTGGCTCCGGACGGGCGACATCGGCGTAGTCGGGTTGGACGGCAACCTGAGGATCACGGACCGGAAGAAGGACATGTACATCGTTGGGGGCTTCAACGCCTTCCCGGCGGAAATCGAAGGGATCATCGTCGGCCATCCGAAGGTCGGCCAAGTTGCCGTCATCGGCGTGCCGGACGAGCGGCTGGGGGAGGTGGGGGTCGCGTTCGTCGTCCCCCGACCGGGCGAGACCATTGATCCCGACGCCCTCATCTCATGGTGTCGTGATCACATGGCGAATTTCAAAGTGCCGCGGCACGTGAAGGTGGTCGACGCCCTGCCGCTCAATCCCACCGGAAAGGTGATGAAGTTCGAACTCCGGGCGCGCTACGCCAGCTGACGGGGCTGGCCCGGTTTTGTTCGCCCCGTCCCGTCACGCCTCGGCGGCGGTCGGGCGGCCGGCCGGGCGGGCGTCCCAGCCGTCGGCCGTCAGCCGTCAGCCGTCACGTCGGCCGGTAGGCCACTTCGCATAAGATATAAGAATGCCGTCGTCGACCGCGAGTTCCAAGAAACCAGAAGCTCAGGGCGGGGATGGTGGCCGGGACGGGCAGATTGTCCGCACCAGCAGCGGCGAGCAAATCGCCTCTCACATCCGATGGCTGATCTTCGATGGGTCGTTGCGGCCCGGGATGCGCGTGCCCCAGGACGCCATTGCCCGCAATCTGGGCGTGAGTCGAATTCCTGTTCGCGAGGCCCTCATCGTGCTCGAGCGCGAGGGATGGGTCACCATCGAGATGCACCGGGGCGCCTTCATCAATGCGCTGGACGAACAATCGGTGCACGACCACTACGAGCTCTTCGGACTTCTGTATGGATTCGCGGCCAGGCGCGCGCTCGCCCGGGCGACACCCGGGCTGGCTGATCGCCTGTCCGACATACAGTCGCAGTTTCTGGCCGCCAGCGAGCCGGATGAATTGCGGCGCCTGTCCATGGCCTTCAACGGGACGATCGTGGAGGCCGCAGCCTCTCCACGGATCAATGTTCCACTCCGGGCCATGTCCGCCCTGGTGCCGGGCAGCTTCTTTGCGTCGGTGCCGGGCGCGATCGACGTCGAGAAGCGAGGCTTGGCGGCCATCGTGCGGGCCATACAAAAGGGTGATGGGGACAGGGCTTCGGCCGAATACCTCAAGATGATGGGGGCGGTTGGCGACGCCGTGGTTCTGCTCTTCAAGGAGCGCAACCTGTTTGAAGCGCCTGAAGCCACCGGCTGAATCCGCCGAGAATCTCGCGTCATCGCGTGCACCCACACCCATTTGGCGACGCCGCCATCGCCGGGGTCTACAACACCCCGCAAGCTCGACGGTTGCCCGAGCACACCTCCACGTCGATCGCGCTGGCCGGTGCCGTCGGCGCGCTGGCCGACGCCCGCATCTCGCCCGGCGAGGTCGACGGCGTCGTTGGACCGGCCAGCGCTGAGATTGCCCTCGAACTCGGCTTGGGGCCCTGCACTCGTCGACCGAGTGGGTTGGGGATCCCAGCGGTCCTCGATGCCGCCGCACTGATCGTCACCGGGCAGTGTTCGGTCGTCGTGGTTGCCGCGGGAGGGGCCGGGGTCCACACCGATGCGACCAGCACGGCTCCCTGGACTCGTCCGGCCAATGAGTTGGTGGTCAGCTACGGCCTCTTCACCGCTGCCGAATTCGCCCTCATGGCCCGTCGGCACATGCTCGCGTACGGTACGACGTCCGAACAGATGGCCACCGTGGCGGCCACCATCCGCAACAACGGTCATGTGAACCCCGAAGCGATCTACTTCGGTCGCGGCCCGTTCACGGCTGATGACATTCTGGCCTCACGCATGGTGGCCGACCCATTTCATCTGCTTGACTGCGCGACCACGTCCGAAGGTGGCTGTGCCCTCGTCCTGGTGGCCGCCGATCGGGCCACCGACACACCGGCGCCGGTCTGGATTCTCGGTGGGGCCAGCGATTCCTTCGGCCCGGCGTACATGGTGCCCCCGGTGTGGGATTTCCGACCCCGCCACGGTGGCGAATGCTTCGGACGCGTCGGGGCCCGGGCGGCGCGCGCGTCGTTCGCCATGGCCGGCCTGACCCCGGACGACGTCGACGTGGCGGAGCTCTACGACCCCTTTTCCTTCGAGATCATCCGACAGCTCGAAACATTCGGATTCTGCCCCGAAGGAGAGGGTGGCGCGTTCGTGAACGACGGCAACATCGCACCGGATGGCCGGCTCCCCGTCACCACCGATGGCGGCACCATGTCGTTCAGCCACGCCGGCGTGAGCGCGCAACAGCTGCAGCGGGTGATCCGTGCTGCCCAGCAGCTGCGCGGGTCGTGTGCCACCCGCCAGGTCGCAGGAGCCGAGGTGGCCATGTCATCCAATGGCGGCGCCGGCGCTCTCTTCTGCGATGTCCTCCTCTTGGGGAGAGAACGCCCATGACCCTGCTGAAGGCCCAGGTGCGGGGAATTCCCACTCCGACTCCGAGTGTGCACAGTCAGCCCTACTGGGACGGCTGCCGCGGGCAGCGCCTTCTCTTTCAGCGTTGTACGTCGTGCGGCGCCAGCGCGCTCCGCCCTTCGACGGTGTGCGCCTCGTGTCGTGGCACAGCCATGGCGTGGGAGCAGAGCGCGGGTCTCGGCTCGTTGTACAGCTGGACGGTGGTCTGGCGCCCTCCGGACCCGTCGTTCAGCGTTCCCTACGCGCCGGCCATTGTCCGACTGGATGAAGAGTTCTGGCTGATGAGTGCCATCATCGGTTGCCAGGCGGATGACCTGTACGACGGCATGCGGGTCGGGGTCACGTTCCATCCGGTGTCGGACGCCGTCACCCTGCCGTATTTCTCTCCCCTCGACCCGGTGTGAACCGGAGGGACGAGGGGGAAGAGATTGTAGATAATATGCAATCTATGCCTGAGGGTCGCCATGAATGAGAAGGTCTATATCCACGAATTCATCGACATCATCGGCCACAACCGGTCCCGTTACATGTACCACATGACGGCGAATTGGAGCCCGGCCGCCATGGAGGATCGCCACCAGCTCTGCTTCGGCGTCTGGGGTGTTGTCGGAAGTACCGGCCACTGGCCCCAGGTGGTCAACCTGTGGGAGGAGGACGGCTTCGAGGGACTGGCACGCTCGTTCGGCCACGAACTCGGACATCGCGACCTGCAGGACCCCAAGCTGGCCGCATGGTGGGCGGCGGCCGCCTCGCTGCGCGCCGGCGGGGTGGACCGTCTTCTCGTACCGGCACCGTGGATGCCGACAATTGAGGAACTGTGTGCCAACGGCACACGCGGCGTCGCCTACGGTCACGAGCAGATCCGCCTTCCGAGGGGCACGTCCCAGCAGTACCTCGAGATCGTTCGTCAGGAAGCCACGCCAGCACTGGAGAAGTTCGGGTGGGTTCTGGCCGGAGCGTGGGAAACCGCGTTGGGCGACGACAGCGAGTGCTTCCTCCTCTGGGCCATCCCCACCTGGGAGCAGTGGGCCGAGCGAGAGCAAGCCCGTCGCCGTGACCCGATGCTCATCAAATGGGAATCCCGCAATCTCGCCATCACCGAGGGACTGGAGCGGATCCTCCTGGTGGACTCGGCACTCTCGCCCATGCACCTGGGTCGTCAACCCTCACGGGCCGATCGCACGGAAGCCTGGGACGATTAGGACGATTAGGACGATTAGGACGATTAGGACGATTAGGACGATTAGGACGATTGGTACGATGAATCAGACGGCAGGCGAGAGTCGGGCGATCAGTTCTCGGCGCAGGACTTTTCCTATTTCGCTCCGCGGCAGCGCGTCGATCCTGTGGAAGGCCGCGGGGACCTTGTAGGCCACCAGGTGCTCCCGACAGAGCCGCTGGAGATCTTCCGGCGCCGCGGTGCCGACGACGAAGGCCACCGGGACCTCACCGAGACGCTCATCGGGCTCACCGACGACCGCGGCTTCCAGCACGTCCGGAGAGAGGCACAGCACCTCTTCGACCTGTCCCGGAAAGACCTTGTTGCCTCCTCGGTTGATGACGTCACCCACGCGACCCTCGATCCACACGAAGTCCTCGTCGTCCACCCTGGCGTAGTCACCGGTCCGCAGGTATCCATCTCCGTCGAGTCGGTCGTCCAGGCTGTCACCGTCTGCGTAGCCGGCCGCCATGCGCGGGGGCCTGACCAGTAACTCCCCGACCGTGCCGCGTGACACCTCGACGCCGTCGCCGGACAGCACCTTGATGGCCACGCCCGGATGGGGACGTCCGACCGCCCCGACCTTCTCGGGGTGCTCCCGGGCGTCGGCCGCCGTCCAACCGATGACCTCGCCGATCTCGGCCTGCCCGTACCCGTTGAGCACGGTGACGCCGAACTTCTCGGTGAAGCGCCGCGCCGCCAAGGGCGAGAGGGGGGCGGTGATGCTGCGCACGTACCGCAACGGCGCCAGACCGACGATCGTCTCGTCATCGGCCAACATGACGAGCGCCGGCGGGGGAAGGACGGTGGAGCGTATGGCGAATCGAGAGATGAGCTCGGCGAATTCCGAGGTTGAGAACTTGTCCATGACCACGAGGGGCGCACCGGCGCGCAGCCCGAAAAGAACGTTGTAGATGCCCGCGTTGAGGGCCAGCGACACCGGCACCAGGTTGGGTGATGGTCGACGGCCCGGATCCGCCGGCTTTCCCCGCAACGGCCCCAGGACACGGTCGAGCAGCTCGAGGTAGCCCGAGTGAGATTGGAGAATCGGCCGGGGCTGACCGGTCGTTCCCGACGTCCAGGTGACAAAGGCCACGTCGCCTTGGTACCGCGTGGGTTCGACCCCCGTCGCCCGGACCCCGTCACCATCGATGATGGCCGCCGGGGCGGTGGCGTCGACGACGCGCTCGAGCTCGGCCCGGGGCTGACGGGAGTTCGTCGGCACGAAGACCGCCCGTGCCAGCCAGATCCCGAACATGGCCGTGATGAAGCCGGGCCCATTGGGCAGTTCGACCACCACGGCCTGCCCGTCTTTCACCCCGATTTCTCGAAGGCGGTGGGCCAACCGCTCGGCGCCAGCTCGCAGTTCGCCCGCCGTGACCTCGAGGTCCGAGGTGCTCACCAGGACATCTGCGTCGGCGAAAGGGTGTTCGGTGAGCAGGGCGGCCAGTCCCTCCACTGCTGCCACTGCCACTAGGAAGGCGGCCTGTCGTTCGACGGCCACTCCGGTCGGAAATAGCCGCCGAAGCGCAACTCTCCCCCGCGCAGTTCGCGGATGGTCAGGAAGTCACCCTTGTAGCCCTTGTGATCGCCTGGGCCGAACTGGATGTAGGTGGACGGACCTCCGTTGGTTGCGGGCATCCACCGGATCCTCTCGATTCCGTCCTTGACCTGGGGCGGTGAAGGGATGGCGGCGTTGGCAATCCCGTGGATAGCCACCCGGGCGGTGTCATAGGCCAGCGCGACGACCACGTTCCCGGTGGTCCGGCCGAAGCGCTTCTCGAAGCGTTCGCGCATGGCGTTGTAGTTGGGATTGGCGCCGTCCTCGCCGAGCTGATCGATGCCGTGCCAGCCCTCGAGTCCCTCGCCCCATTGGTTCTTGTTCGAATAGAACATGAAGGCGGTCCCCATGATCCGGGGCGGATCCCACTCGAGGGACGTGAGGGCCGGACCGAAGTGGAAGGCGGCGTAGCCGTATCCCCCGTAGTAAAGGCCTTCGGTGCCCGAGTCCTTCATGGCGGCCAGGTGCTCCCGTAGGTTCGAGGGGTTGGGCTCGAGCTTGACCTCCCGCGTGATGGTCAAACCGAGGCGAATCGCCTCATCGCGGAAGTAGTCGGCGTAGTCGCGGCCCGAGGACCCGGCCTCCCAGAAGAGGCCTACGTTGCGAAGGCCCCGCTGGTGGAGCCAGTTGGCGCAGATGACCCCTTCGGTGGGGATGTCACCATTGGCCACCGTGAAGCAGAACTCCGAGGCGAACCGGTGGGCGCCCGTCCATCCAAGGCAGGACACGCCCAACGCATTGGCCGTGTCCTGCAGCACCAGCGAATTGTCCGAGATCATCGGCCCGAGCACGACCACGCAGCCCTGGTCGACCAACCAGCGATAGCCATCGATCACCTTCTTGTAGTTCTCGCGAGGCAGTCCCCGGGCATCGGCGATGATCAGCTGTACGGCCGACCGGGCCCACACGCCCTCATTGAGCGCGTCCTCGATGGCCAAGATGGTGGGATCGATCCAGTCGGCCAGGAGCTGGTTGAGGTCCATGTCGATGAGGATCCCGATCTTGACGGGCTCGAAGGGGTCGCCCTGCGTGGTGACCCCCCGGGTGGGGGGATAGATGGTGATCCCCTGCACGGCCTGGTCGCTGGCCGATCCGCCCCCCTCGTACCACGTCGTTCCCTCGCCGCCCTGTCCCTCCAAGAAGCTGCGCGTGCCGTGTTCGACCGATGCCACGGCACGGTCGGGCTCGGCGATCCCGAGGTCGACTGGCTCGGGGAAGAGGCGCTCGACGTAGTCGAATGAATCAGGCACGAGAAGTCCTTTCGATCGGGCACCGCGCCAGCCGGCGCGTCGCTCGGCCGACGACTGTACATTATATGCATTTGGGCGAGGGCGCCCCCGTTTCGTCCGGAACGTCGGCCTCGTCAACCGACTCTTTCGATGACCTCCGAGCCGAAGGAGCGCAGCGTGTCGGGATGGGCAAAATCGGTGAACCACACATAGAAGCGGGCCACACCACGTCGACGGAGGCCCTCGAAGTTCTCCACCAGCTCGGGTCCGGAACCGATCGCCCTTCCCATCTGTCCCATCCAGCCGAAACGCCGCTCCGCCGTGTCGACGATCTCCTGGCCGTCCTTCCCCTCGGGAAGGAACGTCACCACCTGTTGGAGCGAGACCCGGGCCGAGCCGACCAGAGAGCGACGCTCTTCGAGTCGAGCGCTGTGATGCGCCGGCACGTTCCACCACGTGGCGAAGTTTCGGACGATCTCCAACGTCGTCGGTCCCGTACCGCCGATGATCACCGGAATCGGACGCGTCGGCCTGGGCAGTTGACGGGCCTCGACCAGCCGGTAGAACGCCCCGTCATAGGTCACGGGCTCCCCCGTCCAGAGCCGGGTCATGATGTCGAGCGTCTCCCGGAGGCGGGCCGTTCTCTCCGTCCCCTTGGCGTCGCTGATGCCGAAGGTCACCAGTTCATCTGGGGTCGAACCCGAGCCGATCGCCAACTCGAAGCGACCTTCGGAGAGATGGTCGAGGGTGGCCGCCTGACGGGCGAGCACGGCCGGGTGCCGAAATGAATCGCACAGGACGAGATGGCCAATGGTGATGCGCGTGGTACGCGCGGCCAGCCACGTCGCCAAGGTCATCGCTTCGAACATCGGTTGATCCAGGGCCTGCGGCGGGGCCAGATGGTCCATCAGCGCCACGCCGGCGAATCCGGCGGCCTCGGCCGTTTGCACCCGGTCGACGAGCGCCGTGGGTGACATGCGCATCTGCGGCAGGAACAGGTGGAATTCTGGTCGGTCTGTCATGCGATTCGGTCCTCTGTCGTTACCGTGAGGGATTCGGGTCGAACGGCCCGCGGCCCATCTGGTCGCGCACGGTGACGACGGGGGCGTTGGTGAGTGTCCGGCGTTGCCAGTTGGCGCCGTCGACCACCAACGTGTGGCCCGAGATGAAACGGGCAAATGGCGAGGCCAGGAACGTCGCGGCCCACCCGAGTTCTTGGAGGCGCCCAACCCGGAGGGCCGGCTGGCAGGCGTCCTTCTCGTTCGTTCGATCAAGGTTGCCTTTGATGTCGGCCGTCATGTCCTCGTGCGGGAAGAGCCCGGGCACCAGTCCGTTGACCTGGATCCCATAGGGTCCCCACTCCACGGCGAGCGTCTCGACCATGTTCTTCACCCCGGCCTTGGCGGCGGCCGAGTGGGCAAAACCCGGACCGCCGGTCCAGGCGTACGAGGCCCCCACATTGACGATCGAGCCGGCCGTCCCCGCTTCGATGTGCCGACGGGCGAACTCACGCGAGCAGAAGAACGTGCCATTGAGGGTGATGTCCACGACAGTGCGCCAGGCATTCGGCGACATGTCCTCTGCCGGCACGGGGAAGTTGGCCGCGGCGTTGTTGATCAAGACATCGGGCAAGCCAAAGGTTGCCGTCGCCTCCTCGAAGGCCTGACCGACCTGGTCTGCGTCACGTATGTCGCACGTCACCCCCAGAACGCTCGCCCCGAGTGCCTCTACCGATTCCCGGCCGGCGTCGAGGTGCTCCGACTTTCGGCTGGCGATGACCAGGTCCGCCCCCAGCCGCGCGAATTCGGCTGCAATCGACTTTCCAAGGCCGGTGCCGCCGCCGGTGACGAAGACCGACGTCCCGGCAAAGGTGCCGTCGGGCAACGCCCTCGTCCCCACGGGCGGGGGTTCGAGCAATCCTCTTTGTTCGGTCATGTTCAACTCCCTGTGTAGTGGGGCTCGCGCCCTTCGGCGTTGGCCGCCCTGAATTCGGCGAAATCGGACGATTTGTTGATGAAGGTCTGATAGATCAACTCATCGTTCATGGAGGAGCGGACCCCCGGCTCGCTCAGGTGTTGGAGGACACGTCGGGCCATCTTGACCGTGACCTTCGGAGAGGCCGCGATCTTGTGGGCCATTTCCCAGGCCGTCTCGTCGAGCGCCTCCGGCGCCACAACCCGCGAGACGATGCCGTGACCCAAGGCTTCTTCGGCACTCATGGCCCGCCCGGTCAGGACCATATCGCTGACCACGCCGCTCCCACAGATTTCGTACAAGCGCCCCACGCCACCGGTGTCGGGAATGACGCCGTGGCCGACCTCCGGCAACATGAAGCGCGAGCCTTCGGCGGCGATCCTGATGTCACAGAGCAATGCCCGCTGGAACGAGCCACCGATGGCCCATCCCTGAATGGCCACGATGATCGGGGCGTCGATGTCGAACACCTGGAGAATGCCCCGATGGCCACGAGTCATGAGCTCGTGATGGCTGAGCGGGGTGGCCTGATGGCCGATCGCCGCCACATCTCGCCCTGATGACCAAGCCTTGCCCTCCCCTCTCCAGATCACCGCGCGCACGTCAGGACGGCCCTTGAGCTCGGTGAGTATGTCGAAGAGCCGTGCGTCCATGTCGTCGTCGAACGCGTTGCGCTTCTCGGGATTGTTGTTGGTGATCACGGCGACGGCACCGCTCACCTCGAGCTGAACCTTTTCTGTCATCTCATTCCTTCCCTTCGCGAGAGCATGCGGCACCGGAATTCAGGCTCCGGCGGAACGGCGCTTACCGCCACCGCGGCAGGTGGAGCAGGTGCTCGGCCACGATGGTGCGCTGCACCTCGCTGGTGCCACCGGCTAGCGAGGCGGCGCGCGAATAGAGGTATGCAGCCAGCACGTCGGGCTGGGTGCCCACGAGAGGCGCCGGTGCGGTGAGGTCCATGGCGACATGATGCAGCATTTGCTCGGTCCGGGTACCCAGCAGCTTGGTGAGGGAGCCTTCAGGGCCGGGGGCGTTGCCCTCGGTTCTCGCCGAGAGGTCGCGCATCACGTGCGCCCGCAGCACGGCGACCTGGACATAGGCCCGGGCCCAGTCCAGCTGCCGGGCGCGGTCGACGTTGCCGGCGCGCGCCGTGTCCTCGAGCTCGCCCACCAGGCGGGCGTAGCGAGAGGTGAACCCGACATCGACCGGCCCGCGTTCGTAGCCGACCGTAGCCATGGCGATCTCCCACCCCTGACCGGGGGCTCCGACCATCTGGTCGGTGGGGACGACGGCATTCGTGAAGAAGACCTCGTTGAACTCGCAGTCGCCGTTGGCCTGGACGATGGGCCGTACCTCCACGCCGGGCTGGTGGAGATCGACGATCAGCGCCGAGATGCCCTCGTGACGCGAGGCGTTCGGGTCGGTCCGGGCCAGCAGCAGGCACCAGTCGGCCCAGGCCGCGTCGCTGGTCCAGACCTTCTGGCCGTTG
>DASZJQ010000154.1:0-13688 GCA_035947875.1 Acidimicrobiales bacterium
CGACGATGCGCCGCCGCGTCCATGAAGCTCGCGTTGGCCGCTTGGCCACCGTCCGTCCTGACGGAAGGCCTCACGTCGTGCCATGTTGTTTCGCGATTGAGGGTGAGGTTCTCTACTCGGCGGTCGACGCTAAGCCCAAGACGTCCTTGGCGCTGCGCCGGCTCGAGAACGTGCGGGTGACCCCGTCGGTGTCGTTGCTGATCGACCACTACAGCGAGGACTGGTCGACCCTGTGGTGGATCCGTCTCGATGGGAGCGCCCAGGTGATCGAATCGGGTGGCCGGCGCGAGCGGGCACTTGATCACCTTCGCTCCAAGTACGAGCAGTACATGCGGGACCCGCCGCCAGGTCCGGTGATCGCCATCGACATCACCGCCTGGCGGGCCTGGCCTTAGCGGAAGCACGCGTTGGCAAACGGCCCGTGGGACTTGGCTCATCCCAGGCCGACACCATCGCCTGAGACGCCGATGGGCCCACGGTCATCCGCGAGGCTTGCCGACCGTCCCGACGTTCAGGTCCTCGAGAATCTCGACTGGCCTCGACCTTCGGCTTTCTCCCGTGACGGAGCGACTCCCGGCTACGTGGTCTTGGCCGGTCTGATGTTGGCGTTGAGGTGGAACAGATTGTCCGGGTCGTACTCGGCCTTGATGCGCGACAGGCGCTCGTACTTTGCCGGTCCGTACGAGGCCCGGATGCGGTCCTCATCAGCATCGTTGAGGAAGTTGACGTATGTGCCGATTCCAGAGGCGAACGGTTGGAGGGCGTCGTACATCGTGCGGACCCACGCCCGGTCGGCGCTGAGCAGATCTGCCGTCGGCGCTATGGCGGCAATGTTGAAGACCCACTTGACCGAACGGCTGCCGCCCCACGCGGTGGCGTCGTCCTCGACGTCGTGGTAGGCGCCGCCCATGGGGAAGACCGGCATGATCGACATCGGTGACGACTTCGCCGGAAAGTGCTTCGCGACCACATCGATTGCGCCGTCGGACAGCTCGTCGAGGTACAGGGCCTTCTCGTAACCGAGAATTCCCCATGGTGCGCTGTCATCGAGCATCTTCTGGAGCTCGGCGTAAGGGATCGGGGTGACGAGTTCGAACAAAGGGGGCAACGCCTCTCGAAGCGGACGGATCAGTTCAGCGTGTTCTTCGGGCGAGCCCCAGCCGATGACGGCTAGGCCATAGCCCGGAGCGAAGTGGAATTCCTCGGGAACGAACGGCGCCGGAGGAGCATTCAAACCGATGAGTTGAAGGCCGGTATCGGACGGGACCGAAGCCGTGTAGTCCCGTGCCAGACGCAACGCGTCGGCTCCCTGCTCGACACCCCAAAAGAACAGACCGAGGTTCACCAGGGGTCCTACTTCATGGAGCGCGAATTCGAACTCGGTCACGACGCCAAAGTTGCCCCCACCGCCGCGTAACGCCCAAAGGAGATCGGGGTTCTCGTCCGCCGAGGCGGTCACAACTCGGCCATCGGCGGTCACGACCTGGGCCGACACCAGGTTGTCGCAGCTCAAACCGGCTCGACGCGACAGCCACCCGATGCCCCCGCCCAGGGTAAGGCCGCCGACGCCGGTATGGCTGATCACTCCACCGGGGGTCGCGAGCCCATGCGCCTGCGTTGCCGCGTCGAGGTCTGCCCACGTCGTCCCGCCGCCGCAGGTGGCTCGGCGGGCGGCCGCGTCGACGGCGACGTTGCGCATGGGGCTGAGATCGACCATGAGGCCGCCCTCGCACACCCCGTGGCCGGCAAAGCTGTGCCCGCCGCCTCGCACGGCGACCTCGTACCCCTCCGCACGACCGAATCTGATGGAAGCCGCCACCTCCTCCGCCGTGCCGCACTGGGTGATGACGGCGGGTCGGCGGTCGATGTCGCCGTTCCACGGCGCCCTCGCGACCTCGTAGCCCTCGGTCTCCCGGCCGAGAACGACCCCACTGAACTGTGCTCGAAAACCGTCAATGGTCATTTGGGATCCCCCTGTTGGACTTTGGCACGCCTGTACAGCTCTCTGCGCCGATTCGTGGCCTCTCTGTCCCATCCCGCACCCCGCACCTCGGGGTCGGGTTGGTGCGGATCACTCTACTGAACCGCCCGCTGAATTTCCCCTGTGGCCCAGCCACCACATGGTGCGCTCATGAGGCGCCGTCCTCGGCGGCTAATCCGCGCCCACGACGGTGAAGTTCTGGTTGACGAAGATGTGGTGCGGCCAGTTCACGCCGATGTTGTGGACCTCGTACTCGCCGTTGCTCAGCTTCACGACACGGTCCACCACGCCCCCCGGGTAGGCGGCCAGCGCAGCCTTCGTCGCCTTATTCGCAGCGGTACCGCTGACGATCGTTCCCGACCCCTGACTGTAGTTCGCCGGGATCTGACCGACCTGCTTTGACGTGGTCGATGCGCCGCGCTGGAACGGGACCACCTGTGCCGCCGTCGCAGCTGCGGCACTCGACGTTTGCACGATGACCTGCGTGGCCTTGATGGTCGTTCCACTGGTCGTGCCGAGGACGAGCACGCGTGCGCCCTTGGTCATGGCGCTGGCCGAGGTCGAGCTCGTCCCCTTCTGGTACTTCGTGGAGGATGTCTCGTCCACGGTCACCTTCTGGCCCGCTGATGTCGTCAGAGTGAAGCTCGACTTGGACACGCTGCCGACCGTGCCGGTTGATCCCCCGGCGGCCGGTCCAGACCGAGCGTTCGATCCCCCGCCGCCGGAGAGAGGGCCGCCAGCGGGGCCGGCGCCGGAGGCGAGTTGCGCCGCCGACACCGAGGGAGAGGTCGCGAGGCCGACGGACAGTCCGATCACCGGAACCATGACCGCCGCGGCCACGATCCGTCCCCCTTTTCGGTTCCGCAGCATTCGCCCTACCCGTGGCCGCCGTCGCGGCGCGGCCGTGGTCGACGGCCCAGACGTCGCGCTCGAAGCGGGAAGAGCGGGATGGGTCTCGTCGGGGCTTGGTGAGTCGGTGTCGTTCATGGTGACGCTCCTCTTGCTCATGCGGCTACACCGAGAATGCCAGCCGTTCATGTGGGATCCCTGGAGGCGGCCTGTGAGGGGACCGTGACTGTTCGGACACAGATTCCGCACTGTCCGAACGGTCGTCTCGGTGCCGGGGAGCAGAGGCCGTGACCAGACCGATAGGTTTGGGCTGATGTCAGGCGACCAGGAGCGTTTGGTTGAGGTCTCGGGCCGCGAGGTACATGTCTCGAGCCCCGACAAGGTCTACTTTCCCGAACTCGGCGCGACCAAGTTCGACCTCGTCTCCTATTACCTCCTGGTGGCCGACGCGTTGCTCAATACCGCCGGTGGCCGTCCCGCCCTGCTCCAGCGCTTCCCCCACGGCGCCACCGGGAAATCCTTCTTCCAGAAGCGGGTGCCCTCCGGCGCCCCGACGTGGCTGGAGACGACCACCGTGACCACCCCGAACGGAACAACCTCCAACGCGCTCGTGGTGGCCGATATCGCGCATGTGGTCTGGGCCGTGAACCTGGGCTGCCTCGGTCTGCATTTGTGGCCGTATCTCGCCGCCAATCCCGCGTTCGCCGACGAGTTGCGGATCGATCTCGATCCCCAACCGGGCGTCGGCTTCGACGAGGTACGCACCGCGGCGTTCCACTGCCGCGATCTTCTGACCGATCTCGGCTTGGTCGGCTACCCGAAGACGACCGGCAACCGTGGCCTGCACATCTACCTGCGTCTGGAAGAACGGTGGGACGCCACGGCGGTCCGCGCCGGCGCGGTGGCGTTGGCCAGAGAGCTGGAACGGCGGCATCCGGCACTCATCACCGCCAATTGGTGGAAAGAGGAGCGAGGGAAGCGGGTCTTTGTCGATTTCAATCAGAACGCCCCCCACAAGACCGTGTTCGCGGCGTGGTTCGCCCGACCCCGAACCGGGGGTCAGGTTTCCACCCCCCTGTCATGGGACCAGGTGGCCGACGTGGTTCCCGACGACCTGACCATCCGGACCGTTCCGGACCTGTTGGAGCGGGAAGGCGACCCCTGGTCAGAGATCGGCCGGGTGCCCCAAACGCTCCAACCGTTGCTCGATCTGGCCGAGCGCGACAAGGCCGCCGGACTCCACGATGCGCCCTGGCCCCCCGAGTACCCCAAGGGCGCCGACGAACCGACGCGGGTGGCACCCAGCCGAGCGAAGAAGTCGTAGCTCGTGGATCCGGTGACAGCCCTCCGACGGATCTCGTATCTGCTCGAGCGAAACGGTGCCGACACCTACAAGGTCCGCGCCTTTCGCCACGCCGCCACCGCGCTGGAACCGATATCGGAGTCGGACCTGACCGAGCTGGCCGCCGCCGGGCGTCTTCAGAGCGTTCCCGGCGTCGGAAAGTCAACCGCACAGGCCATCACCGAAGCCCTGGCCGGGGATGTCCCCGCCTACCTGGCCAAGCTCGAGACCGAGCCGCCACCCATTGCGCTCGATGCAGCGGCACAGGCCCTGCTCGACCAACTCCGAGGGGATTGCCATTCACACTCCGACTGGTCCGACGGCGGGAGCCCGATCCGCGACATGGCCGAGGCGGCCAGAGACCTCGGTCACAGCTATCTGGTCCTGACCGACCACAGTGCCCGCTTGACGGTGGCGCACGGGCTCGATGCCGAGCGGCTGCGGAATCAACTCGACGTGGTGGGCGCCTTGAACGAGGAGATGGCCCCGTTCCGGATCCTGACCGGCATCGAGGTGGACATCCTCGAGGATGGCGCTCTCGACCAGGACGAAGACCTCCTGGCCGAACTCGACGTCGTGGTGGCCAGCGTGCACTCCAAGCTCCGGATGGACGGACCAACCATGACCAGGCGCATGCTGGCCGCCATCGAGAACCCGCACACCGACATACTCGGACATTGCACCGGTCGGCTGATCACCGGAAAAGGCCGTCCGCAGTCCACCTTCGACGCCGACGCCGTCTTCACCGCCTGTTCCCGCACCGGTACCGCGGTGGAGATCAACTCGCGTCCCGAGCGTCAGGATCCTCCCGAGGATCTCCTGCGCCTGGCCATCGAGCTCGGGTGCCTCGTGTCCATCGACACCGACGCACACGCCCCCGGGCAGCTGGAGTGGCTCGGTCGGGGATGCACCAACGCCGTCCGGGCCGAGGTGCCCGTGGAGCGCGTGGTCAATCGACTGGGCGCGGACGACCTCGTCGCCTGGACAGCCACGCACGCAGCCTGAGGATCACCGCGGCTTCTGGGTACGATCAGGAGGTGACTCTTCCCGTACGGCCACCCGTCGCGCCGATGCTGGCCAAGCTCACCCGCGAGCTCCCCCGGGCCGAAGGCATGTTCTACGAACCCAAGTGGGACGGATTCCGTTGCATCGTCTTCCGCGAGGGTGACGATGTCGAGCTGGGCAGCCGGAACGAGAAGCCCCTCACCCGGTACTTCCCCGAGCTCATCAAGCCACTCAAGCGCGATCTCCCCGCTCAATGCGTGCTCGACGGGGAGATCGTGATCGCCGGTCCCTCCGGTTTGGACTTCGATGCCCTGTCCCAACGGATCCACCCGGCCGAGTCCCGGATCACCATGCTGGCGTCGACGACACCGGCGTCCTTCGTGGCCTTCGACCTCCTCGCCGTGGGCGATCGCGACCTCTGCGACGCCCCGTACGCCGAACGACGCAAGCTGCTCGAGAAGACGCTCAAGAAGTCGAAGCCGCCGGTGCACGTGACGCCGGCGACGGACGACCCCGACGTGGCCAGTGATTGGTTCTCCCGGTTCGAAGGGGCGGGCCTCGACGGTGTGGTGGCCAAGCCCGGTGACCTGCGCTACCTCCCGGACAAGCGGGCGATGCTCAAGGTCAAGCACGAGCGCACGGCCGACTGCGTGGTGGCGGGCTTTCGATGGCACAAGGACGGAGGCATCGTCGGTTCGCTCCTGCTCGGCCTGAACGACGCCGACGGGGTCTTGCACCATGTCGGCGTGGCGTCGGGGTTCACCGCCGTCCGACGTCGGGAGCTCGTCGAAGAGCTGGAGCCGTACCGGGCCGGCGCGGCCGAGAGCCATCCCTGGTTGGAAGCGGTTACCGCATCGAGTCGAATCCCGGGCGGCACCAGCCGCTGGAGCGCGGGGAAGGACATGAGCTGGGAGCCCCTGCGACCCGAGCTGGTCTGCGAGGTTGGCTACGACCACCTGCAGGAACAGCGCTTCCGTCACGGCACGTCATTTCGTCGGTGGCGCCCGGACCGTCAGCCCGCCTCGTGCACCTACGCCCAGCTCGACACGCCGGTTCCGACCGAGCTGTCCCTGGTCTTCGACGCCCTCAGCTAG
The DNA here is from genome assembly GCA_035947875.1 of Acidimicrobiales bacterium. Taxonomy (GTDB): domain Bacteria; phylum Actinomycetota; class Acidimicrobiia; order Acidimicrobiales; family RAAP-2; genus Bog-473. Next base: position 6,272 of record DASZJQ010000154.1, read on the forward strand.
CGACGAGGGCCGCCGCCCGCTTGGCCAGGACCGGGGAGCGCAGACGGCGGCACACGTCCTCGAACGCCGGCGTGGGCCCACGCCATTCGAGGCCGGCCACGTCAGGCAACACGTCCCGGTCGATGCGGAGCGTGGCGAGATCGCGGAACAACCCCACCAGGTCGCGCTCTCGGGACAGCGTGGTGGCCAGCCGGTCGGCACCTCGCACGGCCTTGCGCACCGAAGGATCCCAGCGCTCGACGTCGTCGGGAATGGCATCGAGGTGCTCGTAGTGAGCGAGCACCAACGCCGCCGACCGCTTGCCCCAACCGGGCAGCCCGGGGAAGCCGTCGGCCGAATCACCCACCAGCGCCAGCCAGTCGGGAATCGATCGGGGTGACACACCGAATTTGGCCCGCACCCCGTCCTCATCGGTGATCACGTCCTTGCGGCGATCGAGCTGGACGACCCGGTTCCCCACCACACACTGGGCCAGGTCCTTGTCCGGCGTGCAGATGAGGACCTGCTCGACGCTCCGGTCGTCGGCGGCGACCGACGCGGCCGAGGCCAGCGCATCGTCGGCTTCGACCTCGACCATCGGCCAGACCACGACCCCGAGGGCACGAAGAGCGTCCTCGAGCGGTTCGAACTGAGATCGGAGGACCTCTGCCACCTCGTCGCCGGTCTTGTAGTCGGCCCACAGGTCGTTACGAAACGAGCGGATGACGTGATCGGTCGCCACCCCGAGATGGGTGACGCCACCCTCGAGCATGAGCAAGACCGAGGTGACCACGCCATAGGTGGCACCGATCTCCGTCCCGTCGTCGGCCGCCCTGGGGGGCTGCCCGAAGAAATGACGGAACAACTCGTAGGTCCCGTCAAGAAGATGCACTCGCATTGGGTTCCGTCCTTCAGTCTCCGCTGTCTAGCACTTTCGGGCACCGGGTCGCATCGGCGTCCGGGCCAACGGGTGGACCAGTCCGTGGCGGGCTCGGTGCCACTCGGCCACTCGGCCGCTCGGCCACTCGGTACCGGCCGGACCAAAATTGTCGCGCTGCCGTGCCAGAGTTGATCGGTGCTCTGCCTATTCTCGTCCGCAACGTGACGCTACCTCCGGTGGGACAGGCACACCCTCGCGTGCTCGATTCGATCGAACTGGCCGAGGCGGTCGTCCTCGGTGATCTCACCCTGGCCCTCTGCTTGGTGAGCAGGTTCGTGCCGCTCGGATCTGCGCTCCTTGCGCTGGGTCTCCTCCCCATGGCGGCCATCTCGGCCAGGCACCGGGTACGAGCCGCCTTCGTCGGCGGACTGGCGGCGATGTTCGTGGGCTTCCTGGCCGCCGGTGATCGGGTCGTCCTGGCCGTGGGCGTCTGTACGGCCATCGGGGCGCTGGTGGGTCACGCCCACCGGCGCCACTGGGGCGCGGTGCGCACCGTGGCCACCGGCATCGTGCTGTTCTGGCCACCGGCGTCCCTGGTGACGGTCGGGCTCCTGGCCGCCTTCACGACGTCGCGACGTCTGGCCATTGACCAGACCCGAAACTCGTGGAGCGGGACCGGTCAGACCCTTCGCAATATGCGCCTCGGTGGGATCGCTCACGTCGGGGACGTCGTGGTCAACTGGGAGACCCGGTTCTGGTGGCTGGTCATTCCCATTGCGATGTTCGCCTTCGTGGGGGCGGTCTGCAACCTCGGATGGTTTGCCGCCCGCGGCACGCTGCATACGCTCGACGGCCTCGGTGGTCCGCGGTCTCTGCTCTTCGATGTGCAGGATCGTCGAGCGCCGGCGCCCGTTCCGGTCCGGATGGACGACGTGTCCTTCCGCTATCCCGGCAGCGAGCACTGGGCCGTCCGCCATGTGGCACTGCAGCTCGAGCCCAGTGAGTTCCTCACGATTGTGGGACACAACGGCTCGGGAAAATCGACATTGGCACGGATGCTGGTGGGCGCCGTGCCCACCGAAGGCACCATTACGCGCGGCGGCGCACCCGGTCTCGGTGCACGAGATGGAAGTGCGCTGATCTTCCAACGTCCCGATGCCCAGGTGCTCGGCGTCCGCGTCCGGGACGATCTGCGATGGGGCCTGCCGAGCACGCGGGTGGTGGATACCGAGGATCTCCTGGCGCGGGTCGGGCTCGAGGGGTTTTCCGATCGTGAAACGGCAACGCTCTCCGGGGGCGAGTTGCAGCGACTGGCGGTTGCGTCAGCCCTGGCGCGCCAGCCACGGTTGGTGGTCTCCGACGAATCGACGGCGATGCTGGATCCCGAGGGCCGGGTGGTTCTCATGAACCTCCTTCGATCCCTCCCCGATGAGGGAGTCAGCGTCGTCCACGTGACTCACGACCCACTCGAGGCCTCGGCCGCACCGCACGCACTCGCACTTTCGAATGGACGACGCGTGGACCACGTCACCCCGATCGCGACGCCGTCCATCCAACCCTCGCTGCCCTCCACGCATCGTCCCCCGCCCCAAACGTTGTCGCTGAAGGGAGTGGGTCACGTCTACTCACTGGGGACCCCCTGGGAACGCCGGAGTCTGGCAGCGGTCAATCTCGAGATCGCACCCGGCAGCGGCGTTGCCGTGAACGGACCCAACGGTTCGGGAAAGTCCACCCTCGCCTGGATCCTGGCTGGGCTCACGCTCCCGACCGAGGGTGAGATGCTTCTCGGCGGCCGATCTCTCGCCGAGCAGGTCGGTCGAGTCGGCCTGTCGTTCCAGCACGCCCGGCTCCAGCTGCTCCAGCGCCGGGTGCTCGACGACGTGCGCGACGCCGGCGGATCCGATGACGCGACGGCCGCTGATGCCTTGTGGTCGGTGGGACTCGATCCCTCGGTCTTTGGATCTCGCCAGGTGGACCAGTTGAGCGGAGGCGAGCAACGGCGCGTCGCTATCGCCGGGATGCTCGCCCGCCAGACCTCGGTCCTCGTCCTCGATGAACCGTTCGCCGGTCTTGACAAGGCGGGCAGCCTGCAGCTCGTCCAGGTCCTCGCTCACCTCCGGGCCGAATGGGGGATCACGCTGATCATCGTGTCCCACGACAACGCGTTATTGGGGGGGATCGCCGATCGCTTCATCCGCCTCGAAGCGGGTCGGGTCGTCAGCGACTCCGAACCGACGCCGCCCCCTCCCGCAGTCTCGACTGCATCGGTCAAGACCAGGAGGCCGGCCAGTGACCTGAGCCTGCTTCGTTTGATTCCGGGGTCCTCGCCGTTGCACCGTCTCTGGGCCGGCACGAAGCTCCTGGCCGTCGGCGTTCTTTCACTGGCGGCGTCGCTCAAGCCAACGTGGCCGATCCTCCTCACGCTGGCCGGGGTCGTTCTCGTCGGCCTGATCGCCGGTCGCATCCCGATGGGAGCGCTCCCCCGAGTGCCGCGCTGGTTCCTCTTCGTCCTCGCACTCGGGGCCGTCCTGAGCGTTCGCTCCAGCGCTCCGCCGCTGGTGCATCTGGGCTCATTGCCCCTGAGCCTCGGCGGGTTGAGCACCTGGGGTCGCCTCACGATGATCCTGATTCTGCTGGTGCTCAGCGCCGCGCTCATCGGGTGGACGACGCCGCTCGGCGAGATCCCGGCCGCCTTGACCGTCTTGGGACGTCCGCTGCGCCGGCTGGGCCTGCCGATCGAAGAATGGGTCAACGCCACGGCATTGGCGATCCGCTCCCTCCCGTCCCTCATTGACGAATCGAGGACGCTGATCGCCGCCCGCCGACTACGAAGACGGGTGGACCGGGGAAGCTGGCGCGACGGCCGCCAGGCCATGGACGAACTCGGGCTTCTCGCCATCACGGCGATCACGGTTGCGCTGCGTCGAGCGCGCGACTTGAGTGACGCCATCACGGCCCGCGGTGGATTCACCGACTTCGATGACCCGGCCAGTCGTCCTCAACTGCGTGATGTGGCGGTCCTGGCCGTCCTGGTGCTCGTCGTCGCGTCCGTCTTGATCCTGACGTAGGGATCCTCGAGACGGGAAGCCTCCGTCGGTCTAGATGACGGAACGGACCAACCGGGCCCCGATGCCATCGCCCGTCCTGGTCATGAAGCCGAGTGGTCGGGCCAGGGTGGAGATGAGAGCCGCCCGGGCCGGGCTCTTGCGTCGACCGAGTCCGGCACCGATCATCCGTAGGGCGACGGCGGCCGCCGGTAACGGTCGAAAGAACACCGTGAACTCCGCGATCTTGCCGTCCGGTCGGTAGAGGATGTGGTCGACGATCTCCAGGTCGACGCCGTCAACCCGAGCGCGAGCCACCAGAAACCCGTTCCGCTCCCCCTGCAGTTCATCGGTGTAATGAAAATCCTCGAAGACACCGAGGATCACGCTGGTGATGGCGGTGATCTCCGTGTGGCCCGTGAACGTGAGCTGGTCGGTCAGTGGCGACCGGAACTCGGCATCTGGCGCGAAGACATCGACGATGGCCGCCAGGTCCCGGGCCTCCATGGCGACTCGCAGTGCAGATTTGGCCGGCGTGTTCATGAGCTCGGGCATCACAACCTCCCTGATATGTCAGGATGACATGTTATGTTGACAGGTATGTCGCCCGCAACCTCTGGCACAGTGAGCGCCGGGACCAGGGATTTCAGCCGCCCCGATTACGTGGTGCTCGGCATGATCCGGCTGGGCGCCCGGTCCGGCTACGAGATCAAGCAGGCGGTCGAGTTGTCGATCCGGTTCTTTTGGACCATCTCCCAGGCCCAGATCTACCCCAGTCTCGAGCGCCTCGAAGCAGCGGGGCTCGTGGAAGGGTGCTCCGATCCGCTCGGCAAGCGGCAACGACGGACCTTCCAGATCACCGAAGCCGGAGAGTCGGCGCTGCGAGAGTGGCTGCAGCGGGACGAACCGATGCCGTTCGAGCTGCGCGACATTGGAATGGTGAAGGTCTTCTTCGCCGATGCGTTGGACGGTGACGAGGCGCTCGCGCTGGTCACCTCACTCAAACAACGAAGCGAGGAAAGACTCGCCACCCTGCGTTCCATAGAGCCGGCCGCCCAACGCAGCGCAGACGAAGGCAATGCGCTTCCCGGCCTGACCCTTCGAATGGGGATTGCCTTCCACCAGGCCATGATCGACGTCTGCGAAGAGTTCGAGCACGAGGCGGCCGACTCGTTGAGGCGCTGAGCTCGTGGCTGCCCGATCGCCGGGCGCTGATCGCCGGGCGCTGATCGCCGGGCGCGAGACCCTCAGGCGTCCCGACGGACCATCAGCCATCCCCCAATTCCGAGGGCGACGGCGGCATAGGCGCACAGAAGTGCGAAGCCCGCCCAGGGGCTGAAGGAGGTCGACGGTCCGATGGCCGGGTGGACGCTGGTCATGGCGTCGCTGATGTTGAAGGGAAGGAACTTCCCCAGCGGCCGATTGATGGAAGACGGCAAGGCCTCGAAGACGATCGGCAGCACGAGGAGGGATCCGACGAAGGCCGTGATGGCACCGGCCGTATGGCGGATGATCGTGGCCAGTCCGAGGGCGAACAGTCCCAATACGGCGACGACGAGGCCCCCGCCGGCGACGGCACGCAGGACGCCCGGCTGTCCGAGCGTGGCGTGTGTCGCCGGGCTCGTCAGAAGGGCCTGACCGACGAAGAAGGCGGCAAACGACAGGATCTCCCCGACCACCAGCGCTACCGCAGCGAAGATCCCGGTCTTGGCGGCCAACACCCACGGGCGGTTCGGCACGGCGGCCAACGTCGCCCGAATCGTGCCGGTGCCGTACTCGGCGCTCATGACCAGGACACCCAGCACGCCGATGACCAACTGGCTGAAGAGCAGCCCCCGGAGACTGACGCTGGTCGGATCGAATGTCAGGCGCTCCACTTCGGACATCGAGGCCCACCGGCTCGGAATCGTCGCCCCGGCAATGACGGCGATGCCGACGGTGAGAACGGCCATGGCCGCCAGCGTCCACCAGGTGGAGCGGACGCTGCGCAGCTTGATCCACTCGGAACGGAACACGCTCGCGGTCCTGAGGTGACCGCCGGTGGCGGTGGGGAGTCCCGAGCTCGGGCGTGAAATGGCTGTACTGGTGATCGTCATTGCTCCTACTTTCCTGATGCGAATGAGGCGACGGGAGAGTTCCCATTGGACGACGCGGCGAGCTCGCCACGGAATTCGACGCTGTCCCGCGTCATCTCCATGAAGGCCTCTTCCAGCGAGGCACTCTGCAGAGACAGCTCGTGGAGGTGGATGCCGTCGGCGCCGGCCAGGTCTCCGACGACGTCTGCGGTCAACCCGCTGACGGCCAAGGCGCCGTCGGGTTCTCTGGTGACCTGGGCGTGCCGGGCCAGCAGCAACTCTTCGAGGTCGTCGGCCCGGGGTGACCGGACCCGAACGAACTGTCCGGAGCTCTCGGCGATGAACTCCGCCACCGAGCCGGTGGTCAGCAGTCGGCCGCGACCGATGACCACCAGCTGGTCCGCGGTCAGTGCCATCTCACTCATGAGGTGACTCGAGACCAACACCGTCCGGCCCTCGGCAGCCAGGCTCTTGAGCAGATTGCGAACCCACAAGATGCCCTCGGGATCCAGACCGTTGATCGGCTCGTCGAAGAGGAGGACGCCCGGGTCTCCGAGGAGCGCGGCGGCGATGCCCAGTCGCTGTCCCATGCCCAGCGAGAACTTGCCCGCCCGCTTCCGAGCCACCTCGGTCAGGCCCACGAGAGCGAGCACCTCGTCGACACGAGACACCGGGATGTCGTTCGACGTGGCCAGGAAGAGCAGATGGTTGAACGCACTCCGACCCGGATGAATGGCCTTCGCCTCCAGCAGGGCACCCACCTCACGGAGGGGCAGCCCGAGGTTGCGGTAGGGCCGACCGTTGATCAGGGCCGATCCGGCGTCGGGCGCATCGAGCCCCATGATCATGCGCATCGTTGTGGACTTGCCGGACCCGTTGGGGCCCAGGAACCCGGTGACGGTCCCGGGCGCGATGCAAAACGAGAGGTCGTCGACCGCCACCGTCTCCTGGTACCGCTTGGTCAACCCTTCGACCTCGATCATGATTTCTCCTTCGTCGTGGAACCGATCGCCGCCGGGCAGATCCGGCTGGCGTGCTCGGAACCATCGTGACGGATTGCTCGGCGCGTTCCATCGGCCGCCAGGGCTTTTCTGCGTCATCCCTCCGATGTAGGCACGCGTGCCCGCATCGCTCCGTGGCTACATCGTGGGGTGCGGCAAGAAGCGACTCGGGTCGGACGCACACGTCCGCCCGGATCGGTAGCGTCGTTCGTATGGCCGCGGCTACAACAACGAAGAACCTGCCTCGACCACCATTCCTCCAGCGCCTCACGCCCCATCAGTGGTCGACGATCGACGTCGTCATTGCCGCCCTGTTCCTGGTCGGGGCGATCGGGAGCCTGTTCCACGATCTCTCCATCGAACCGGCGACGCCCTTTCGGTCCTGGCTGTTTCTCGCCCCCTTGGCCGTCCTGGCCACCGTGCCGGTGGCGGTGCGCC
>DASZJQ010000155.1:0-6869 GCA_035947875.1 Acidimicrobiales bacterium
GGGGCCTCCGCCCTCCTGCACGGCGAAGTGCGTTCGGTCGACGACATCCTGTCCCGCATCGAGGCCGTCGGGCCGGAGGACGTATTGGCGGTGGCCGACCAGTTGGTGCAGGCGCCGCGCACGCTCAGCGCCGTCGGGCCGTTCGACGAGGAAGCCTTCGACGACCACCTGGCCGCCACCTCCGGACACTAGGGTCGAGCCCATGCAGAAGGTCGCGGTGGTCGGCGCCGGCGGCCGCATGGGCCAGGAAGTCTGCCGGGCCGTCTCGGACGCCGAGGACCTCGAGTTGGTCGCGGCGGTCGACCCCAACCACGTCGGGGAGCATGCGGCCGGCGCGAGCGGCGCGACCGGCGAGAGCGACGTGATCATCGGGGCGACGAGTGCCGTGCTCCGCGCCCGCGGTGCCGAGGTCGTGGTCGACTTCTCGGTCGCCGAGGCGGCCCGGGACAACCTGGCCTTCTATGCCGAGGAGGGCCTGCACGCGGTGATCGGCACGACGGGTTTGACCGAGGCCGAGCTGGCCGGGGCGTCCAACCTCTTCGCCGCCTCCGAGGCCAATGCCATCGTGGCGTCCAACTTCGCCATCGGCGCCGTGCTGCTCATGCGCTTCAGCGCGTTGGCGGCGCCCCATATGGACGGGGTCGAGGTGATCGAGCTCCACCACGACGCCAAGCGCGACGCACCGTCGGGGACGGCCCTGCACACCGCCGAGGCCATCGCCGAGGCGCGAACCCGCGCCGGCTCGGGCCCATGGCCCGCCGATCCCACCACCGAGCACGTGCTCCCCGGCGCCCGCGGGGGGGAGGGACCCGGGGGCGTGCGGGTGCACTCGATCCGGCTGCCCGGGCTCATCGCCCACGAAGAGGTCATCTTCGGTGCGCTGGGGCAGAGCCTGAGCATCCGGCACGACTCCTACGACCGCCGCTCGTTCATGCCCGGCGTGCTCCTCGCCGTGCGGGCCGTGCCCGATCACCCGGGTCTGACCGTCGGCATTGAGGCGCTGCTCGGGCTGTGAGCGACGTGCGGGAGCGTCTCTTGCAGGCCACCTACGACTGTGTGGCCCGCTGGGGTCTGGCCAAGACGACGGTGGAGGACGCGGCGCGGGAGGCCGGCGTGAGTCGGGCCACCGTGTACCGGTACTTCCCCGGCGGCCGCGAGGAGCTCATCGGCGCGGTGGTGTCCTGGGAGTTCGCCCGCTTCTTCCTCCGCCTCTACGAGGAGGTACAGGACGCCGAGACGCTCGAAGAGGTGATGGAGCGCGGCCTGGTCTTCGCGCACCGGGCCCTGATCGAGCACGAGGTGCTCCAGCGCATCTTGCAGACCGAGCCCGAGATTCTGCTGCCCCGCCTCACGGTGGAGGCCAACGAGACGCACAAACTGGTGGCCGCCTTCCTGACGCCGTACCTGGTCCGCCACGGCATCGCCGAGGGGGCCGACCTCGATGCATCGGCCGACTTCCTGGCCCGGATGGTCCTCTCCTACATCGAGTCACCGGGCCGGTGGGATCTCAACGACCCGGCGCAGGTCGCCCGCCTGGTCCGGGCCGAGTTGCTGGCCGGCATCCGGTGACCCGGTGACCGGTGACAGGTGACCCAGGTGATCCGGTGACCGGTGACCCGGTGAGCGCCACCACCTGCGCCCTCCATCAGGACCGGCCGGCCTCCGTCGTCTGCGCCCATTGTGACCGTCCCATCTGCACCGACTGCATGGTGCAGGCCGCGGTCGGCTGGCAATGCCCCGACTGCGTGAACGCCGGCGCCAAGCAGACCCGGGTCATCCGGCCCTTCGGCGACCGGACGCACACCGGCGCCGTCGGCTCGACCAATCCCACGCCGATGGTCCTCGCACTGATCGTGGTCAACGTCATCTGCTTCGTGGCCAGTGGGTTCGGGAGCACCGCCACCATCGTGCGCTTCGGGGAGCAGCCCGACAGGATCCATTTCCTGCACCAGTACTACCGGCTCTTCACGTCGATGTTCCTCCATCTCGACTTCCTGCACATCGCCTTCAACATGGTCACGCTCCTCATCGTCGGGCCGGCGGTCGAGGTCATGTTGGGCAAGAGCAGATTCCTGGCGCTGTACCTCCTGGCGGGGCTGGGCGGCGGCGTGGCCTCCTACCTCCTGGGTCCCGCGATCGATTACGGGGCCGGGGCGTCCGGCGCCATCTTCGGCGTCATGGGCGCCTATGTCGTCCTAGCCCAACGGAACCGCAAGCCCATGGCCCCGGTGGTCTTCCTGATCGTGGCCAACCTGGCTCTGGGCTTCGTCGGTAGCGTCGGGAGCCTGGGCAACATCGACTGGCGGGCCCATATCGGGGGCCTGCTGGTCGGGGCCGCGCTGGGCCTGGTCTTCGACATCTCCTTCAATCTGCGGCCCGCCAGCCGGGGGATCGTCCTCGTGGTCGGCAGCAGCGCCGCCACCCTGGCCGTGCTGGCGCTCCTGGTGCTCAGCATCGCCCCTGGTCACGTCAACCTTAGTTGACATTGAGACAAAAATCGCCATACTGTTTCATTAGTGGAAGCGGTAGCGACAACAGTGGAAGTGGAAGCGGTCGAGGGGTCGGCGCAGTCGGCCGCACCGGCCGCTCCAGCCACACGCCGCCCACCCGTCACCTCACCACCGAGGTCCAAGGTCGTGCACCACATGGGCGGCGACGATCGCTCCTCGACCCGGGTGCGCATGGTCGATGCGGCGCTGCGCTGCCTGGCCCGCCAGGGAGCCACCAAGACCACCGTTGACGACATCGCCCGGGAATCGGGATTTTCACGCGCCACCCTCTACCGGACCTTCCCCGGCGGCAAGGAGGATGTCCTCGAAGCGGTGGTGTCGACCGAGGTGGCCCGCTTGTTCTCCTCGTTGGCCGTGGCCATGGGTGGAGCCAGTGATCTAGAGGAGGTGCTGGTCGCCGGCATGACCGAGGCGGCCCGGCACATGAGCGCGCATCGCGCCCTGGGCTACATCTTGAGCCACGAGCCCGGGACGATCCTGCCCTCCCTCGCCTTTGCCGGCATGGACCGGATCTTGTTCATGGCCGGCGACTTCGCCGCGCCGTTCTTCGCCCGCTGGCTCGATCCGGATCAGGCCTCGCGGGCGGCGGAATGGGCCATCCGCATCGTGTTGGCCTATGTGGCCGATCCGGCACCCGGTACCGACCTGACCGATCCCGACGATACCCGGGCGCTGGTCCGCACCTTCGTCCTCCCGGGGATCCTGGCCCTGCGGGAGCCCTCCGGAGAGTTCCCTTCTGTCTCATCTTCCGAACCTCACACATCCACCGAAGCTCACACATCCACCGATCCACCACGTTCAACCACCTCAAAGGGGGCAGTGCAATGACCACCGTCGATGACGACCAGGCCATGATGAAAAGCAATCTCGAGCTCATTGGCCGGGACAAGATCAACGACCTCGAGGCCGTGCTCAACTTCGTCGGCCACTACGACGTCGAGGGCTTCCACCGGGTGCCTGACAACTGCCCGGCCGAGTTCACCTGGGACTACGAGAAGGGGGCCAAGCCTCAGCTCGACAGGCTCTACGAGAAGGCGAAGAAGGCCCAGTGGAACGGTCAGACCGACCTGGACTGGTCGATCGAGGTCGACCAGGAGAAGGTCGTCATCGCCAACAACGAGGCCAACGCCGACCAGATGCAGTGGGGAGAAGCTGACTTGACCGGAACGGCCGTCGAGAAGTGGGGCGACAAGGAGTGGCTGCACTTCGGCATGGAGAACCAGAATTGGCTCCTCTCCCAGTTCATGCACGGCGAGCAGGGAGCCCTACTGTGCACGGCCAAGATCGTGGAGACGGTGCCGTGGATCGATGCCAAGTACTACGCCGCCACTCAGGTGATGGACGAGGCCCGCCACGTCGAGGTCTTCTCCAAGTACCTCGACACCAAGCTCTCGGGCCACTACCCGATGAACGCCCACCTGGGCCTGCTGCTCGATGACATCGTCAGCGACTCCCGTTGGGACATGACGTATCTCGGCATGCAGATCATGGTGGAGGGTCTGGCCCTGGCTGCCTTCGGGTTCATTCATTCCATGACCACCGAGCCGCTCCTCAAGAAGTTGCTGCGTTACGTCATGGCCGACGAGGCCCGGCACGTGGCCTTCGGCGTGCTCAGCCTGAAGGAGTACTACACGGAGTTGAGCTCGGCCGAGCTACGCGAGCGCCAGGAGTTCGCCTTCGAAGCGGCTATCCGCATGAAGGACCGCATGGTCATGCAGGAAGTCTGGGACCGCCTGGAGGTGCCGGCCAAGGACGTCATGAAGATCGTGGAGCAGGCGCCCGAGCGTGACGACTTCCAGATCCTCTTGTTCTCCAAGATCGTGCCCAACCTGAAGAAGCTCGGGCTGCTCGACGCCGCCGACGGCTGGTTGCGGGGCAAGTTCACCGAGATGGGTGCCATCGCGTTCGAGGACCTGAACGACGCTACCGAAGAGGCCGATGCCTTCGCTGACGGCTCACCGGCCGACCGTCAGGTCGCCTAGCACCGCAGCGTCGTTACCTCGAGTCCTTCTGGGTATTGCTGGTTCAGCCGCGGGCCCGTTTCGGACCATTTCCCGGGCCGACTCCTCCGTCGACAAGGAAAAGAGTCCTCGGGTGACCCGGGAGGCGACTGGTAGCCTGACCTGTTCATGAGCCCCACTTCGGACGCGCCTCGATTCGGACGGGTCGTCACCGCCATGGTGACCCCGTTCGACGACGCCGGCCGGCTCGACATCCAGGCCGCGGCCGACCTGGCCCGATGGCTGGCCGCCCACGGCAGCGACGGCCTGGTGCTCAGCGGCTCCACCGGGGAGAGTTCGGTGCTGACCGATGAGGAGAAGGCGGACCTGTGGCGCGCCGTGGCCGAGGCGGTCACCATCCCGGTCATCGCCGGAACCGGCTCCAACGACACCGAGCACTCGATCAGGGCGACCAAGCTGGCGGCGACGTGCGGCGTTGACGGCGTGTTGGCCGTGACCCCGTACTACAACCGCCCGTCCCAGGCCGGCATCGAGGCCCACTTTCGGGCTATGGCCGAGGCCGGCGGCGGGTTGCCCATGGTGCTCTACGACATCCCGGTTCGTTCCGGCCGCCGCATCGGCCACTCCACGATGCTCCGCCTGGCCCGCGAGGTGCCGGCCATCGTCGGTCTGAAGGATGCCGCCGCCGACCCGGCCGGGACGGCCCATCTGGCGGCCCGGGTCCCGGCCGGCTTCGAGATCTACAGCGGCGACGATGTGATGACCCTCCCGCTCCTCGCCGTCGGCGCCGTCGGGGTGATCAGCGTGGCCGCCCATTGGATCGGGCCGCAGTTCCGGGCCGTGGTGGACGCCTTCCGGCGCGGCGACCTGGCGACCGCCATCGCCGGCAACGCCGAATTGCTCGACTCCTTCGACTTCGAGTCGACCGAGGAGTACCCGAACCCCCTGCCCGCCAAGGCCGTCCTCCGCGCCCTGGGTCTCAAGGTGGGCCAGTGCCGCCTGCCCATGGGGCCGGCCACCCCCGAGCTCGATGCCATGGCCGCCAAGGTCCTGGCCGCCGTCGGCCCGCCCGTCGATACCGGTCCGCCGCTTGCCTGAGAAGCGAAGGGCACAGGGGGGAGGGAAAGGGGGAGCGAAGCCGGTCCGGGTCGTCTTCCTGGGCGGACTCGGGGAGATCGGGCGCAACTGCGCCTGTATCGAGGTCGACGGGCGCATCATCGTCCTCGACTGCGGCATCATGTTCCCCGACCCCGACATGCCGGGCATCGATCTGGTCCTGCCCGAGTTCACCTACCTGCGTGACCACGCCGACCAGGTCGACGGCATCGTCCTGACCCACGGGCACGAGGACCACACCGGGGGACTGGCCTACTTGCTGCGCGACCTCAAGGTCCCGATCTACGGATCCGAGCTCACGGTCGGCCTGGCCCGGCACCGGGTGGAGGAAGCCGGCCTGGGCAACCGCACCGACTTCATCTCCGTCAAGGACGGCGAGCGGATCCGCATCGGCGCGTGCGACGTCGAGTTCATCCCCACCACCCACTCGGTGCCCGACGCCTGCGCCATCGCCTTCCACACCCCGCAGGGCGTGATCCTGCACTCGGGCGACTTCAAGCTCGACCTCCAACCGGTGGACGGCCGTCGCACCGACCTCTCCCGCATGGGTGAGTTGGCCGAGACCGTGGGCATCCGCCTCCTCCTCTCCGACTCCACCAACGCGGAGGAGCCCGGTTTCACCGCCTCCGAATCGTCCGTCGGCATCACGCTCCGCCGGCTGTTCGCGTCCAAGCCGGACAAGCGCATCGTCGTGGCCTGCTTCGCCAGCCATTTGCACCGGGTCCAACAGATCATCGATGCCGCGACCGCCAACGGCCGCAAGGTGGCGACCCTGGGCCGATCGATGGGCAAGAACGTGGAGCTCGGAACCCGGCTCGGCTTCATCAACGTGCCCCAGGGCGTCCAGATCGACATCGAGCACGTCGACACCGTCCCTCCCGGCGAGATGTGCGTCATCTCCACCGGTTCGCAGGGGGAGCCCATGTCGGCCCTGTCCCTCATGGCCACCGGTGACAACAAGTGGCTGCGCATCGGCTCAGACGACGTGGTGGTCATCAGCGCCCACCCCATTCCGGGCAACGAGTGGTCGGTCGGGCGGGTCATCGACGAGCTGCACCGGCGCGGGGCCGAGGTCGTCCACTCTGGCACCGAGGCGGTGCACGTCAGCGGGCACGCGCGTCAGGGTGAACTGCGGACCCTGATCGCCGTGACCACCCCGGAATGCTTCGTGCCGGTGCACGGCGAGTTCCGTCACATGGTGCACCACGCCCGCCTGGGCCTCTCCATGGGGATCGACCCGGCGAAGGTCATCCTGTGCGAGGACGGGGACGTGATCCAGCTC
>DASZJQ010000156.1:0-13299 GCA_035947875.1 Acidimicrobiales bacterium
GGCGCTGCTCGCCGTCGTGAACTCGCTGGCCAGCCAGCCAAGCGCCAGGGCGGCATGCGCTGCGGCGGGCGTGACCGGCGCTGAGCTGCCCGCGTACGCCCGCGCCCTGGCCACGCTCGAGGCCAGCCAGATGATCTGCTCTCGAGGTCCGGCATGACCGCGCAGCCCGGCTCGCTGGTGCAGGAGTTCAAGTTCGGCCTGGCCGCGCCCATCTGCCTGACCTGGGAGCTCACGTACGCCTGCAACCTGGCCTGCGTCCACTGCCTCAGCTCCTCGGGCCGGCGGGACCCGATGGAGCTCACGCCGGCCGAGGCGCGCCAGATCGTCGATGAGCTGGCCGCCATGAAGGTGTTCTATGTGAACATCGGTGGCGGCGAGCCCATGCTGCGCCCCGACTTCTTCGAGTTGTTGGGCTATGCCGTCGAGAAGCGGGTGGGGGTGAAATTCTCCACCAACGGAACCCGCCTGACGGCGGAGAAGGCGCGCCGCCTGGCGGCGATGGACTACCTCGATGTGCAGATCAGCCTCGACGGTGCGTTGGCCTCGACGAACGACGCCGTCCGAGGTGAGGGGGCGTTCGGAGCGGCCCGGCAAGCCATGGAACATCTGGCCGAGGCCAACTTCGGCCAGTTCAAGATCAGCGTGGTGGTGACACGCGACAACGTCAGCCAGCTGGACCAGTTCTCGGAAATGGCGCAGCACTACGGGGCCCAGCTGCGCCTGACCCGTTTCCGGCCCTCGGGTCGGGGCGCCGAGACCTGGGAGGCGCTGCACCCCACGGCCGGGCAGCAGCGCACCCTTTACCTCTGGTTGCGCGATCACCCGGACGTGCTGACCGGCGATTCCTTCTTCCATCTCTCCGCCCTGGGCGAACCGCTCGACGGTTTGAACCTCTGTGGAGCCGGCCGCGTGGTCTGTCTGATCGATCCGGTGGGCGACGTGTATGCGTGCCCGTTTGTGATCGACCGCGAATTCCTGGCCGGCAACGTGCGCCGACCGGGTGGATTTGCCGCCGTCTGGCGCGAGAGCGAGCTGTTCCAGTCGCTGCGGGAGCCGCAGAGCGCCGGGGCCTGCGCCTCGTGCGGTTCGTACGATGCCTGCCGGGGCGGGTGCATGGCGGCCAAATTCTTCACGGGCCTGCCGCTGGACGGGCCCGACCCCGAATGCGTCTTCGGCCATGGAGAGACCGCGCTGGCGGCGCGACCCGCCGGCGCCCGGCCGGGGTTCACCGTGGGGCACTCAAAAATCGACGCGAGCGGCGCGCCCATCGCCGTGCCGACCCCTGTCCGATTTCGCCCATCAGCCCGGGTCTAGCGCGGCCGGGTTAGTGGGCCGGCGATGTCGCTCGAGAGTGCCACCTGGCCCGAGATCGAGGCCGCCGGTCGATGCAAGCTCCTGGCCATTCCCGTCGGCTCGCTCGAACAGCACGGACCCCACCTGCCGCTGAACACCGATACGCGCATCGCCACCGACCTGGCCGCTCGACTCTGCGCCGTGCGTCGCGATGTGATGATGGCGCCACCCGTGCCCTATGGGGCCAGCGGAGAGCATGCGGGGTTTCCCGGGACCCTGCTGCTTAACCACGAGGTCCTGGCCGCCATCCTGGTCGAGTTGGTGCGATCGGCCCGAGCAGCCTTCGCCGGAGTGATCGTGATCTCGGCCCACGGCGGCAACGGCCACGGTCTGGCCCTGCTGGAGCAGACCTGCCGGGCCGACGGCGATGCCGTGCTGACCTGGGAAGCCCACGTCCCGGGCGCCGACGCCCACGCCGGAAGGACCGAGACGTCGCTCATGCTGGCCATCGACGCCACGGTCGTCCGGCTCGAACGGGCCGAAGCGGGTTGCACCGAACCCTTGGCCACTCTCATGCCCCGTCTGCGCGCCGAAGGGGTGAGACCGATATCGTCCAACGGCGTGCTGGGGGATCCCGATGGAGCGAACGCCGCCGAGGGTGAATTGCTGCTCCGATCGATGACGGATGACTTGGCCGCCGCGGTCGCGGGTCGGTGGCCGGTGGTGGCCGAGCGGGGCACGTGAGCCCGGTCGCCGTCGTCACCGGTGCGGCCCGGGGGATCGGCGCGGCCACGGTCGACCGCTTGGTGGGCAGCGGGTGGCAGGTGGTGGCCGTCGACGTCTGCGCCGACGACCCCGCCCTGGACTACGCCCTGGCCACGCCGGGCGATCTGACGGCCGTCGGGGAACGCCACGGCGACCGGGTGCACATCCTGACCGGTGACGTGCGCCGCCGACCCGACATGGACGCCGCCGTCGACGCGGCTCTGGGGACGTTCGGCCGCCTCGATGCGGCCGTTGCCGG
This sequence comes from Acidimicrobiales bacterium, assembly GCA_035947875.1. Classification (GTDB taxonomy): domain Bacteria; phylum Actinomycetota; class Acidimicrobiia; order Acidimicrobiales; family RAAP-2; genus Bog-473. The sequence continues at coordinate 2,318 of DASZJQ010000156.1, forward strand.
GGCCGGCGTGGTCTTCGGCGGGCCGCCGCTCTGGGAGACCGCCGACGCGCAATGGAACGTCCAGTTCGACACCAACGTCAACGGCGTGCGCCATCTGGCCGCCGCGGCAGTTCCGGTGCTGCTGGATGCTCCGGTGCCCCGACAGGGTCGGGTGGTGGCCGTGGCTTCGGCGGCGGGGATGCTCGGACTGCGTCGCCTGAGCGGGTACAGCGCATCGAAGCACGCGGTGATCGGATTGACGAAGGCGCTGGCCGCCGACCTGGCCGGTACCGGCATCACCGCCAACGCGGTGTGCCCCGGCTCGACCCGGACTCCGATTCTCGACGCCTCGGCGGCCGTCTACGACCTGTCGTCAGCCGAGGAGTTCGCCCACCAACAGCTGGTGGAGCGGCTGCTCGAACCCGATGAGCCGGCCGCCATGATCGCCTGGCTCTGCGGGCTCGAGTCGAGCGGTGTCACCGGAGCCGCCCTGCCCGTCGACGGTGGCCTGACCACCTCATGAAGTTCATAAGGTGGCCTCATGGCCGAATGCACTCACCTGGACCAGATCGCCGACGTGGACCCCCAGACCCCAAATGGCTGCACAGCCTGCCTGGCGCTGGGCGACAGCTGGGTGCACCTGCGCCTGTGCCTGAGCTGCGGCTTCGTGGGGTGCTGTGATGATTCGCCCAATCGGCACGCCACCCACCATTTCCAAGAGGTGCACCACCCGCTGATCCAATCGTTCGAGCCGGGCGAGGACTGGATCTTTTGTTACATCGACCAGGTGGCGATGGAACCTTCATGACGGTGCGGGGGACAGCTCACGTGCTCTGCCCGTAGGTCGTGGACCGGTCGTCGGTCCTCGTCATCCCCACCGCCTTGACGGCACGCCGTAGGTCGTCGATGAGGAACGGGACGGTGGCGGCGCTGCCGGCGTGGACCGTGGCATGCAGGGAGTCGGGGCGGTGCTGCCGGTCGAGATACCAGCCCTCGGCGTGCAGGCGTTCGCCCACGGCGAAGATGTCGAGCGACGTAGGGTCCTGAGCGCCGAAGGCGATGACCGTGGCCGGTGGGTCGCCCCGCACGCCCAGGCCGCCGATCGATTCGATGCCGGCTCGAAGGGCCAGTGCAGCGTCGTGGGCCGTCCGGGTCAGCTCGAGATACCCGTCGATCCCGATGTGCATGAGCGCGGCCCACGCCGCGGCGATGGGACCGGCCGGTCGGGTCCCGGCCATGGCGGTCGAGGCGTAGAACCCGCCCAGCCAATCGGCGGTGGCGAACACCTGGTGTCGGGCCAGGTCGTGGGTGCGGTAGAGGATGACCGAGACACCCTTGGAGGCGTAGCCGTACTTGTGGACGTCGGCCGAGATCGACGTCACGCCGGGCACGCGGAAGTCGAAGGGCTCGGTGAACCGCCCCAGTTGGGTGAGGAACGGGAGCAGGAATCCGCCCATGCAGGCGTCGACATGGCACAGGATCCCCCGCTCCGACGCCAGCGCCGCGATGTCGGTGATGGGGTCGACCACGCCCTGGGGATAGGTGGGCGCCGATCCGACCACCATGATGGTGGTGTCGGTGCACGCGTCGGCCATGGCGTCGATGTCGACCCGGAAGTCCGGACCGACCGGGACCCTGATCAACTCGACGTCGAAATAGTCCGCCGCCTTGGTGAACGCGGCATGCGCGCTCTCGGCGGCCACCACCCGGGGGAACCAGATGCCCCGGTCCTGGCGCGCCACGTCACGCGCCGTCTTGACCGCCTGCAGGAGGCTCTCGGTGCCACCCGAGGTGAGGTAGCCCTCGACGCCACCGCCACTGGCCGGATCATCGGCTCCGAGCAAGGTCGCCGTGATGGAGACGATGTCGTGCTGCAGGGTGCCGATGCTGGGGAAGGCCAGGACATTGAGGCCGTTTTCGGCGCTGTAGAGGGAGAGCGCGTCCTGCAGCAGTTCATGCACGTCGTCACCGGCCGAGTAGACCAAGCTGAACACGCGACCGCCGCGCCAGTCCTGATCTCCTTCCTTCATGTGCATCAGTTGCTGCATCACCTCACCGCGTGGCAGCCCGTTTCGGGGCATCGGGGTGTGGGGGAAGGCAGCCATGGAGCCCTATTCAACCAAGTTGTAGAGGGTGGAGTCGCCCTGGAGGGCAATGCTCGGGCGTCCGTCCAATCCTTCGATGCTCGTCCCCGCCGTGGTGACCCGCTGCATGCGCCGCCGATCCTCGCCGTAGTCGTAGATGGCGTAGTGCTGGGTGGCCCGGTTGTCCCAGATGGCCACATCGCCTTCTTCCCAGGTCCACCGGACGGTGTTCTCGGGTCGGGTTACATAGGACTGGAGGATCCGGATGAGATCCACCGATTCGGCGGCGTCGTGTCCCACCAGGCGATGGGCGAAGCCCCCCAGCAGCAGGGCCCGTTCTCCAGTCTCGGGATGGACCCGGACGACGGGGTGTTCGGTCTCGAAGACTTCGGAGACGAAGGCGGCCAGGTTGGCTAGGCGCACCTCGCCGAGCTTGGCTCTGAGCGCGACCACGTCGGGCCGACCGTAGTCGTGGCCATTGGAGTGCACGGCCCGCAGCCCATCGGCCAACTGGCGCAGGTCGTCGGGCAGATCGGTGTAACCGGCCACGGTGTTGGCCCAGAGGGTGTCACCGCCGACTTCGGGCAACACCATGGCCCGGATGATGGAGAACATGGGGGGTCGATCGACGAAGGTCACGTCGGTGTGCCAGTGGTTGGCGGCTCCTCCGGCCAGCGAGTCCAGATCGAGAATGAGCTCTTCACCGTCCACCACGGGGAGCGTTGGGTGTCCCTGCGTCAGCGGTCCGAGGCGGCGCCCGAAGTCGATCTGCTCGCGGGCGCTCAGGTCCTGCTGCCGGATGAAGACGACGCGGTGGGCCAGCAGGGCGCCCCGCACGCCGGCGATCTGGTCGTCAGAGGCCCGACGCAGCGAGACTCCGGAGAGCTCGGCACCGATCCGAGCGGTCAGACGGCGCACCTTGATGGTGGCTCCCACGGTGTCGACGGCCATCACTCCCTCCTTGCTGTGGTGCCAATGGCGGTCCGAGCAGCCGGGGGTAGCGATCATAAATCTCTACCATTCCGGTCTGATTTGAAGTGTAGGCGCGGATGCGGGACCACGGACAGCGGCGGTCACGGCGGTCATCGGCGGTCTTCAGCGGACAGCGGCGGTCATCGGCGGTTGCCGGTAGCTTGGCCGCGGTGCCAGGCGAGACCGCATCAAATTCGGCGTGACGTGAGCCTTCTCGGTCTGGAGGGGAAGGTCACGCTGATCACCGGTGCCGCGGCCGGCATCGGAGCGGCGACGGCGGCCATGTTCGCGGCCCAGGGCGCGACGCTCGCATTGTGCGACCGCGACTCGGCCTTTGCCGATGGTCCGGGAGCCTTTCGTCGGGTGCTCGACGTTCGCCACGGCGACGCCGTCAGCGCCTTCGTGGCGGAGGTCGTGGAGTCCTTCGGCCGGATCGACGTGATGATCAACAACGCGGGAGGCACGTTCGCCTCGCCCATGCTCGACGTGTCCCCCAAAGGCGAAGCGGCCCTCATCGCCGAGAACTTCACCCAGGTGACGCATCTCGTGCGCCAGTGCGTACCGCACATGCCCGACGGCGGATCCATCGTCAACGTCACCACCATCGAGGCACACCGGGCGGCTCCCGGGTTCGCGATCTATGCCGCCATGAAGGCCGGTCAGGCCAATCTGACCAAGACGTTGGCCCTTGAGCTGGCTCCGTCGGGGATCAGGGTCAACGCGCTGGCACCTGATGCGATGCGGAGCGAGGGGGTGGCGGCTCTCGGCGGGGCGCTGGCGGAGAGCGCGGTGGCCTATCGAACCGGTGGCGTCCCTCCGATCGGCCACTACGGCACGCCGGCCGACGCGGCCGGCGGGATTCTCTACCTGGCCAGCGATCTGGCCCGCTTCGTCACCGGCATCACGCTCCACGTCGACGGGGGCAATCTGGCCGCCGGCGGCTGGATCCGCACCGATATCCCGTAGCGGAGCGTGCGTCCGGCATCCGGGTCCTTGTCAGTAGGGTGCTCGCAGCGAGAGGCCGAATCGACTGGCCAAGCGCGCCATGTCCATCCGGTCTTGCTCCCGCGGGGCGTAGCCGCCGTGATGTTCGAGCTGCAGTTCCGGTGTCAGGCACGGCACCACCCGATCGAGAATCCGGCCCTCACCGAAGCCTTCGGCCGGGTAGGGACAATCTGATCCATCCGGAGAGGCGCCGCGCTGCCAGCCCGTTCCGTCCTCGGCGAAGGTGACGGGATGGAGATCGATCTGGAGGCCATCGGACGAGCGCAGGACCACCCGGACCGGGGCAAGGTTCTCGGTTACCGAGAACCCGAGCGTCGTCAGCGCATCGAGCACGGCGGGGAGCGCGTCGAATTCCACCACGAGGTCGACGTCGTCATGGGGCCGCGTCACCTCTCCGAGCAGTGCGTCCACGCCCCAGCCGCCGTCGAGCCAGACGCGCCATCCCCCTCGGTGGAGGGTATCGACGACCAGGAGCACCTGGTCGGCCGGGAACATCGCGCCGGGATCAGGACGTCCAGATGATGGCCTGCGGCTCCGAATAGGCCAGGATCCCGAAGTCACCACCGTCGCGTCCGACCCCGCTCATCTTGAACCCGCCGAACGGAGCGTCGTGATTGCGCTGGGCCGTGTTGATGCCGACGTGCCCCGCTTGAAGTTGCTTGGCCGCCCGCAGGGCGCGGGCGCCGTCCTTGGAGAAGACGTAATCGTACAGCCCGAATTCGGTGTCGTTGGCTATGGCGATTGCCTCGTCGTCATCGTCGAAGGGGATGAGGGTGATGACGGGCCCGAAGATCTCCTCGCGGGCTACCCGCATGGAGTTGTCGCCGGTGATGAGCGTCGGTGCGACATAGAAGCCCGTGGGCAGCTCGGTGGGGCGCTGGCCGCCGATGATGACCTCGCCACCGTCCTCCGCCGCCGTGGCCACGTGGGCCTCGATGCGGCCGCGCTGCGCGGCCGAGATCACCGGGCCGATGATGGTGGCGGTGTCGGTCGGGTCACCGACTTTGAGCGCGCCGGCCATCTGCACCAGCCCGTCACGCACGTGCTCGAAGATGCTCCGGTGCACCACGGCCCGGGTCGGGGCCGTGCAGATCTGGCCCGAGTGGAAGGTCCACGTGGACCCGATGCAGCCGATGGCCGCCTTCACATCGGCGTCGTCGAACACCACGCACGCACCCTTGCCGCCGAGCTCGAGGAGGAGCCGTTTCATGGTCCGGGCCGCCTTCTCGGCGATCGTGACACCCACCTGCGTGGAACCGGTGAAGCTCAGGCAGTCGACGTCCTCGGAGTCCACCAGCGCGGCCGATGAGGTCGGGCCGTTGCCGTTGACCAGGTTCACCACGCCCGGGGGGAAGCCGACCTCATCGAGGATCCGGACCAGTTCCACGATGGCCAGCGGATCCTGGGGCGCCGGCTTGACCACGACGGTGTTCCCGGCCGCCAGGGCGGGCGCCACCTTTCCGGCCATGTTGACCATGGGGAAGTTGTACGACGTGATGCAGGCCACCACGCCGACCGGCTGGCGGTTGATCATGGCGCCGATGATGCCGCCCGGGGCCAGGGGCGTGGCTTGCGCCGCCTGGGGCAGCAGGGGAGTCTGGAGCACCGGGCGAGGATCACGGGCGTAACGCTCGAAGCGGTCGGCGGCGACGGGCACCTGCATGCGGGAGCCGACCATCGCCGTGGCCCCCGTTTCGGCGATCACCAGGGGCAGCAGGTCGGCCGATTTGGCCCGGATGGCGGCGGCCGCGGCGCGCATGAGGTCACCGCGCTCCTCGACCGACAGCGCGGCCCACGACGGCTGCGCCTCCTTCGCTGCGGCCGCGGCGGCCAGGGCATCGGCCGCGCTGGCGTTAGGGGCCTGACCCACCACCTCTTCGGTTGCCGGATTGATGATGTCGTAGGTGCCATCGGCGGCATCGACCCACTTGCCCCCGATGAGGAGTTGGTGTTCGTCGCGCTGGGTGTTTTCGGCCATGTGTGCTCCCTGTCGGGCGGGGTCAGGTGATCTGACGGTGCGTCACATTGTGATCCGCCCTGCCGCCGGTCGCCAAAGGAGCAGCGTGAGCGCCTCGCCAGCTCTGTCGCCCGCAGTCTCGCCAGTGGTGATTCGGCTCCGGGTGGCCGCGCCGGTGGCCGGGCGGCGAGACTGGGGGGATGGCGACCGGGACCGCACCATCGGGAACCGAAGGGTTCCTCGTCCCGCTGGGGGATGAGGAGTCCGACGGCTTCTGGGAGGGCACCGCCCGGGGGGAGCTCCGCATCCAGGCCTGCAGCGCGTGCGGGGCGTTTCGGTTCCCGCCGCGGGTCATGTGCCCGCACTGCCAGTCCACCGAACGGGAATGGCGTGCCGTGTCCGGTCTAGGCACGATCTGGTCCTACGTGGTGGCCCACCCGCCACTGCTCCCGGCCTACGCGCCGTTTGCTCCCTATCCGGTCATCACGGTGACGCTCGACGAGGATCCCCAGCTGCGCCTGGTGGGCAACCTGGTCTCGGGGCCCGACGGCGCCATCAATGAGATCGACCCGGCCACCATCGTCATCGGGGAGCCGGTCCGGGTGGTGTTCAGCGTGCGTCAGCGCCCCGATGGCTCCAGCGTCTTCTTGCCATCGTGGGTCCGTCGGCCGGGCTGAATTCGTTGCTGGGAGACCCCGAATACGTCTCGCGGACGCAAGATGGACGGAATCCTGCGATTCTCTAGGTATGAGGGAACGGAAAGCTGCCCAGTCTGTCGCCGTTGACGGCGCACCTCCGGCCGGAGTGAACACCGCGCCGGGCGCCCAGCCCACAGCCCACGCACTCTCGGGAGTGGTCGGAAATACCATCATGGGGACGGCCGACGTGTCACGGGCCCAGGAACGCCGGCGGCGCATCCGGCTGCGCCGCATGGTCGCCCTGCTCGATCTGGTCGGGGGCTGGGTGGCCATTCGCCTGCTGATGGGTCGTGCCATCGTCCCGGACCTCCATGCCCCCCACTGGGTCGGCACGGTGATGCCCGCCCTCCTGCTCATTTCGTTGCTTGGCCTGGTCATGGTCGGGCCGTTCCTCGGGGCGGGCCGGTCTCCCCACACGCTCATCCGACCCGGTGAGACCAGTGTCGGCCTGGAAGACGTGGTGGGGATCGACGGGATCAAGGCCGAAGTGGTGCGCTCGATCAACCTCTTCCTGGCCCATCAGACCTTCCGCGACACCATGGGCGGTTCGGCGCGGCGGGGGGTGCTGTTCGAGGGGCCGCCGGGGACCGGCAAGACCTTTGTGGCCAAGGCGATGGCCAAGGAGGCCCACGTCCCGTTCCTCTTCGTCTCGGCGTCGGCCTTCCAGTCGATGTTCTATGGCCAGACCAACCGCAAGATCAGGTCCTATTTCAAACAGCTGCGCAAATACGCCCGCACCGAGGGCGGTGCCATCGGCTTCATCGAGGAGATCGACGCCATCGGCGCCTCCCGTCGCGGCATGGGCGGAAGCGGCGGCGAGGGCAACAGCGGCGTGGTGAACGAACTGCTCGTGCAACTGCAATCCTTTGACAACCCGTCCCGGGGACAGCGGCTGAGTGGTCTGTGGATTGACGTGTTCAACCGCTACCTGCCCAGCGAGTGGCAGATGAAGAAGCCCACGGTGGTCCCGGCCAACGTGCTCATCGTCGGTGCCACCAACCGGAGGGACGACCTGGACCCGGCCCTGATCCGGCCGGGGCGGTTCGATCGCTCGATTTTCTTCGGGCTCCCCGGCCGGCAGGCCCGGGCCGAAATCGTGGCGTACTACCTGGGCAAGAAAGCCCATGCCGAAGATCTCGACGCCCATGGAGCGACCGACAGCGTGGCCGGCATGACCTTCGGGTACTCACCCGCCTCGCTGGAACGACTGATGGACGAGGCCCTGGTCATCGCCCTGACGCACGGTCGCTCGGCCATGACGATGTCCGATGTGGCCGAAGCCAAGATGCTGGTCGAGCTCGGCGTCACGGAGGTCTCGGTCTACACGCCCGAGGAGAGGGTCCGGGTGGCCACGCACGAGGCGGGTCATGCCACCGTCGCCTACTTCGTCGGGCAGAGCCGCCAGCTCGATGTGCTCTCCATCGTCAAGCGTCGCGATTCGCTTGGCCTGCTCCAACACTCCGACACCGAGGAACGGTTCACCCAGACCCAGGACGAGCTCGACGCCCTGCTCCAGATCGCCATGGGCGGTCTGGTGGCGGAGGAGCACTGGTTCGAACACGTGTCGACCGGTCCGGCCGGCGACCTGGCTGCGGCCACCAGTATCGGGGCCCAGATGATCGGCGCCTGCGGGATGGGCGAGTCGCTCATCTCGGTGGCGGCGGCGGGCGAAGGTCCGTTGAGCGGTGGGCTGATCGACAAGGTGCTGGGCGACAAGGCCGCCCGGGCCGAGCTCGATGCGCTCCTGCTCTCCTCGCGCGAGATCGCTCGTCAGATCGTGGCCGACCACACCGACGTGGTGGAAGCCCTGCGCGACGCGCTGCTGGAGCGCGATGAGCTCGTCGGTCCGGAAATCAGCGATGTGATCGAGGCGAGACTGGTCGAGGTCACAACGCCACGATGACCTTGCCGGTGTTGCCGCCGGTGAAGAGGAGGTTGAGCGCATCGGGAGCGGACTCCAGGCCGTGGACGATGTGTTCGGCCTGGCGCAACTTTCCTTCGGCCAGCCACCCGAACATGGCGGCCTGCGCCTCAGGGAAGCGGCTGACATAGTCGAGAATGATGAAGCCCTCCATGCGCCCCCGCCGGGCGATGAGGGCGCGGTAGTTCCCCGGGCCGGCCACCTTGCCCTCGGTGTTATACGTGGAGATAGCGCCGCAGAGCACCACCCGTCCGCGCAGGGCGATCTGGGCCAGACAGGTGTCGAGGATCTCCCCACCCACGTTGTCGAAATAGAGGTCGATGCCGCGGGGGCAGGCGGCGTGCAACCGCTGGGCCACCGGCTCGCTCTTGTAGTTGATCGCCTCGTCGAAACCCAGCTCGTCGACGATCCAGCGGCACTTCTCGTCGGTGCCCGCCAGACCGACCACTTTGGCGGCCCCACTCAGCTTGGCGATCTGCCCGACGGCCGAGCCGGTCGCCCCGGCCGCCCCCGAGACCACAACGGTGTCGCCCTCGGCCATCGCGCCGACGTCGAGCAGGCCGAAGTACGCCGTCATGCCGTTGACGCCGAAGAGGTTGAGGGCCAAGGTCGGCTCGACGCCCGCCGGGATGACCTGCAAGCCGGGCTCGCCTCCCCCCGCAACGGCGAAGTCCTGCCATCCGAGCATCCCGAAGACGAGATCGCCCACGGAATGGTTCGGCGAGTTGGAGGCGACCACCTCCCCGATGCCCGCGCCTCGGATGACCTCGCCGATGCCGATGGGGGGGAGATAGCCGGGGGCATCGTCCATCCAGGTGCGGATGGTGGGGTCGATGGAGAGGTACCGCACCCGGACCAGCGCCTCACCGTCCGCTGGTTCGGGCACCGGCCCATCGCTCATGCGAATGGTGGCGCCGTCGACCATGCCGGAGGGTCGAGTGGCGAGCAGGAGCCTGCGATTCACGTTGGCCATCGCGCCAACCTACGACCTACGCCCACGGTGCGCGGCGACGGCCCAGCACCCTGAGCAACCGGGGCATCCGACCCGGCCGCCGGCGCCGGGCGGAGGCCTTGGCTTCGGCCTTGGTTTCGGCCTTGGCTTCAGCCTCGTGGCCGCTCGTCAGCGGGCCGCCGAGTTTCCAGTAGACCCCCGACCTCGGCGGCTTGACGTAGTGACGCTCCGGCGGAAGAGGTCGCCGCGGTTTCCGCGGCCGTTTCCCACCTGAGGTCATTTCCCAGCCTGAGGTCATACGGCACTGTGACCGATCGGCTCCGGTCACGCCGGATTGGCCAGGTGGGCCGTGTCGTTGAAGCCTCGAACGATCCACCGCTCCGGGGTGACGATCAATCGCGAGATGGAGCTGTTGTCGGCCCCGATGAAGGCGAAGGGTCGTGAGCCGCTGGCTTGGGCCAGTATCTCGCCGATGGCGGCGCCGTGGCTGAACACCACCACGCGATCCCCGGCGTGCGCCGCGGCGATGCGGTTGACCGCATCACGCAACCGAGCGCCGAATGCCTGATCCGATTCGGCCCCGGGCACCACGGCCCATGACTGCTCATCGAACATGCGCTGCGCGATCGGGTCCTGATCCGCCACTTTCTGACGGAAGAGCCCACCTTCCCATTCACCCAGGAAGACCTCGCGCAAATCGGCATCGACCACCGGCGTGAGCCCGGTGCGCCGCGCCAGCGGTGCCGCCGTCTCGGCGGTGCGCCGCAACGTGCTGACCCAGATGGCGGCGCAGTCCCCGCCAGCCAGGCGGGCCCCGACCAGCTCAGCCTGCTCCCGCCCGATCGGGGACAGCGGCGGGTCGCCCTGTCCTTCCAGGAGCTCGTGCGGTGTCCCTTCGATCGCATCGGCCGATGCGCCGTGACGGACCAGGAGCACTTCGGTCGAACCGGGCGGTGCTTGGAGTGGCTGCTGACTGAACGTTCGAGGGACCGGCATGCCGGCTGAGTGTATGAGAAGCCGGTGGGAGCCTTGGGGGCCTTTCGGCCTCCGGGTTCGGACCAGCCCGCATCTCCCTGCGGCCGAAACGCTGGTTGGTGGGCCACCGGGGCACGGAGGCACGGGTCGTGCCGGGGATGCATCCGTCCAGTCACCTGTCCAGAATTGACAACCGGCCTTGCACTAGCCTGGGACCGCTAGCCGGGGGGCGAGCGGAGCGTGATGAGTATCGCTGAGGTGCAGATCTCGGGTCCGTGGGTGCGTGGCGCATGCCCCACGGCACTGGGGATCACGGAAACCAATCGTCCTCCGAGGACGCACGGGTAGTGGCGCGCGGTCAATCCGGACAGACCTTCGGGCTGGCGTCTCGTTCCGGCGGCGGAGCAACTCGCCTCACCTCGTGGCAGATCGGCGTCGG
>DASZJQ010000157.1:0-11059 GCA_035947875.1 Acidimicrobiales bacterium
GTAGATCAACAGATCCGACGTGGCCGCCCGCTTGTTGATCTCAATCTCCTCACCCTCGTCCGTCTGGCCCAAATGGATCAAGTTCTCCGGGTCCTCGGCGTCGTGCTGGGTGAGCAGACCGTGGGGCGCAAAGGCCTCATACACCCGATGTCCGAGTGCGTGACGCAACTCGTCCTCGGTCATCCGTCGATGCAGGGCCAGCGCCGCCACCAGCATCACGTCGTCAACGCCGGCGTCCGCCGCCATGTCGAGCACGGTCTCGATCACCATCTGGCGGATGTCGGGTGACTCCATCGGGGGCAGGGGCAGCGAGATGTCGTCGAAACAGATGGTGAGCTTCATACCGGCGAAGAGCAACGCCGGCAACGGGTCGCGGTCGCCCCGGGGGTTGAGCAGCGCGTGGCGGATGGCGCCGTACGGATCGTCGAGTGCCTTCATGGGCTCGGGCGCGTAGATCACCCGGCTCCCTTCGGGCAGGGTCTCGACGGTGAAGCCCTCGCCGTTCCAGAAAAGGGTCGGCGGGGTGGACTTGTCCACCTCGAGCACGAAACCGGGACGGCGGCTCATCGGGTGCGTCCTTTCGCTATGTCGAAGGCAATCTTGACGGCGCCGCGGCGACCGGCCGCGCCGGCATGGGCCACGGCCTCCTCGAAGCGGGCCAAGGGGTAGGTGGCCGAGACCAGTGACCCCGTCTTCTGCGCAGCAACCACCTCGAAGGACAGCTCGAAGGTCGAAACCTCCTTCGGCGGGGGGGCTGTGCCCTTCCTGCTGCCTACCTTGACGGCAGGCGCGGATCCAGCTGCCTTGACCGGACCAGCAGACGCAGCTGCGCTGCCGGCACGAGCAGATCCAGCCGCCGGGTCGGATTCGGTCCCGTAGGCGTACGCCCCGGCCAAGCGCACTTCGCGGTGCCACAGCGGCGCCAAGTCGATCGTCACCTTGCCCGGCATGCCCACCAGCGCCACCGAGCCCCGGGGACGGACCATGGCCAGGCTCTGGGCGATCGATTCGGCACTGCCCACGCAATCGAGCACCACATCGGCCCCGCCGGACAGCGTGACCGTTTCGCCCGGGGCGCCGCCGAAGGAGAGCGAGTGCGAGCTCCGACGCACGGCGCGGGGCAACTGGACGGGGGGAAGTGCCTCCGTGGCGCCGAAGGCCCGGGCCAGGCGTTGCTGGTGGGCGTACTTGGCTCCGACCAGTACCACCCGAGGAGTCGGGCATCGACCGGTTGAGGCCAGGTGGGTCAGGGCGGCGACGACGGTGAGGCCCAGGGTGCCGGCGCCCAGCACGGCCACCACGTCGTCGTCGCGGATGCCGGCGCCCAGCACGGCGTGGACGGCGCAGGCCACGGGCTCGACCGTGACGGCATCGGCATCGCTGAGCCCTTCGGGCACGGGGAAGAGTTGACTTTCGTGGGCCACCAGGCCGCTGGTGGACCAACCGCCGCCGGTGTCGGCGCAGTAGCCGGTTTGCAGGCCGGGCCGGATATGACCGAAGGCCACCCGCTCGCAGTTGCCGACGTGGCCGGCCGCGCAGGCGGCGCAGGGCGGTTCGATGCCGCGGGCCGCGCACCCGAGAACGGGCTGGAGGACGACGCGGGTGCCGGCCGGCAGGGCGCGACCGTCGGCGGCCACGCCGTCATCGGTGAGCAGTCCCACCACCTCATGCCCCGGCACGAAGGGAAAGGACACGATGTCCTCGAAATAACGCGAGCTGCGGCCATCGAGGGTCGCCAGGTCCGAGCCGCAGATGCCCGACAACAGAGGATCGATGTGGACCCACCCGTCGCCGGGCAGCGCGGGTGCTTCGTGGTCCAGCAATCGCAGGGGCCCGACGCCGGCGCCGCGTCCGGAGCCGAAACTCGAAGCGATCCGGGCGGCGGCGAAGCGGGGGAGCGAGCGCTCGAAGAGCAGGGTGCTCATCTGCCGATCACCGCCTTAGGGGACCGACCGGCCCGAGGCGCCAACGACCCCAGCCCGGTCCGGGCGACCAGTCCGGACCGCGGCGACTTCACGTCGAAGGGACCGATCGGCAGGGGGCGGTGCGATCCGCCGTCGGCCTTGGACCAGTGTTCGACGTGCCACCCGCGGCGCCGGGCGATGGCGGCCAGGCGGGCTTCGGGATTGACGGCGACCGGGAACCCGACCGCTTCGAGCATGGCCAGGTCGCTGGCCGAGTCGGCGTACGCCACCGACTCCTCCAGGGACAACGAGTGCTCGTCGGCGTACTCGGTCAGCACCAGGGAGCGGGCCTCACCGATGGGCGGGAGGCGGGTCAGGTGACCGGTCAGGCGGCCGTTGCGGGCGTCCATGTGGGCGCAGACGATGTCGTCGAAGAGGGGTCGCACCGGTTCGATGATGAAGTCGAGGGCACCGGTGATCAGCAGGGTGCGATGCCCAAGTGCCCGGTGGGCCCGGACCCGGGCGAATCCCTCGGGGAAGGACTTGGTCAGCAACTGCTGGTGGAACAATTCCCACGAGTCGGCCTGCAATTGGGCCACAGGGGCGTCCTCGAACTTGCGGTAGAACGAGACCAGGAAGTCGCCGCGGTCGCGCCGGTCGAGCGCCAACAACGCCGGAGCCTGGCGCACCAGGTCGGCCACGAACCGGGCCCGGCGCCCCGGCGGCAGATGGCGGCTGGCCAACCAGGCGTAGGTATCGACCACGTTCGACGCCATGAGCGTGTGCTCCAGGTCGAACACGGCCAGGTGCCGGTCGCCCGAGAGAATGGCCTTGCGGGCTCGCTCGGGGCGGCTGGCCACCACCGACTTGCCAGGGGTGGTGCGGACCCGGGTGTGCTCGATCACCGACGGCAGGTGGACATGGTGGACGTAGTGGTCCCAGTCGATGACCCCGGGGTCGAAGCAGAACTGCTCGTGATCCTCGGCATCGAGGCCGTCCCACATCGTCATCAGGCGGTCGACGCGGTAGCGGGCGTCGGTCTCGGTGTAGGCCCCGTAGAGCTCGACGTAGCCGAGCGCCCGCTTGGCCAGGGCATGGCGATCCTCGATGCGCGCCGCCAACTCGGCCTGCTTGCCACGGACCGGCAACGCGGTCAACACCTTTTCGGCCAACGTCATGGCTCGATCGGCCCGTCGAAGTTGGCGCTGCACGCGGCCGCGACCGGGGAAGGACCATTCGGGCGGGTTGATCGGCTGGCCCCGCTCGTCGTAGAGGGGATTGCGGGAGAACCAGTCCTCGGACAACTCGACCAGGCGGCCGTAGCGCAGGGGATTCCGCACGCCCGAGGCGACGTGGTACACGGTAGGCGGGCCTTCGCCGGGTGCGTGGGCCGGGCCACGCGCGGCGACGGCGAGGATGGCGGCGACGACCAGGTCGACCGGAATCACATCGATGATGCCCTCGGGCACGCCGGGGAACTCGCGCAGCAGGCCTCGGGCGTAGGAGATGATGATGGGCTCGGCCATCCGGAAGCCGCGTATCCAGCCCGGCACCGGCTCGGTCAAGGCCGACTCGATGATGGACGGGCGCACGAACGTGATCGGGACCGCGTCGGCCCACTGGGCCACCAGGCAACGCTCACCCATGGCCTTGGTGAAGGGGTAGGCGTCGGGCCACCCGAGCGAGTGGGCGCGGGCCGTGCCGGCGTCGACCAATTCCGTACGCACCCACTCCTCGCGGATCTTCTCGGCTCGGGTGGCGATCAGGTGCTCGCCGGCCCCACCGATTTCCGAGCGGGCCGACTTGGTGAACTCGGCCAGTTTCGGAGGCTGGCGGGACGCCGCCTGGAGGTCGTCCCGCAGGCGGCGCGCGGCGTTCACCTCACCCTGCCAATCCACCTCCAGGGTGAAGCGGTTCTCCGAGAGCAGCTCCTCCTTCGCCTCCCCTTGGTGGGTGCTGGCCACGTAGGCGGTGGACACGGAGATCAGGTGCGCTCCCGAACCCGAGGCGGCGACGGCGGCACCGACTCGGGCCGGGCCGAGGAGGTTGATCTCGACCGCCTGGGTCAGGGGGGCGTCGAACGAGACGGTGGCGGCGGAGTGGATGACCACGTCGCTGGCGGCCAGGGCGGCCCGGCCCTCGTCATCGAGCCCCAGTCCGTCCTGCCCGACATCGCCCGGCACTGCCCGGACCCGGCGGCCCACCTCGGCGGCGAATCCGTCGCCCAGCTCGGTACGCAGGCGGTCGAAGCAGTCGTTCTTGATCACCTCACGGGCCAACCGGGCGGCGGCATCAGCCCGGCGGCCCGGTCGAACCAGCACCACGATCTCGGCCTCCGGAATGCAGCGCAGGATGCGTTCGACCAGCGCAGTGCCTAGAAACCCGGTGGCACCGGTGATGAAAAAGCGCTTTCCGCGGAGGTCCCGGCCGATGGCCATTCGGGAATGTTTAGCATCCAGCGCCGAATCTGTCTACCATTTGGTAAGTGAGCGCTGACGCCGGGTCCGCCGGTCCCACCAAGGGCACGTCGGCCACCAAGGCCACATCGGCCACCCAGGCCACATCGGCCACCCAGGCCACATCGGCCACCCTGGCCGCCCAGGCCGTCAAAGCCACCCCGGGCCCTCTGGCCGCCAAGGCGCCCCCGCCTCCAGCCTCTCCTCCAACCCCTCCACCTCCGCCACCGCCCACCACCAGCGATCGCATCCTCGATGCTGCCCTGGCCTCCTTCGCCGCCCGGGGCTACGAGGCGACATCGCTCGATGCCCTGGCTAAAGGGCTCGAGCTGACCAAGCAGAGCATCCTCTACTGGTTCCCGTCGAAGGACGCGGTGCTCGAGGCCACTATTGCGCGGAGCGCCACCGACCTGTCCCGGGCCCTGGAGTCGGCCCTGCAGGCGGCCGGTCCGGGTTGGGTCCGGGTCGAGGCCGTGGTGCGCTCGGTCTTCCGGCTGGCGGCGCGCCAACCTGAACTCCTGGGCCTCCTGCGCGAGGTCAGCCGCTTGGGCCCACCGGCGGCCACCCAGATGACGCTGGCCCTGGAGCCCCTGGTGCAGCGGGCATCGTCCTTTTTGGAGGCTGAGATGGATGCCGGCACCATGCGTCGGCATGACCCCCGTCTGCTGCTCCTGGCCATCTACTCCACCGTGATCGGCATGGTCACCGAGGTCGAGGTGATGCGGGCCCTGGGGGAGGAACCCACCGCTCGTTCACTGGTGCGCCGGAGAGCCGACGTCTTGAACCTGCTGCACTCCGCCCTCGTCATTCCGGCCGCGGAACAGACGTGACGAGCTAGCCGTCGGGCGCGGGCTTGGGGACCTTCTTCTTGCTGGGCGCCTTGGGCGTGTAGCGCTTGTTGGCCGTCGGCGCCTTATGGCCGGTCGGCTTCACCGGGGTCTTTGCCGCCTGCTGGCGCACCTTACGCGAGGGACGAGTTGCCGCTTCCCGCGCCACTTGCCTGGAATTGGTGGTGCCGTACTTCTGGAGCCGCCAGGCCCGGAGCATGAGCCATCCGCCCAGAACGATGATGGCGAATCCCAGTGGGGCGAGAACGAGGGTAAAGGCGAAGCCGATCACGAAGAAGGCGAAGGCCAGCAGGGAGCGCCGGCGGCGGCGGAGCGCGACGGCGCCGAGCAGGCAGAACAACAGGACGACCCCGCCCAGCAGGAGGGCATCGGGCGTGACCGTGGTGGATGTGTTGCTCCCGCCCACTTTCGTGGTCTTGTGTTGTGACGCCACGATGACCGGGATGGCGACGCCCAGGAGGGCCGACAGGATGAGCCCAGCCTTGGACCACTTCACTTCCGTCGCATCGATGGTGCGCATGGCCGCTTTGCGCTCTGCGCCTTCGAGGATGCGGCCAGGAGCCGGGGCGGGCTGGGAGCCGCTCTTGGGTTTGGCGGGCTTCAGGAACTTCGACGAGATGATCTCCACGAGCCCCGGAGGCTTGAAATCGTCGTCATCGGAAGAACCGGCCATGAATTGGCCAGGGTAGTTCGACCCTTGGGAACCCCCAAATCGCCCTGGATGCGGTTGAGCCGCCGTGAAGGTCGACCGCCGTGTGGGTCCGCCGCCGTGTGGTCCGTTCCTTCCGTTTTCCGTGTAGCGGGCGGCGCCGATGCACGACCGGTTGACTTAGTGCGGCGCCTGCTGCGGTTTGAGGCCCGAGACCACCGGCAACGTGACGTTGATGGCGCTGAACGTCACCGATCCACCCAGGCGGGGCTGCGCATAGGCAACCGTGGTCGCCACCAGCTGCAGCACCACGTGTTGGCCCGGGGCGAAAGCCTGCGAGACGATCTCGAGCGGCACCGAGGTGGTGTGGGACTTCCCGTCGAGAGTGACGTCAATTGGGGTGACCTGATTGCCGAGTACCAGACCGGTCGACCCGTCGACGATCTGGGCGAACACGCGGGTGGGCGCGGGTCCGGGCGGCACCGTCCCTTGGTAGGTGAGCGTCACGTGTGGCGCGCCCACCACCAACGAGGCCTGGGACCCACCGTCGATGGTCACGTTGACCGCGTTGGCCGCCTCCGCAGGCGTGATGGAAGAGGCCAGCGCACCCACCGGATCCGAGTTGGTCGAACGAACCGTCACCGGTCCCGAACCACCCGTCGCCACCAATTGGAGCGTGCCCTTTCCCTCGGCGCTCAATGAGCGCGCGGACGCGAGAGGGTACGTCGAAGCCGCGTAACGGACCCCGTTCTGATCGATGATGTCAACGGCGGGACCGATGTTGACCGACCGATCCCGCTTCACCCACCGGTTCAGCCAGGCCATCGTGGCGTTGGTGACGTAGTTCGGGTCTCCAGGATTTGTGAGACAGATCCCGTGTCCGTCGCAGAACCAGACCATGTGCACGGGCACGCCGCTGGCCTGAATCGCCTTGAAGTTGGCCACACCCTCATCCAAGGTGAAGAGGTTGTCCACGGTTCCTTGGATGATCAACGTGGGCGCCCTGATCTTCTTCACCAGATTGGCCGGGCCTTTGCCGGCGAACCACCGGTAGTCCGCCGCGCTGATCGTCCCCGTCGCCAGCGAGTCCTGGTAGGCCGACGTCATGTGCGGATCACGGTGGGCCGGGGAGGCGAGGGAATAGAGCAAGTTCGACCACCCGCTCTTCGATGTATTGGCCTTGTCGAGGCTTGTGGTGAGCGAGTGCCAGGCGATCTCAGGGACGATGGCGTCGATCCGACAATCCTGGGCGGCCGTCACGAATTGGATGCCCCCGCCGTAGGAGCCGCCGACCATGCCAATTCGAGGATCCCCGGGGGCGTCCAACTGCACACCGGGCCGTGTGGACACCCAGTCAATCAATCTGGACACGTCACGTGCTTCATAGTTCGGGCTGTCAATTTCAATGGTTCCCGTCGACTGACCAAAGCCTCGCGGGTCCCAGGTCAAGACGTTGTACCCGTCGCTGTTGAGTCCCGTGACGGACAGACTGCCGAGAATGTCGGGCGTGCTCGTGGTCGCACCGGCTTCGCCCCACCCTGGACCCTCCAGGATGGTGGGCTCGGCGTGACTGGCACTGGCTCCGGGTGCCGGAAACCAGTGAGCCCGTATCTTGGTGCCGTCAAACGACGTGATGGTCCAGTCCGACGGCACACCGGCCACCGGCGTGGCTTGGACAGGTGCCGGTGCCGGCCGGTGGCACGCCAGAGCTGAGTAGGTCGAGCCGATGCTGGCCGACGCTGCAGCAACTGCCCCAGAGGCAACGCCGGCCACGAATCCCGCCGACGCGGCCGGGGCGGCCAGTCCGGCCAGACCAAGCATGAAGACGGGGCGTCGCCACCGCCGTCTGGTGACGCCGATGTCCGCGTGCTCGTCTGGACTGATCATGACGCCCCCCTCGATTCTCGGAAGATTCCCGGTGTTGCGCGTTACCGTATCCGTTTCGGGCGGCCTCCAATCCTGTGAGTAAGCGGTCCTCACCTGGTGGCTCAGAATCCGCTTGACGCCCGCAGGAGGTCGTCCCGAAGCCCCAGTGACGCGTTGTGCGCCGCTACTTCCAAGCGGTACGTTTGTGGACCCGCCAGTTTTTGTGTCTTCGATGCGGGCGCTTAGCTCAGCTGGTTAGAGTGCTGCCTTCACACGGCAGAGGTCGTGGGTTCGAGTCCCGCAGCGCCCACTTTTTGACCACGACCGGGCGTCGCCGCAGAAAAAAAGGCAATGGATTCACGGCTCTTCGGAGTTCAGCGGGGTCTGGTGGCTCTGACCGTGTCCGGTTTCGCCACCGTTACCTCGCCCGGAACTGGCAATTCGGGGACACGGTCCCACGGGAACATTGAACCGGTCGGTTACTTGCCAGGTACACCTGGCAGCACGCCGGTTTCGAATCTTCCTAGCCCGGTGTCCGACAGATCCACGGACCACCAGAGTTCGGGGGCACTACCAGTCGAGCTTAAGGATCTCGCGCATCGCCGCTTCGAAGTCGTCGAAACCCGCACCCTGGCGGCTCTCGGCGATCAGCTCGGCGTCGGCACCGACCGGCAGGCGGAGCGGACGTTGCTCTGCTTCTAGCGCATCGCAGATCTTCGTTGCCACGAGCTCGGGACCCGGTGCCGGCCCCCCGCCACCAAGAACACCCATGGCGCTCTCCCACATCGTGGCCAGCTCGGCGTAGGGTCCGGGTTGGCCGCGGAGGTCCACCATGTTGTCCCCGAAGCGAGTCGCAATCGCGCCCGGTTCCACCACGAGCACCTTGACGCCGAAGTGGCCTACCTCTAGGTGCAAAGACTCGGACAGTGCTTCAAGGGCGAACTTGGTCGCCGAGTAGAACCCGGCCAAGGGGCCGCCGACGATTCCCGCGACGGAGGTGACGTTGACGATCGTTCCCGTGCCCCGTTCGCGCATAGCGGGGACGAAGGCCTGGATCATGCGCGCCGCGCCGAAGAAGTTCGTCTCGAACGCCCGGCGAACCTCGACGAGGGGCACCTCCTCCACCGGTCCCTCGATCCCGAAGCCTGCGTTGTTCACCAGGACGTCGACGGGGCCGACAGCGGCCTGCGCAGCGGCCACGGACTCATCGGAGTCGACGTCGAGGGTCAAGGTACGCGCGACGGCCAGATCGGCGATCGACTCGTACCGTCGTGCGCTGGCAACGACCTCGTAGCCCCGTGCGGTCAGCTCCAGGGCGGTTGCCCTCCCAATACCACTCGAACACCCGGTCACGATTGCGCTCTTGTTTGACATTGGGCACGTCTAGCGCCAAGGGGCGAGAGCTGTCAAAGGATTATTGCTTCCTTCGAAGGTGGACCCGGTCCTATGCATCAGACCGAGAGGTATCGACCAAGAGACGTTTGCGCGGGCATCTGATTCCGATCCCTGTCGGGGTGCCCCCGTACATTGATCTTCTCTGAGGGTCCACCTAGCATCGAGTAGTCACTTTCGCGAATGGCGCACCCCGCTGAAATCCGAAGGCCTTGTCCGCCGCTCTTTGCGGCCTGGGGACACCTGTCCCGTCCGTCCGATCACCTGCATAACCCCGCCACCTAACGGCACGTCGGGGGCCACGGTTGACGGCTGCACCCGTACGTTCTGGGGCGCGTGTTCAGGGAAACGCCCGCGATCGGCGAGCGACCCCGAGCCGTCGTTCCGGGACACTTCAGGTCGGAGCGATACCGGATGGGTCTCGAGCTCGTCCAAGCCCGGGTCCGAAACGCTCGGAATCGGCACTTATGCGACTGCCGGCCGGGTTGGGAGGCTAAGGCACGCCCTAGGGTACGCTCCTCCACGCAGAGGTTGGTTAGCGCGACATGCCAGCCGCTTCAGTGGAGTCGAAGCTCGGCCGAGAACTCCAGTCCCCGAGCGCGGCCGCCGGACTACGACGAGAGTTCAGCCCGGCGCGACCACCAGGCCTCGGCGGCGGTCACTGCGCTCTCGGCCTCGTGGATGCTGTCGCCCACGAGCCCTGCGGTGGCTGCCCAGTGCAAGGGTACAAGGGCTAGAGCCCCGGGGAGCCAACGGTGCTCGTCGCGAGTGAGCGGTTCCGGAGCCGTGCCTTCGTAGGCGTCGAGCAGTCGTCTCGGCTCGAGCAATTCGCCGCCCTCTGCGACGTGGTGCAGGCTGGCTGCGACGTCGTACAGCCGCTCCCTGACCCTCGCAAAATCCAGATCGAAGGTGGCCCATGAGCCGTCTGACAGCTCTCCTGCGTTGCCCAATTTGTAGTCTCCATGAATCGGAGTAAAGGGCAGTTCGACCTCCTTCCGGAGTGTGGAGAGCTCGCCAGTCAGTTGGCGCATCCGATGCACGACCGGCTCGCATCGGGGTCCGAGCCTGCGGCGTGTGAAGCCGACCGAGTAACGCAGTTGGCCGAAGGTTCTGTGGTCGTCGAGGGGTTCGGGCGGACTGGGCTCCCAGACTGCTTTGAGCGCAGTGTGAAGGCGTCCGAGCTCCTCGAATAGGCGGACATAGGAGTCCTTGTTCGTCCGTGGCTGCACGTGATCGATGAACTCCTCAAGCTCAGCCCAACGATCAGCGACCCTCAGGAGGTCGCAGCCGGAAACCGGAGTCGGCCGAGCGACGCGGACTTGCGTCCGCTGGAGCCGTTCTCGCAAACGCCGCAGTCCCGCGACTCGCCCGCGGCGGACCCATGGCCTGTGAACCCGGAGGACAACCGGCGGCTCCGCGTCTATCCGCAGGTTGAGGTTGAATCCACCGCCAATGTCTGCCCATCGGGCCCCTCGCGCGACGCGGTTGATCAGGGCCGAGACGGCCGGATCATCTGGGCTGGCTCTAGGTCCAAACCAGCGCGGCAAAGCGGGGGGAGAGGTCGAAGCTTCGATTCCGGTCATGGCAATGGCCCACCAAGTGCACCCGACGAAGGGGTCCGTCGGCGAACCCATCCTCCCCGACGCGGGTCGATCGTGCCACGCATGTGCCGCCAGGCGAAGGTGCGAACGTTGGATGACGCGGCACTAGGTACCGCTATTCCCGGTGTAATGGGGCAGCCCAGTCAGTGCTTCTCGTCCAGGAAGACTCTCGAGCCAGACCCTGTTGATGTGGGCTCTGGTCGGACATTGTTCGGTTGTCGAAGAAGCCAGCGGAGTCCCTTGCCCGCCAGGGGCTCGTCCCCATACCGCAGAAGGACGTGGAGATGAGCGTGCGGAACGGACTGTCCGGATGCCGAATAGCTGTTCCAGCCAATTGTGTAAC
>DASZJQ010000158.1:0-10904 GCA_035947875.1 Acidimicrobiales bacterium
GGTTGCTACACCACTGACGACCATTCGGGTTCGGCTATCTGGGCCCCGCCGGGCAAGCCCTACCTGACCGGGCTACGGAGCATCGCCGCCCTCGCGCCAGTTCTCCCATTCGTCGTTGCTCACCTGAAGACGACCCTGCAACTGTTGAACCTCATCGAGTCGATGCACCCGAAGGAGCCTCACTGGTATCTGGCCACCCTGGGGACGGAACCGGCGCGCCAGGGGCAGGGCGTGGGCTCGTCGTTGATGCGACCCGCCCTCGACCGTTGCGATCACGAAGGGTTCGGGGCGTATCTCGAATCGTCGAAGGAGCGCAACGTTCCGTTCTACCGCCGCCACGGTTTCGAGGTCACCCGCGAGGTCGACCTCCCGGGCCGCGGCCCCAAACTTTGGACCATGTGGAGGTCTCCGCGCCCCCCGGAAGCATGAACCCTGGCGCATGACCCCTGGCGCATGACCCCTGGCGCATGGCCCTGGCGCGGTTTTCGGCGGGCCGGTCCGTCTTGTGCGATCTGGTCTTGTGCAATTAGGCCGGGATCGCCGTCGGGTGGATGCCATCGGGCATGGCCAGCGAGTCGGCCACCACGAGGCCGAGGACGTCGACGACGGCCTTGGCCGGGGCCGAGAGGAGACCCCGTCGCCGTTGGGCCACTCCGACCCGGCGCCGGGGCATCCCCTCGATGGGCAAGAGCGCGAAGCGCTCCCGCAGGTGGCCGGGCACGGCGGTGGCCGGAAGAATGGCCGAGCCGTAGCCGTCGAAGGCGAGGGAGGCGATCATGCGGACCCCATCGAGCTCCATGGCGGGACGCAGGGCGACCCGGGCCGGTACGACGGCGGCATCGATCTCCGCCCGCAGGGCCGTACCCGGTGCGGGCAGCAGAAGTTCCATGTCGGCCAATCGGGCGAGAGGGAGAAGAGGTTCCATCGCCCAAGGATGATCACGCGGCACGACCAGCATGAGGTCCTCGTCGAAGAGGTGCGCAGCGATGACCTCGTCGCCGGAGAGGGGAAGGGTGACGACGGCCAGGTCCAGTTGGCCGGAGCCGAGTTGGACCTCGAGCTGCATGCTGGAACCCTCCGCCACATTGAGGTGGATGTGCGGGTGACGGGCCCGCAGCAGGTCGAAAAGCTGCGGCACCAGCCAGCGGCCGGTGGTGCCGATCATCCCCAGGCGCACCGTGCCGACCACTTCCTGGCGCAGGGCCACCACGTCGGCCACCATGTCGGTGAGCTCGCTCATGACCCGGCGGGCCCGTTGGACCACGACGTCGCCCTCCTCGGTCAGGTGGCCCGAGGACCGGTCGACCAGTTGGACCTGCAGCTCACGCTCAAGGCGGGCGATATGGGCCGAGACGTTGGATTGAACCGTCCCGATCGTCGCCGCGGCCGCCGAGAAGCTCCCGGTGTCGGCAATGCCTACAAGTGCTTGCAGATGTTTCAGCTCCATGGGACGATTCCTTCTCGACCTGCTTGCAGGAGTTCTCCTGGCAATCACATTATAAGATAGTAAGTATCTCGTAAAGCTGGTTGACAGATTGGTGATGGACCGGCAGAATGGGTCTCAGACCACAGAGAGACGGAATCCCCCCTCCATCCTCTGATGAGTCTTGTGAAGGGATCGCCAACCCCCCCCGGCGATCCCTTCACCTTTTTCCGGGACAGTTCGCTGTTCCAGGACGATCCCGCAGCTGTATATCGAGGCGCCGGATCGTTCGGGCCTCCGACCTGAGTTGTGTCATGAAACTGTGCTGGTTAGGCTGGGTTGCGTGAAGAAATCGTGTGATCTGACCGCGGGTGATCCGTGACGGGCCGGGTGTCGGTTCCCGCAACGACATCGGCGGGGGCAGCCGGATCGGCAGATACAGCCGCATCGGCTGGGGCACCTGCGCCCGCACCCGCACCCGGACCGGGACCGACGCCGGCGGAGTGGGGCGTGCCACGTTCAAGAACCATCACGTGGTTCGACCCGGCGCCTACCGCTGAGCTGGGATCGACCATCAGCGGGTTGGCATTCATCCGGGCCATCAAGGACGCGAGGGTGGCGCCCCCGCCGATGGCCTCGGTCTTTGGCTTCGTGATCACCGACGTCGAGGTGGGCCGCGTGGCCTTCGAGTGCACCCCCGACGAGTCGGCCTACAACCCGATTGGTGTCGTGCACGGCGGCTTGGTCTGCACCTTGGCCGACTCCGTGGTGGGGTGTGCTGTGCAAACCACCCTCGAGGCCGGGGTGGCCTACACCTCCGTCGACCTCAACGTCAGCTATCTGCGCCCGGTCACGGTTGACTCGGGACGGCTCCGGGCCGTCGGGAGGGTGACGAAGCCCGGGCGGCGGGTCGCCTTCGCCTCGGCGGAGGTCTTCGACGCCAACGACAAGGTCGTGGCCACGGCGACCTCGACCCTGCTGATCATGGACGGGCGGGCCGCTGCGCCACAGGCCCTGTAGGCGCGACAGGTCATAGGCACACAGAGGCGCAAGAGGGGTCACAAGCACGCGGGTCATGGCGACCCGGCACCCGGAGCCCCCGGCACTCGACCCCCAGCACCCTCGCCCGCCCACCCAACCTGCAGGTATGCCACAGGCAGCCAACGCCGTAGGCTGGGCGCCCGTGGCCACCCCCACAGCATCAGCCGTCTTCATCGATCTCGACCGCACGCTCCTCGCTCACGCCTCGGGACTAGCGCTGAACCGGGCCCTGGTCGACGAAGGGGTGCTGCCCAAGGGACGCAGCCTGCCCGGGGACAAGCTGCTCTACGCCATCAATGACCGCCTCGGAGAGAACCTCATTTCGATGGGCCTGGTTCGGGCCGCGGCCCGGGTGGCCAAGGGTTGGCGCCAGGACCAGGTGCGCCAGGCCGGCAAGCGAGCTGTGGCGGAGCTCATCACGATGGTGGCTCCGTTCGCCCCGCAGTATCTGGAAGAGTTCCGCCGGGCCGGCCACAAACTGGTGCTGGCCACCACGACGCCGGCCGACATGATCACTCCGTTCGCCGAGGCCATGGGCTTCGACGACGTCATCGCTACCAGGTACGAAACCAACGAGGACGGGCGCTACACCGGCCGCCTGTTCGAGGGCTTCGTCTGGGGGACGGGCAAGCTCAAAGCAGTCCGGGACTGGGCGGAGGATCACGACATTGATCTGGCCGAGTGCCATGCCTGCAGCGACAGCGTCTTCGATACGCCCCTGCTCTCCTCGGTCGGCTATCCGCTCGCCGTCAATCCCGACCCGGGCCTGACCCTGATCGCGGCGGCGCGGCGTTGGCCCATCGCCCACTGGGACCGCCCGCCGGGTGTGCCGTCCCTGGTCGGATTCGAGCCGTATCACGTGATCCGCCCGTTCGTCCGCCCGGCATCATTCCCGTACGCGCGTTTCGACCTCGACGGGATCGAGCGCATTCCGTCGACTGGGCCTGTGTTGTTGGCCGCCAACCACCGCAGTTACTTCGACGTGGCGGCACTGGCCCTCGTCGCCGCCAAAATCGGTCGCCCGGTGCGTTTCCTCGGGAAGAAGGAGATGTTCGACGCGCCGGTCGTGGGCATCGTGGCCAGGGCCATCGGCGGTATCCCGGTCGACCGCGGCAGCGGGTCCGATCAGGCGCTGCGCGCCGCCGAGGCCGCCCTGCGAGCCGGCGAGGTGGTCATCGTGCTGCCCCAGGGCACCATCCCCAGGGGCGAAGCCTTCTTCGACACCGAGCTCCACGGCAAGACCGGCACGGCCCGCCTGGCTGCGGCGACGGGCGCGCCGGTAATCCCGATCGGCCTGTGGGGTACCGAGGCGGTATGGCCGCGCTCGGCCCGGATGCCCGACGTGACGCTCGTCCGCCATCCCCCGAAGATCACCATTCGGATCGGTCGACCGATCCCGCTCGCATTACGCGACGCAGTGGAGGACACCGCGGCCATCATGTCGGCCATTTCCGAACTGCTCCCCGAAGAATCGAGAGTGCGTCACCAGCCGACGGCCTCCGAATTGGCGCGCACCAAACCTCCTTCGTGACGGAGCAGTGAGGTATCGCCTCGCGCTCACGACGACGCGCGCGGTTAACGCCACGTCGCGTCGTCTCGGCCGGGGCCAGGGCACGGTGGCCGGCGGTCGGGCCGGCCTGAAGGTCGACCCACAGCTCCTGCGGCGATTGACGGCGGGCCGGCGCGTGGCTCTGATCAGCGGGACGAACGGTAAGACCACAACGACCAGGCTGCTGGCCGTCGCGCTCGGCGCCCACGGTGACGATGTGGTGAGCAACGAGACCGGGTCGAACATGCCGCCCGGACACGTGGCGGCCCTGGTTGCCAACCGGCGGGCCAAGCGAGCCGTGCTCGAGGTGGACGAGATCTACCTTCCCCGGGTGCTGGCGGCGACCGGTGCCGACATGGTGCTCCTGCTCAACCTGTCGCGGGACCAACTTGATCGCACCAACGAGGTCCGGATGGTGGCCAACCGCTGGCGGGCCGCCCTGGCGGCGGCGCCGCACACGGCGGTGATCGCCAACGCCGATGACCCACTGGTGGTCTGGGCGGCCGGGGCGGCGGCACACGTGTCATGGGTGGGTGCCGGACTGAGTTGGCACCTCGATGCCGCCGGCTGCCCCTCGTGCGAGGGTCGCATCACCTTTGCGGACGACGGCACCGGTGAGTGGCACTGCGGGACCGGGTGCGGTTTCACCCGGCCGCCGGTCACCGCCACGCTCCTGCTGACCGATCACGGTTCGACCCACCACGGGCTCTGGGCCGATGGTCGCTCCTACGAGATCGCCTTGAACCTGCCCGGACGTTTCAACCGGGCCAACGCGTTGATGGTGGCCGTGGCGGCCGAGACCGTGGGGATCGACGCCGGCGACGCGTTGGCGGCCATGGGCCAGATCGAAGAGGTGGCCGGCCGCTTCGCCACCCGGGTGCTGGGTGGCGTGCCGACCCGGCTCATGCTGGCCAAGAACCCGGCCGGCTGGAGCGAGCTGCTCGATCTGGTGGCGCAGGATCGCGGTCCTCTCGTGGTCAGCATCAACGCGCGGACCGCCGACGGGGCCGACCCGAGTTGGCTGTGGGACGTGCCCTTCGAACGTCTGGCCGGCCGCGCCGTGGTGGCCACTGGTGACCGCTCCGCCGACCTCTCGGTGCGCCTGCACTATGCCGACGTGGCCCACCTGGTCGAATCCGATCCCCTGACGGCCGTGCACACGGCGGCGATGATGGGCGACGACGCAAGCCCAGTCGACGCGAGGCCAGTCGACCTCACTATGGTCGACGTCATTGGCAACTACACGGCCTTCGGCGAGCTGCTCGGGGCGCGGCCATGAGGGCACCGCTGCGCGTCGTCGTCGTGTACCCCGACCTGCTCGGCACCTACGGTGACGGCGGCAACGGCCTGATCCTGACCCGACGGGCCCAGTGGCGGGGCATCGAGGCCGAACTGGCGCAGGCGTCGTCCGATGCCCCTCTCCCCGAGGCCGACATCTACTGCCTGGGGGGTGGCGAGGATGGTCCCCAAGTGCGCGCCGCCCGAGCACTCATCGACGATCGAACGTTGGTACGCCGCGTCGAAGCCGGCGCCGTCGTCCTGGCGGTGTGCGCCGGCTATCAGATCGTCGGGTCCACGTTTCCGGGGGCGGACGGCACGCCACACGAGGGAGTCGGGTTGCTCGGACTGACCACCAGCAAGGGCGTGGGCTCGCGTGCGGTGGGCGAAGTCACGGCTGAGGTCGCCGCCACCGTCCTTGCACCGGCAACGCTGCCCACGTTGACCGGCTTCGAAAACCATGGCGGTGTCACCACGTTGGCCGAGGGCATCACGCCCCTGGCCCGGGTGACGCGCGGTGTCGGCAACGGCGACGGTTCGGGCACGGAGGGCGCCGTCACCGGTCGGGTGATGGGAACCTACCTGCACGGGCCGGTCCTGGCCCGCAATCCAGCGATGGCCGATCTCCTGCTGGCGTGGGCCCTCGATACCGACGCCAGCGCGCTGATGCCACTCGATGACTCGGCTCACGAGCGCCTGCGATTGGCGCGCCTCGGCCCACACCGCGCCGGCGCCACCGGACGCAAGGTCCGGCACAGGGTCCGTCGCCGAAACGATCGGTAAGTCAGCTCGCGGAAAGGCGAGCCATGTGGTGCGAACTGTCCCGCTGAGGGACGACCAGACGATTACCAGACGCCGGGGAGGAACCTCCACCTGACCTGAGCGCGATAGGCGCAGTACTGCTCGTTCGTCGCCAGTACGCGATCCTCGGCCAGCGCTCGACCCACGTTGCAACTGGACGCGAACAACATCACGAGGGCGTTCCACACGGAAATGCTCTGCAGCAGGTACCCGAACTGAAGCAAAACGTAGGAGGCATAGATGGGATGGCGGACAACGGCGTACGGGCCACGCCGTACCAGCCCGCGATCGGCGGCGGCGAAGCCGAAGGAGCGGCCGAGCGTAAGGAACGACACGATGCAGATGGCGAGGCCGAGAAGCTGGACGCCAAGCCCTGCCACCACACCCCAATGCGGATGAGCGCCCACTGGCCGGAACAACACACCGCCGAACGTGCCGCCGAAAGCAAGAAGCCAGTCGCCGAGCCGTCGGGTTACCGTGCGGGCAGGGCGTCGGATGAGGTAGGCCACCACAACCCACATCTGCTCGACGAGGAACGCCGCGCCGATGAAAGTGTGGGTGTGCAGGTAGTACTGGACGCTCGCCTTGGCAAAGAGTGCCGCGCCGGCCGCTCCGACGAGGTTCCCCGCGATCCGGATGAGACGCTCGGATCGGGGAGACAGGAAATCCGGCCCCAACCAACGGCGGGGTGGGGAGCGTTCCGGCTTCGGACGGCTGGCTGACCGGCGAGCGGAAGCTTCCTCAGGTGGTCCATCGGATTGGCGGCTGCCACTGGCCCTGAACATCAGCGACACCCGCTCTTGGGCGTTCGCAACCTCACTCGTCTCGTGAGGCGCCCGGCCGTGCCGGTGCCGTTGATCGGGGGTGCTCGTCCCCGGTCCGCCGCCGTCGGATTCATGAGTCGTCGCTCTCGTTTCGAAGTGTCCCGACAGCTCCCCAACTGCCAAGATCAGCGGCCGCGGTGCTTAGCTGTCGGCCCATGGTTACGTCGCGACGACGTGTCGCTCGATCAGCGCGTCGAGGCTGAACCGGCCAGAGCCGAAAATCGCAACGACCAGGGCGAGGACTCCGAGCGCGAGGTTCAATTGGTAACCGGGAGGCGCCGTCTGCGAGTTGATCCCAGTCGACCAGGTGACGGTGATCATCGCCATGACCATGTCCCCGAAGAGAGCGACGCCGGCAACGCGGGAGGCCAGGCCGAGGGCGAGGGCGACGCCCGAGCCCAACTCGATCACGCCGCCGAGGACGGCGAAAAACCCTCCTGGATGGAGGTGGGCGGTATTTGAAAAATAGAGAGCCGTTCCGTGGAGGCCGGGGCCGTTGAACGCCCCGAAGAGTTTTCCGGCCCCGTAGTAGATGAAGATCCAGGCGAGTGCGATACGTGCGGCAACGAGGGCGAGGTCAGCGGGGAGCGGAGCGGTGCGGGTACTGAGCACGGTTGCCAACAATGAACGGGCGCGTTCCCGACGCGTCGGTAGTGCGGCGGTCACCATCATTCAGGCCACCACGGATTCTTCGGCTGCGCTTGACGTGGCGGGATCAGCCGGAGACTGGCAGTCGAACGACCGATCCGAGCCACCCCTGGGCCGACGAGTCCATGCCCGAATAGACGGGTCCGCACTAGACGGGTCCGCACTAGACGGGTCCCCACCAGACCCGTCCCGAATAGACGGGAGATTCGTGCGGTCGTGCATCGGACGGAACGGCGCCACGAGCTGCGCGGCGAAGACCGAGATATGGCGCGGTCGCTCTGCAGCCTGTTCGACCACCAACGGTCGACCCGGCAGTCCGGTGTCGGTCCGGATCGTCTCGGGCGTCGGGAACACCGCTCGATGGAAGAGTTGGTCCCAGATCGTGAGGGCGAAGCCGAGGTTGACGTCCTGTGGTCCGTCCAACTTGTGGTGAATCCGGTGGTAGTTCGGACTGACGAACATCCGTTCGAGAGGTCCGAAGCCCAGGTTGGTGTTCGAATGCGCGAACGCGACGATGAGTCCATAAATGACGAGAAGGGTTGTCGGGAGCGCACCGTTGGCCAGGAGCACGATGCCCGGGATGAGTGCGACCAGGTAGGACACATGAATGAGCGGGTGCGTGCGAAAGACCGTGAGCACGCTCATGTCCTCTTGGGAGTGGTGAAGTTCATGGAATCGCCAGAGCACTCGGACCCGGTGATTCCCCAGGTGCGCAAACCAATTCAGCCCGTCCATTGCCACAAAAATAATGGCAATCGCCCCCCACCGCGGCAATGTGTTGATCCTCGCCAAGACGAGCCACGGGAGCGACCTGTGGACCACTTCCGAGAAGGACAGAGCCAACGCGGCGACGAGCGGCACGACGAGTGTCGCGTTGAGCACCGTGTAAAGGAGGTCCTGGCGGTAGCCGCGGGCGAAGATCGGGCGTCGCTGTGCCGGCCGCAATCGCTCCACGATGAGGAAGAGCCCGATGATCGCAAGGGTGAGCGGACCCACCACGACGACACGAAGACTCGTCATGGCGCCGACGAAGTCCGCACCACCCCAGCGATTGGACCAACCGATCCCCACGAGGACGGCGGCCAGGGCAGCAATCGAACACGCGGGGAGATACACACGCGACGACAGCGCGACCAGCGCCCCCTTCGCTGTCCGACCGTTTGGCTCTGCTGGAGCTCGATCAGTAGGAGCAGGAGCAGGAGCGGGGGAGCGAAGGGGCGCAGGCGCATGGGAGCGACCGGGCGCAACTATGACAGACATGACGACCTCTCAGGCGCTAACTCGCGCGCTAGAACCCAGCGCCCCCGGTTCCGCTACTCGTCGAACCGGAGCCGGAAGAGCTCGAGCTCGAGCCGGCCGCCTTGGCTGTCACCACCGCGAACCACGTGCCCCATGTGTCCGCCAGGTTGTTGCCGGTCACTTTCCCGGGACCCGAGTCTCCGACAAAGTAGTAGAGGGCTTTTCCGCCATACGTGACCTGGAGGACTCCGCCCGAGCGCTTCACCGTGCCGAGTTTGGACGCAGTGACACCGGTTCCAGCGGTCGCCTTGGTCACTCCCTTGGGTAGCACCACCTCGGGCCAGATCGCGACGCACGCGCTGGTGCAGGGCGTGTTGTTCTTCTTCAAGGTGTAGACCGTCTTGCCGCTCACGAGGTACGTGCCGATCGTGGAGTTGTGAGCGGTCGAAACGACAACTGTCTTCGACGCGCTGGCCCTGGCCGTCGTGGCACCTGCGCTACCGACCAGGAGGGCCGAAGTTGACAACCCCCCTGCGGCCAGGGCGATAGCCGCCATGCGCCCGATGGGGAATCGGTGGGTCGTCTCTGGGTTTCGCGTTATCAGTTCCATAATTCTGGTCTCCCTCTGGTCTCTGGTCGTGGTCTCTGGTCTGGGTATACGTCGAATATCGTCCGAAGGATTGGTACACCACGAACGAATTCGACGTGCCGGTGTGACAGCTGCATAGAAATACGGGTGAACGCCACGAAGGGATTGTGGTGAGCGCCAGGCCTGTCGTCGTCACGAGGCACCTGTCCACACTACGGTGCCCCGCGAACTGGGGTGGCAGTGAACAGATGAGCTATTCGGGCCACCGCGTCGAGCCACGTCCACCCGCATTGGGCGGCGTGTCGAGCGCCCAGGACCGGCGCCAGGCCGGCGCTTCGGGACCTCGATGGATGGTCTCGGCCCCCGGCACCGGCTCCACCTGGCTGATCGAGCGCCGCGCCTCCCACCAGTCAGTGTGGACCTCACGGGCCAGGGTCGCCACCGATGCCTCGATGCGGTCCGAGAAACGGTGGGCGTTCTCCCCTTCATCGGGGGTGAGCGGCGCCCCGAACAGGACGGAGATCGGAGAACGTCGTAGCCCGCCCCCACGCCTGGACTCGGTGCCCGACCCTCCGGGGCCCCGAGCGCCCCGCTCGGCTGTCTTGGGCAGAACGTGGCGCGTGCCGTGCAGATACACCGGCACCACCGGCCGACCGGTCCGCCGGGCCAGGTAGGCGGCGCCGCCCCGGAAGGGCTGGGTCCAGCCGTCCGGTGAGCGGCCGCCCTCGGGAAAGATGACCAGATTCCACCCGTCCGCCAACAGCCCAGCGGCGGCGTCGGCCGACCGGCGGTTGACCTTGCTCCGCTCAATGGGGATGGCGGCCAGCGAGAACGACCACAGCACGGACTTCCAGGTGCGGTCGAAGAAGTAGTCCGAGGCGGCCGCCACGATCGTGCGATGGCGGAACTCGACCGGCAGGGTCGTCAACAACAACGGGGTGTCGATGTGGCTCGCGTGGTTCGCCGCGAAGATCACCGGACCCTCGACGTGCCGCAGGTGCTCGAGGCCACGAATGGTGGCGGGAGCCATCACGCGCGCCAACGGGCGGGTGACGTTGTCCATGACCAGGGCCCGGGCCAGTCGCACCGGGTAACGGCGCGACCACTCGTGGTCGTAGTCCAGGCCGACCTTGCGCTCGGGGTCGGGACGATCGACGGTGGTGGGCCACGAGGGTGGGGCCAGGGGGAATCGAGTTGAGCGGGCGCGGGCCATGAGGTGCCGGGCCCGATCGCCTACCGACGCCGCCATCAGCGCCGGCCGCAGTCGCAGTCGCGGTCGCGGTCGCTCTCGCGCATCAGTGCACGTCCGCCATCATGATCGGAGGCGCGTGCAAGTGGGTCAGCGTGGGCGATGGCCCAACCACGTCGGACGCGATCTCCAGCGCGTCGTTCAGCGACGACGCCGGTGAGAACCCCAGTCGCCGCACTGCTTTGGGATCGCCCCCCACGATGATGACCCGGCCCAGGTGCTCGAGCGCATGGGCGCACCAGTACCACATGTAGAACGGGTGC
>DASZJQ010000159.1:0-7617 GCA_035947875.1 Acidimicrobiales bacterium
GGCCGCCCTCGAACTGGACTGGTACGAGGACATCGGCCTGTGCGGGGAGGGGGAGGCCGAGAAGTTGCTGCGCGACGGTGTCACCTCGCTCGGGGGCCGGGTTCCGGTCAATCCATCCGGTGGCCTGTCCTGTTTCGGGGAAGCGATCCCGGCCCAGGCCATCGCCCAGGTCTGCGAATCGGTCTGGCAGCTGCGCGGGACGGCGACCGGGCACCAGGTCGAGGGGGCCCGGGTGGCGGTGACGGCCAACCAGGGCCTCTTCGGGCACGGATCGTCGGTTCTCCTCACCCGCTGAGTGCCCTGAAGGCGCCGAGCGAAATTCTAGGATTGGGAACTCGGGTTTCGGGGTATCCCTAGTGGCGACCGCAATTCCGCGCCGGCTTTGCTTAGGCTGACCTGAGTCCAGTTTGCGCTGATAGGCGTCACGATGTGCCGAACGGTCACATTGGATGGAACGACACGGCGGAAGGAGTCTGGATGCTGGCAACCGATGTGGAGAGGTCCCGTAATGCCGTGCAAAGTCGAGAAGGAGCCAACGGCACGGTGACGGACCACAACGAAGCGAGTCCGAGAGCCGAGACGGATGAGGTGCTCAAGGCTCTGGGCGAGTTGGAACTGGTCTTGCGTGAGAATGCCGAGCAGGAGCGGTTGCTCTTCCAGCGGGTGGGCGCACTGCGCCTGGCACGAGAGAGCGGCAAGGAGTGGCGGACCATCCTGTCCGACGAGGAGGAGCCGGGAACCGTGCAGATGGTGAGCACGGTCCTGCGCCGCCAGTCCGAGGCCAGCGGGTACCTGCGCCGATCCTTGGTCGTGGCCCTGCGGGCCGAAGGACAGAGCATTCCGAGCATCGCCCATCTCTTCGGCGTGACCCATCAGCGGGTGTCCAACCTGTTGCGTCGCGTCGCACAGGGCGGCACCTCGGCCTAGGGCGAGGCGCCGCCTCCGGTCGAGGTCGGCGAGTTCCAGCGCTGCAATACCTCGTCGGCTTCGGCCATGACGCTGTCAATGATGTCGGCCACCGCCGGCCATTGGTCGATCAGACCAACCACTTGACCGGTGGGCAGCACGCCCACGTCCGTCCGGCCGTCGACCAGTGCCGCCTTGGTCATCACGGGTGCGTTGGCGGCCATGACGACTTGCGGCCAGGTGAGATCGTTGCCTTCTTTCATGGCTCGTCCCTCCTTGAGGAGCGCCACGAGTGATGCTCCGGATTCACGGCGGAACTGATGGGCGCTGCGCAAGGCCCGCGGCAGCGCGCGCAGCCAGCCCTGGGACTCGAGGTGTTCCACCAGATCGGTACGCACCACCCGTTGCGGCGCGCCGTCAACCTTGGTGGTGACCACGGTGCCCGTCACCGGCGTGGCGACATACTGCGCCTTGATGGCGTCGGGCACCCGGCTCTCCGCCGAGAGCAGGAATCGGGTCCCCATGGCGATGCCCGAGGCGCCGTAGGCCAGCGCGGCGACCAGGCCGCGACCGCTGAAGAAGCCACCGGCGCCGATGACGAGGACGCGATCGCCGACGGCCTCGACCACCTGGGGCAATAGGAGCGATGTGGGCACCGGGCCGGTGTGGCCGCCGCCTTCGCCACCCTGGGCGATGACCGCGTCGACGCCCCACTCGGCCACCTTCTCGGCATGGCGCCGCGCCCCCACGGTGGGCATGACGAACAGACCGGCTTCCTTGCAGCGCGTGACCAGCGCGGGATTGGGAGCCTGGGCGAAGCTGGCCACCCGGGCCCCGGTCTCGATCATCAGGGCGATGCGGTCACCGACGTCGGCCACGTCGGTGCGCAGGTTGACGCCGAAGGGCGCCGTCGTCCGGGCCCGTACCTCTCCGATGGCGGCGGCGAGCTCCTCCAGCGTCATGGTGGCCGAGGCCAGGATCCCCAGGGCGCCCGCGTTGGCGGTGGCCGCCACCAGCCGCGGTCCTGCCACCCAGCCCATGCCGGTCTGCACGATTGGGTAGCGCACCCCCACCTGGGCGCAGAACTCGGTGTGCAGGGCGGGATGGCGGACGGTCGGCGTGGCGGTCAGCTCTTGACGTCCCGGTCGCGCCGCGAGGTCGGGTCCAGCACCGTGCGCAGCAGGTCGAGCTCTTCGGGCGTGGGAAGTCGGGTCTCCGCCACGTCGTCGGGAATGGTCAGGGCGAACCCGGTGGCGCCGACGATGTCCTCCACGCTGACGCCGGGGTGACGCGAGGCCAGGCGCATGGTGTGGTCCGGGGTTTCGAAGTCGAACACGCCGAGGTTGGAGACGACGCGCCGGACGTCGTGAAAACGAGTGGCCCCGGCTCCGGCCGCTGCCGCCCGGGCGTAACCGACGCCGCTCACCACATCGACCCGCGCCACGAAACTGCGAACGGAGTGGTCGGGCACCCAGTAGCTGGTCGGGTGGTTGACCGAATTGCCCGGCGCCCCCCGCACGCCGACCAGTTGCACCTTGGGATGAGCGTGGTCGCCGATGGCCGAGATGTTCTGGTTCCCGTCGCGGTCGATCTGGCTGGCCATCATCATGATGTGCCGCCGCCCGGACCACACCACGTCGAACACGCTCCGATACGGCATGGCCGCTTCACGAATCAACTCCTCCGGTCGGGCGGTGAGCGGGGGTGCGCCGACCATGAGGGCGGCCTCACCGTCGGTCAAGACCAGGTCGGGGGCAAAGGTCGACTTGGCCAGCCGGGCCCCGAGGGCGGGGATGTTGCCGAACGGGCTGGCCATGATCTCGCCGGCGCCGCGCCAGGCGTCGGCACAGGCGATGACGCAGGACTCGGCGCGGCTCACGCCGGCGTCATCGCTCATGACGCGCTCGGTTCCTTCACGTGCGCCTGGTACTCCGATTCGGTCACGTGCAGGTAGCGCTGCGCAAAGGCGCGCCACGCCTCGGCGTCACCGGCCGAGGCGGCGTACTCCTTCTGGAACGCCTCGTCGCGCCCGTAGTCGGGCGGATTGGCGGTGAAGTGCGCCCCCCCGGGAGTCTCGACCACCCCGTCGGTCATCATGCGGTGGATGACCACCGTGTTGAGTGGACCCTCGTCGGTCAAGCTCCCGTGCTCCACCACGCGCTCGGTGGTGACGAAGCGACGATCGGCCGCTCCGAGAAAGAGCGGGTCGAAGAAGGTGTCGGGCCCGAGGATCTGGGCGTTGCCGGCCACGTCGGCCCGGTTGGTATGGATGATGGCGGCATCGAGGTGCAGGGCCGGCATGGCGACCAGTTCGACCTCGGCGTCGGACGGGTCGTCGAGAAACGGGCTGTCGGCGCCGTAGGGGGAGCGGACCAGGCGAAGGTCGGGGTTGACGGTGAGCACGTCGGACCCGAGCCCGGCCCGGGTGGGCAGGAAGGGCACCCGCCAGGCCGCGGCCTGGAGCCCCTGGAAGAACATGCCCTCGTCCACCTCCATGACCTCGACCCGCCCTTGCTGGCGAGCGGCCCGCCAGTGCGGGTCGAGCGCGATGGAGTCCAAGGTGACGAAGCCGCACACCACCTTGCGCACCTTGCCGGTGGCGCAGAGCAGGCCGATGTCGGGGCCGCCGTAGGCCACGACGGTCAGGTCGGTCAGGTCCGAGCGGCACAGGGCGCGAACAACGGCCATGGGTTTGCGGCGCGAGCCCCAGCCCCCGATGCCGATGGTCATGCCCGAACGGAGTTCGCCGACGATGTCGTCCACCGTCGTGCGCTTGTCGCTCATGTGGTGCGCCGGATCATGTCGAGGTGTCGGCGTCGCGCTTTTCGACGAAGGCGGCGCGTTGCTCGTCGGCCACGCCGCGGACATGGAGCTCATAGGTGAAGCCTTGCTCGAACCGGTAGCTGCGCTTCACGTCGACGGGGTCGATGCCGTTGAGCGATTCCTTGGCCCGTCGGATGATGCTGGGGCTCTTGGTGGCGATCTCGGCGGCCAGCGACAGCGCCGCGGCGTGGAGGTCGCCCACGGGCACGACCGACGCCACTGATCCGTAGGAGGCCAACTCGGAGGCCGAGATGGGCTTGGCGGTGTAGACCATCTTGCGCATGGCGTGCTGAGGGACCAGGCGAGCCAGATGGGTGGCCGCCCCGAGCGCGCCCCGATCCACCTCGGGCAGTCCGAAGGTGGCATCGTCGGACGCCACGACCATGTCGGCGTTGCCGGCCAACCCGATACCGCCACCCA
Source organism: Acidimicrobiales bacterium (assembly GCA_035947875.1). GTDB lineage: Bacteria > Actinomycetota > Acidimicrobiia > Acidimicrobiales > RAAP-2 > Bog-473. The sequence goes on from DASZJQ010000159.1 coordinate 4,150, forward strand.
GGCAGAATCCCTGCACGGCGGCGATGACCGGCACTTCGCAGTCGTAGACGGCGGCAAACGCGGCGGCGCAGCCGCGGTTGACCCCGACCAGCGCCGCGTCCCCCTTGGCATTGATCTCCTTGATATCGACCCCGGCGCAAAAGCCGCGCCCCTCGGCCCGCAAGATCACCACCCGATTTTCGGGGACCCGACCGGCGGCGGTGAGCGCCTCGGCCAGGTCGAACCATGCCGCCACATCGAGCGCGTTCACCGGCGGATGGTCGATGACCACCTCGCCGATCCCGCTGTGCTGCTGGACGATGTGTACGGGCATGACGCCGGTGTCCCCTTTTTCGTGTTTTCGTGCCGTGGTTCTGACGCCGGGTCAGAAGCCCCTGCGAACTTAGGCGAGCCGGGTCGAGCGGGCCAACACCGCACTCGAATCGGTGCCGTAGGGTGGGCGGCCGTGCCGCAGGCGGTCTTCGATTTCAACGATCAGGTGGTGGTGGTCACCGGCGGCTCCCGCGGCGTGGGAGCCGGCATCGTGGGCGCGTTCCTCGGGGCCGGGGCCAGCGTGGTCACGTGCGGCCGCCACGAGGCCGAGGTCGAGGGGGCCACCTTCGTGACGGCCGACGTCCGCCAGCCCGAGCAGGCCCGCCTGGTCATCGGCGCGGCGGTCGAGAAATTCGGTCGGGTCGATGTCCTGGTCAACAACGCCGGCGGCTCTCCCCAGGTCATGGCCGAAGCGGCGTCGCCCCGATTTTTCGAATCCGTGGTGGCGTTGAACCTGCTGGCCCCCTTCTACTGCGCCCAGGCGGCGCGGGAGGCGATGGCCGGCCAGGACAGCGGGGGATCCATTGTGAACGTGGGCAGCATCTCGGGGCTACGACCATCGCCGGGGACGGCGGCCTACGGCGCCGCCAAGGCCGGATTGATCAACCTGACCTCGACCCTGGCCGTGGAGTGGGCCCCGGCGGTCCGGGTCAACTGCGTGAGTGCCGGGCTGCTCCGGACCGACGCCGGGGACGAGCACTACGGCGGTCCTGAGGGATCGGCCCGGGTGGCGGCCACGGTGCCGCTCGGCCGCATGGGAGGGGTCGAGGATGTCGCGTCGGCGTGCCTCTTTCTCGCCAGCTCGGCGGCAGCCTTCGTCACCGGGGCCAACCTGGTGGTGCACGGCGGGGGCGAATGGCCCGCCTACCTCACGGCACTAGCTGCGCCGGGCGATCCCTGAGCTGGGCCTGATCCTCACCCGGCCCCTGGGAGCCGGCGACGCCGGGCGCCGAAGACGGTTTCGTCAAATGAGGGGTAGCCCACGCTCAGCTGCTAGACACAAGCACCGTGAAATTGGCGGTTCCCACCGAGACACGTCCAGGCGAACGGCGCGTGGCCCTCGTCCCCGACGTGGCCAAGCGATTGGCGGCGGTCGGCTGGGAGGTCGTCGTCCAGGCCGGTGCCGGCCACGAGGCCGCCTTCCCCGACCGCGCCTTCACGGAGGCCGGGGCAACGGTGGCTCCCGACACCGCGGCGGCCCTCTCGGGCGCCGGTCTCGTCGTGCGCGTCAACCCGCCGAGCGCGGAGGACGTGGCGGCGCTGCCGCAGGGCGCCGCGCTGCTGAGCTTCTTCGGCGTGGCGCAGGCCGAGGATGCCGTACGCGCCCTGGCCGCCAAGCAGGCAACGGTGTTCAGCTTCGACCTGTTGCCCCGCATCAGCCGGGCGCAGGGCATGGACGCGCTGAGCTCGCAGGCGACGGTGTCGGGCTACCGGGCGGGGCTGACCGCCGCCGAGCATCTGGCCAAGTTCTTCCCCATGTTCATGACGGCGGCCGGGACGGTGCCGCCGGCCAAGGTGCTCGTCATGGGTGTCGGCGTCGCCGGCCTGCAGTCCATCGCCACGGCCCGGCGGCTGGGCGCGGTGGTCAAGGCCTACGACGTGCGGGCCGCGGCCAAGGAGGAGGCCGAGAGCCTGGGCGCCACCTTCCTCGACACCGGCGTCTCGGCCGAAGGGACCGGGGGCTACGCCCGCGAGCTGACCCCGGAAGAGCTTGATCGCCAGCGCGTCGCGCTGGCCGAGGAGGTGGGCCGCTCCGACGTCGTCATCACCACCGCGGCGGTGCCGGGGCGCCGGGCTCCCGTGCTGCTCACCACCTCGATGGTCGAGGGCATGGCCGAGGGCGCCGTCGTGGTGGACCTGGCCGCGGACCAGGGCGGGACCTGCGAGCTGACCAAGGCGGGCGAGGTGGTCGAGCACCACGGCGTGCACATCGTCGGCATGGCCAACCCGCCGTCGGGCATGCCGACGCACGCCAGCTTCCTGTTTGCCCGCAACGTCGCCAACGTGCTCGGCCTGATGGGACCCGAGGGCACGCTCGCCCCCGACTGGGACGACGAGATCGTGACCGGCATGTGCGTGCTGCGTGAAGGCAAGGCGATGGCCCCGGCGGCGGTGGAGCTGCTCGGCGGGGCAGGAGGAGCGTCGTCATGATCGCGTTGGTTCTGCAGTCCGCCCCGGCCGCCGGCGGCGGGTCCCCCACGGGGATCGTGGCCTACCTGACCATCTTCGTCCTGGCGGCGTTCGTCGGGATTGAGGTCGTCTCGAAGGTGCCGAGCATCCTGCACACCCCGTTGATGTCGGGGTCCAATGCGATCCACGGCATCGTCCTGGTCGGGGCGCTGACCATCATGGGCGAGGCCCACGGCACGGCCGAGGTCGTCCTCGGGTTCATCGCCGTCTTCCTGGCCACGCTGAACGTCGTAGGCGGCTTCGTCGTGACCGACCGCATGCTCGAGATGTTCAAGACAAAGCCCGGTGACCGCGCCAGGGAGCAGGCACCCGTGGCCAAGGCGGAGGACGCCGGCCCGGGTGAGCCCTCCGGGGGCGCGGCCTGATGCTGGCGGTCTCCTTCACGCTCGCCACCGCGCGCGACCTGGCGTATCTCGTCGCCATCGCCGGCTTCATCGTCGCCCTGAAGGGCTTGAGCTCGCCCAAGCACGCACGCCGGGGCGAGCTGGTCGGCGCGGCCGCGGCGACCCTCGCCATCGCCATGACCTTCACGCTGCCGTCGCTGCGGCATTCGGGCTGGAACCTCACGCTGACGATCATCGCCATGGTGCTCGGCGCCGCCATCGCGGTGCCGGTGGCCCGCTTCGTCAAGATGACCGCGATGCCCCAGCTGGTGGCGATCTTCAACGGCGTGGGCGGCGGCGCGGCGGCGCTGATCTCCATCGTCGAGCTGCTGCACCTGCACGCGCTGGGCCTGTCGCCCGCCGTGTACGTCACCGCCGAGGTGCTGCTCGGCGTGCTCATCGGGTCGGTGTCCTTCTCGGGGAGCGCGATCGCGTTCATCAAGCTGCAGGAGCTGATCACCGGTCGGCCGATCACCTACCCGGGTCAGCAGGTGATCAACGCGCTGGTCGGCATCGCCATCGCGGTGATGATCGTGTTGGCGCTCGTGACCGGGAACATCGCCTTCGTCTGGATCATCCTGGG
>DASZJQ010000160.1:0-23215 GCA_035947875.1 Acidimicrobiales bacterium
ACCACGTAGTCGGCGCTGCGGATGGTCTCCTCGTCGTGCTCGACCACGATGACCGTGTTCCCGAGATTGCGCAACCGCTCGAGGGTGCCGATGAGTCTCCGGTTGTCCCGCTGGTGCAGGCCGATGGAGGGCTCGTCCAGCACGTAGAGCACCCCGACCAGACCACTGCCGATCTGGCTGGCCAGACGGATGCGTTGGGCCTCGCCCCCCGAGAGCGTGGCGGCCGAGCGAGCCAACGAGAGGTAGTCGAGGCCGACATCGAGCAGGAACTGCATCCGCTCCTGCACCTCCTTGAACACGCGGTCGGCGATCATGTGCTCACGGTCGCTGAGCTCGAGCTCCCCCATGGCATCCACCGCGTTGGCGATGGAGAGGCTGCACAGCTCGTAGATATTGCGCCCACCGACGGTCACGGCCAGTGACTCGGGCTTGAGACGGGCCCCGTGGCAGACCGGGCAGTCCACCTCGCGCATGTACTGCTCCACCTGCTCGCGTGACCAGTCCGATTCCGATTCACCGTGGCGACGCTGCAGCCAGGGCACGATCCCTTCGAAGAGGGCGTCATAGGACCGGGTGCGGTTGAACCGGTTCTTGTAGGTGACGTGCACCGGCCTGGTCCCGGTGCCGAAGAGCACCAGCTTCTTGTCCTTGGCCTTGAGCGACTTCCACGGCGCGTCGTAGGCGAACCCGGCCAGGTCGGCCACACCTTTCTGCAGCCCGGTGAAGTACTCGCTACGGGCTCCGGCCCACGGCGCCAGGGCTCCCGTCTCCAGCGACAGCGTGTCGTCGGGGACCACCAGCTCGGGGTCCACTTCGAACCTGGTGCCCAGGCCGACACAGGTGGGGCAGGCACCGTAGGGCGAGTTGAAGGAGAAATTCCGCGGCGCCGGCTCCTCGAAGCTGATGCCGCAGTGGGTGCAGGCCAGGTGCTGGGAGAAGGTGATGCCCTCATCACTCTCCGGGGCGCTGCCGTTCATGACCAGTACCTCGGCCGTGCCGCCCGTCAGCTCCAGTGCCGTCTCGATCGACTCGGTCAGGCGTTGGCGGATGTTGCCCCGCCGGATGAGGCGGTCGACCACCACGTCGATCGTGTGGATCTCGTATCGAGCCAGGGCGACCTCGGACCGATCGGCCAGTTCGGTGGGCACGCCGTCGATCCGCACCCGGGCGAACCCCTGCTTGGCCAGGTCGTCCAGCAAGGTGCTGTACTCCCCCTTGCGCCCCCGGACCACCGGGGCCAGCACCTGGAACCTGGTGCCCTCCTCGAGCTCGAGCACCCGGTCCACGATCTGCTGGGGCGTCTGGCGGGCCACGGGCCGGCCGCAGTTCGGGCAGTGGGGATGGCCGATGCGGGCATAGAGCAGCCGCAGGTAGTCGTAGACCTCGGTGATGGTCCCCACGGTCGAACGCGGGTTGCGGGAAGCCGATTTCTGGTCGATGGAGATGGCCGGCGAAAGACCCTCGATGAAGTCGACGTCCGGCTTGTCCATCTGGCCCAGGAATTGGCGGGCGTAGGCGGAGAGGGATTCGACGTACCGGCGCTGACCCTCGGCGTAGATGGTGTCGAAGGCCAGGGACGACTTACCCGATCCCGACAGGCCGGTGAAGACGATCAGCCGGTCCCGCGGCAGGTCGAGTGAGACATCGCGGAGATTGTGCTCGCGGGCCCCGCGAACGACCAGACGATCGACCATCTGTCGAGGATACCGGGAGGCTGTGTCACTGCCGATCGCCCCGCTCCTCGGCCTGGTCGGGGAGCAGCCCCGAGGGGTCGGGCCAGGTGTAGCGCAGTCGGTCCCCCGGCTCCGGGCTCCGGGACTGGCGCTCGACGCAGGTGCCGCCACGGGCGTCGTAGAAGGCCTGGGCCGCCGTGTTCTGGGCCAGGACCCACAGGAAGAGCGACGAGGCCGGGTCGCGTGCGATGAGGGCGCGCGCCGTCTCCCCCATGAGCCGGGTGCCGATCCCGTGGCCCTTCTGGGCGTGGGAGACGTGGAGGTTGTCGAGGAGCGCACCCCAGGCCGGATCGGCCCCGAGGATGGTGTGGGCCAGGCCGACGATCGGGCCGGGGGCGGGGTCGTGGGCGGGGGCGTGGTTGGGGTGCTCCGCCACGATCGTGAAGGTGCCCGCGTGCGGTGGCCGGAGGCGGTCGGTCCAGACGGAGAGCCGCTCCGCGACCAGATCGCCGTCCAGGTAGGCGTCGGAGAAGGCGCCGCGGTAGTTGCGCCGCCAGCTGTCGGCATGGAGGTGGGCGATGCCCTCGGCATCGTGCTCCGCCGCGGCGCGGTACGTCACCTCGCCGGAGGTGGCCGGCGTCACGCTGGTCCCCCCATGTGTCGGGTGTCGGCCCGCGGTCACGCGGCGGCAGATCGGGAGATCACGATCGCCACGCCGCCGCCCACGAGTGCCTGACACCATCGAGCGCGACGGATTCGGTGACGAAGATCCATCCCACGGCGATCCACTCAGTCGAAGGTGACATCGCGGTCACCCCAGTAGGCCTCGACGGCCGAGATGAGGCCATCCTCGGTCACCGTGAAGACCTCGATGCCGCGGATGTGCATCACGGCCCCGCCCTCGAGGTCGAGGGTGATGTGGAAGGCCAGAGCCGCCCGGTCGGCCACGGGATGGACCTCGGTGACCTCGAAGAGCATCGTCTCGCAGCCGTCGATGGAGAGTTGCATGAAATCCCGGATGGCGTCCCGGCCGACGTTGGGCGCCCTCGGGTAGGGATCGACCTGCACCGCCTCGGGGGTGAACAGCGCGGCGTAGGCGCCGGCGTCACGGGCGGTGACCGTGGCGGCGTACCGCTCGACGGTGGCGAGGAGGGTTTCGGCCGTGGGCATGGCCGCGAGGCTAACCCGGCTGCACCGGATGGCCCCGGGCGGCGGGCCCGGGCTGCGGGCCCGGGCGGCTATCCGGGGACGGACGCGCGCAGCTCGGCGATCTCGTCGCGGAGGAGAGCCGCCTCTTCGAAACGCAACTCGGCCGCCGCCACCTTCATCTCCGTCTCCAGCTGGCTCATCAGCTCCACGGCCACGGCCGGGGTGGAGGCATCGCCCTCGTGCAGCAGGGAGGGCCGTGGCGCGCCACGTCTCGACGGGTTGCGCCGCACCTCGGCCCGGGAACGGCCGGGGGCACCGCGCAGTCGTTCGAGAATGTCGGTGACCGCCTTGCGGATGGTCGTGGGGTCGATGCCGTGCTCCTTGTTGTACGCCGTTTGTATCTCGCGGCGACGCTGGGTCACCGAGACGGCTTCCCGCATCGAGTCGGTGATGGTGTCGGCATAGAGGATGACGGTCCCGTCCACGTTGCGGGCGGCCCGGCCCATGGTCTGGATCAGGGAGGAGGCCGAACGGAGGAAGCCCTCCTTGTCGGCATCGAGAATGGCGACGAGAGCCACCTCGGGCAGGTCGAGTCCCTCGCGGAGGAGGTTGATGCCGACCAGGACGTCGATGGTGCCCAGGCGGAGCTCGCGCAGGATCTCGATCCGGGTGATTGTGTCGATGTCGGAGTGGAGGTACTGCACCCGGATGCCGGCATCGGCCAGGTAGTCGGTGAGGTCCTCGGCCATCTTCTTGGTCAACGTGGTCACCAGCACCCGGCCGCCCGCTCCGACCGTGACCTCGATCCGGGCCATCAGATCGTCCACCTGGCCCTTGGTGGGGCGGATCGTCACCTCGGGATCGACCAGACCGGTGGGCCGGATGACCTGCTCGACCATCTGCGTCGAATGGTCCTTCTCGAAGGGCCCGGGGGTGGCCGAGACGAACACACACTGGGGCACCCGCTCGATGAACTCGTCGAAGCGCAGCGGGCGGTTGTCCCGGGCCGAAGGGAGGCGGAAGCCGTGGTCGACCAGCATGTCCTTGCGTGAGCGGTCGCCGGCGTGTTGGCCGTGCAGCTGGGGCACGGCCACGTGGCTCTCGTCGATCACCACCAGGTAGTCCTTGGGGAAGAAGTCGAGCAGGGTGTAGGGCGCCTCGCCCGGGGAGCGGCCGTCCAGGTGGCGGGAATAGTTCTCGATGCCGGAGCAGACACCCGTCTCAGCCAGCATTTCCAGGTCGTGCTCGGTCCGCACCCGGAGGCGTTGTGCCTCGAGGAGCTTGCCCTCCTTCTCGAAGTACTGCAGGCGTTCCCGGAGCTCGACCTCGATGGTGCCGACGGCCCGCTGGACGATCTCGTCGCCCGTGACGTAGTGGGTGGCGGCGTAGACGGCGATGTCCTCCAATTCCTCCCCCATCTCACCGGTCATGACATCGAAGGTGACGATGCGCTCGATGGTGTCGCCGAACATCTCGACCCGGAGCGCCTGCTCCTCGTAGGCCGGGTGGATCTCGACCGTGTCGCCGCGGGCCCGGAACGTCCCCCGGACCAGGTTCACGTCGTTGCGGGCGTACTGCAGGTCGACCAGGCGCCGCAGGATGTCGCGCTGGTCGTGCTGGTCACCCACGGTGAGGGCCAGGATGCGGTCGCGGTACTCCTGGGGTGCCCCGAGGCCGTAGATGCACGAGACCGAGGCCACCACGATCACGTCGTTGCGCATGAGGAGCGACGACGTGGTGGCATGGCGGAGCCGGTCGATCTCGTCGTTGATGGACGAGTCCTTCTCGATGTAGGTGTCGGTGGTGGGGAGGTAGGCCTCAGGCTGGTAATAGTCGTAGTAGGACACGAAGAACTCGACCCGGTTCTTGGGGAAGAGGTCCCGCAGCTCGGAGGACAGCTGGGCGGCCAGGGACTTGTTCGGCTCGATGATCAGGATGGGGCGTTGGACCTGCTCGATCATCCAGGCGATGGTCGCCGTCTTCCCCGAACCCGTAATGCCCTGGAGCGTCTGGTAGTGGTCCCCCCGGTTGACCCCCTCGACCAGGGTGGCGATGGCCGTCGGCTGGTCGCCGGCAGGCCGGAACGGCGACACGACCGCAAAGGGGGTTTTCAGGGAGACGGCCATGGGCCGAGGCTACCGGGGCGGTGTGACGCCCTGTGCCCGGCGCGACGGCGGGATGCGGCGGCCGCGCGGCCGGCCGGTCGGCGCAAACCCCGCCCCAGGTCAGGCCCGGGCGACCAGCCACTCCCACAGGGTGGAGACTTCGGCCTGGAGCTGCACGCGATCGCCGGAGTTGTCGAGCACGTAGTCCGCCTCCTTCATCCGCTCCTCCCGGCTGATCTGGGCGGCGATGCGCGCCTCGGCGTCGGCGCGGTCCATGCCCCGCTGGGTCAGGAGCCGCTCCAGGGCGATATCGGTGGGGCAATCGACCACGACCACCAGGCGGAGCTTGACCGTATCCCGGTGTTGCGCCGTGAGGAGGGGGATGGCCAGCACCACGATGTCGTCGGTTTCCTCCAGCGCGTCTCGGGCCTTGATCATGGCGACACCGATGGCCGGATGGGTGATGGCATTGAGATCGGCCCGGGTGGCGTCATCGGCGAAGGCCACGGCGGCCAGGGCGGGACGGTCGATGGTGCCGTCGGGGGCCACGATGCCGGTCCCGAAGCGATCGATCAGCGCCTGGTAGGCCGCTCCGCCGGGCGCCACCACCTCACGGGCCACCTGATCGGCATCGATCAGCACGGCGCCCCGGGCCACCAGGAGTTCGGCCACGGCCGACTTCCCCGAGCCGATTCCCCCGGTCAGCCCCACCGCCAGCATTAGGTCGGCGGCGGCGGCGAGACGCGGGGCTGCCGCGCCACGGCCAGGAGGACGAGTGTGGTGTCGTCCAGGTCCTCGGTCACGAACCAGTCGTCGGCCGTGATCCCCGTGACGCCCCCGGCATCGCCTCGCGCCACCAGCTTGTAGGCCAATGGCAGGAGCCGCGTGTAGGCCCACACGTACCAACGGTGGGGCATGCGGTGGCGCAGATCGAAGACGTCGAAGCGGAGGAGTTTGGCGGCTCGGAGCCGCCGAGCCGCGAAATCGGCTTTGACATGCGGCGTGGCATCCACCCCACCCAACCAGACCTCGTCGAAATGACGTTCGAGCATCTCCCGGAGCTCACCCCGAGTGAAGAGATGGAGATGGAACGGGTTCTCAAAATCAGCCGGGGCGTTGGGGGTGAGAATGCACACCAGGCCCTTCGGCGTGACCACCCGGGCCAACTCGGCCACGTGAGGCTCGGGATCGACAAAGTGCTCGATCAGGTGGGATGAGCATGCGCCGTCGATACTGTCGGTGGCCAACGCCAGGTCCAACGCGTTCATCTGCGCCACCCGGAGGCCTTGGTCCGCGTAGCCCGATGCCGCGGCGCTCACCGCCTCGGCGCTGTAGTCGACACCGAGCACCTGCCGGTCGGGAGCGAGGAAGCGGGCGGACTCGAATCCCTGCCCGCAACCGACGTCGAGAATCCGCCCGGAGCCAATGCGGTCGAGCACGGCCCGGTAGCCCGCCTCGTGGAGAGCCAACAACGAGTCCGGGGTCACTCCCTGTTGGGGTCGCTCCCCGGTCAGGCGGGACGTGGTACTGGCGGGCACACCTCTCCTTTGCTCGGCGCGCCGGGCGGCGCGGCGTGCTTACCCTATCGGTCGTCCGTCCGGCGGTGCCTCGTCATCGGCGGCGGACTGGGCGCGGATACGCCGGGCCAGCTCGAGCGAAGCGTCGGCCGCCAACAGGATCACGGCCACGAGAACGATCGTCGACGCCACCGAAAAATGGGACGGCCAACCGGCGCCGGCGATATACCGGTTGACCAGTTCATGGCGGACGACCTCGGCTGCCCCGACCACAACCAGCACCACGGCGCCCACCGCCAAAACGCTCCGGCCCCGCGACCAGGTCAGGGCGGCCAGCACCGCGAGCGCTACGGCAATTCCGGCGATCGGCCCGCCGGCCACCAGCCCGACGATCCCCGAAAGGACGACGCCCGAGATCACGACCCCCGCCCGCCGACTGGGCTGCAGTCGACGGGCCGGGGAATCGAGGCGAGGACCGTCGGCACGGTCCAACGGGTGAGCAGCGGTCGCCGCAGTTTCGGCTTCGGTCCCCGCCGACCCTCGACGGCGCCGGGACCGATAGACCGCGGCCGCCACGATGACCAGGCAGACCAGCACGGCGAGGGCCGACACGAGAAGGGCCGCGTTGACGCTTCGTTGGGGGGTGAACCGCAGGGCCACATCGAATGAGCCGCCATGGCTCCCCGGGGCGAGCTGATGACTGTCCACCACCCAGCCGTTTGCGAAGCCGTCCACCAGAACGGGAGGTCCGAGGTTCGCCCCTCCGTTGATGGTGGCCGACCAGCCCTTGTTGATGCTCTGGCCAAAGACGAGGAGGAATGGCGTCGTGGCCTTGCTCACCCGCAGCTGCACATTGGTGGCGTCCTGGCTCAGCACCTGCACGTCCGCGGGCTGGTTGGTGGTGACCGGACCCCGGAGCTGAGCGGTCGGCTGAGCCGCCGGCTCCGCCACGGCCGCGCCGCCCGGGGCCGAGTCGAGCGCCAGTTGGTCGATGTTGAGCCCGGTGCTCGCGCCATCGGCCGCCTGCAGAAGGTGCACACCGGGCCCGAGGTGGAGGCCGGCCTGGTCCGGCCCGCACCCGACCAGGCTCAGACCCGAGCCGAGCAGGGCGCCGCTCGTCGTGCCCGAGACCGCCACCCATACCGGCGTGCCATCCACCCGCAGCAGATCGTCCCGGCACGAAGACGGAACATTCTGCGGCGTCTGTTCCGTGCTCACTCCGGGAATCGAGACTTCGGCCACGCCGACGGGAAGTGTCGTTTCGAGCGACGTCTGGTAGCTCAGCGTCTCGTTCCTGGTGACCGCGGGGAAGGTGAGGCGGAGCGAATCTCCCGTGACGGCGGGAAACGACACCGGAACCGACGTCACGGAGCCGGCACCCGGGGACGTGGCCAGCGCTGGGATCGCGACCGTGCGGGTCACACCGCCGGCGCTCACCTGCATCGACGTCGGCACCGAGTGCTCGGCATCCGTGGCCAGCTGCAGGGTGAGATGGTCGATCGTGGTCGGCTGCCGAAAGGTGTAGTCGAGCCAGGAGTTCTGGTTGGCATCGATGCCCAGACCGGGTGACCACATCGTCGCCGGATTCCCGTCCAGGGTGGCGCTGGCCGTGGCTTGGAGGTTCCCGGGCATCCTGCTCGAGGACGTGGCCGACGTGACGAGGTCATTGGTCCGACCGACGAGAGCATCGATCGTCGAGTCGGACGCCGCGCTGGAGAGCCGGGCGGTCCCACGGACGGAGAAGTTTCGAGCGGTGGGCAGGGTCACCTGCCGGACAATGGTCGGCTCTGGATCCTGGCGGGGCGGGACCGGAGCCACGCGATCACGTGTCATGAGGATGGTCAGGCGATCCTTGAGGGAACGGGTACCGAGCCGGCTCAGCAGGTCGGTTGGCGTGCTGATGACCTGAGCGGTATGGATATTGCCGATCTTGACCTCGGCCAACCCGACCAGACTTGACCCCACCGGGGGCGGCCCTCCGGTCGACAGGTTCGTACGGTCGATGAGAATCCGGAGCGTCTGGAATGTCCGCCTGGGGAACGCGATGGTCTGTCCTTGCGACCCGCGCGATTCCGGTCCGAGAGAGACCGTCATCGGATGTCCCCCGTCGAAGGTGACGGTGGCCCTGGTGATCCATTGATTCGTCAACCAGCTGGCGTTGCGCGTGGCCTGTGGTTGCGTGAGCGTGATGCTGTCGGCACTGGTCTTCTTCCGGAGCGATACCTGCCACCACTGCCCGACAACCGGGGCATCGCTCGTTCCTTCCGTTTGCCAGCTGGTCGAAAGGTTGTGGTCGATCGCGTTGGCCGGCCTGAACTCCGAGCGCAACGTGAGCGCGGTCCCGTAGGCCGAGGCGCTCACGGAGCGAACGCCGGTGAGGACCGATGTCGTTTCGGCGGAGGTCGGAGCGCCCGGGAAGAGATCGAAGCCCGGGGAATTGACGACGAAGGTCGAAGGCTTCTCTTGGGCCGTCTCGGTGTATCCGGTGTTTTCCGACAAGCTGTTCCACTCGAAGGCCTGTTTCCGATTCGTATCGGTCAGAACGAGCTGGGCCGGATGGTCCGAGACCCGTCGGGCCAGGCCCGGGTCGGTAGCGAGAACACCGGCAAAGAGGATGGTCGGGTTGTGCTGGAGCAAGCCGGCGTCGGCGGCGGCGACGACGCCGGCGTTGTCGCCGTCGACGACGAGTGGATCAGCGAGCGATTCTCCACGCTCGACCGGACGGGGATCAGAGACCGAATAGACGGCCAGCGGGGCATGGGGCGTGGCCGGAGGGGTGTCGAAGTACGTTTCGTCCAACATGGCGAGCTTGGACGTGTTCAAGAAGGGAGCTCCGAAAAGAAGGGGTGCACCCAACCCCGGCGGCGTCGACGCGAGCCCTTGCTCCAGGAGGGCGGGCCGCGGAACGTCGTAGCGCTCGAACTGCTGGTCGTACTCCACCAGGACATCTCCGGCGCTCATGAGCCTGGCCATTGGGGCCAACCCCGCCCAATCGAACGTGCCCTGCTGGAGAGGATTGTCGAGGGCGTACAACAGGTTGGCCGTCGGAAGCGAGCCCTGGATGAACTGTTCGTGCGTGACGTACGGACGGTTGAGGACCGCCGGCCAGGGCGGGTCAACCGTGTCCCCGTAGACGTTGGCGGCGAAGTTGTTTCCCGGCAAGCCGTACACCCTGAGGCCAGGATGCACCGAGTTCAGGTAGTTGGCCGCCGCCGTGACATAGCTCGGGAGTTTGGCCGGCTGCGAGAACTGGGTGACGACCGAATCGCCCCCCAGGAGCGGGGCGTCGGCGCCCAACACGCAGACAACGGCCACGAGCCCGCCCAGAAGCCCGAGGCGGGGAAGCCGCCGTTGGGCCGCCGCAACGCCCGCACCCACCAGCATGGCCAAGCCGAGAATCACCACCGGCGTGGCGCGGTCGGCCGAACGCAAGGCCAGCCCGACGGTGGTCTTGGTCATGAACGCCTTGTCGAGCGCCCCGATCGGCGTCGGCGAGCCATAGGGGTGCGCGCCGACCGAGAGCAGAAGTCCCACTACCGCCACCACGATGAAAAACGCTCGTTCACGCCATCGGACGAAGGCCGCCGAGAAGAAGGCTCCGATGGGGACGAGATACGACAGCGCCAGGAGCGGCGTCCGGGTGGTGAAGTCGACCGATGAACGGGTCCAGAGCCCGACACGGTCACCGCCGTAGAAGTACCAGTACCCGAGCCCTCGGATGACCTCCGAAGCGCTCGAGGCAGAGCTGGTTGCCTCGACGCTCTCGGTGTATTTCAAGATGTCGACGCCGTAGGCCCCCTCCACCGCCAGAGCGGAGATCCACCAGAGACTCGTCGTCAGACAGAGGACGCCGGTCCGGAACACCACACCGAGCACCTCTCGGCCCGAAATCTCACGGGTCACGAAGACCGCATACGGCAGAAAGAGCAGGGGTGCGACGCCCACGTAGACAATTGAGCTGGCGTTGATCCCACTGACCGACGCCACGACCAGCGCGAAGAGGGCCGGATAGCACCAGCCTCTCTTCCGCACGGCGAGCACGATGAAGGCCATCAGCCATGGCAGGCCGGCGAAGGGAAGGAGGATGACCGATATCCGGCCCGTGTACTGCATGACGTAGGGCGAGAGCCCGTAGGCCAGAGCCGCCACGACGCGGCCGACGCCGACGATGCCGAAGAGTCGACAGAGATAGGCGATGCCGGCCGCAGCCGCGAAGAGGATGGTCCCGAGCCACATGCGCTGGGCAACCCAGATCGGGATGTGAAGCACCGAGAAGACGTAGAAGAACGGGCCCATGGGGAAGAGGTAGCCGATGTTCTGGTGGACGACCGTGCCGAGGGCGACGTTGGGATTCCACATGGATGACGCCTGGCTCAGGAGTTGCCGTGGATCGAGGTAGAGATAGGTCTTGGTGTCGTCCGAGACCACGCCCGGCTGCGTCAGGAGCTGAGGGACGTAGCACACGACGGCCAGGAAGGCGTAGACACCCGCCCGGCGGGCCCAGACGGAAAGTGAGCTCGGGCCAAGCCCCGGTTCAACCGACCTCGCACCGGGAACGGCGAGACTGTCCTGTCCTCCCCGCGCCTCCCGTGCTTCCCGCTCTCCGCGTGCTGGAGGTGCCGTCACCATCAGAATCGTCCCGAGGAACGTGTCTCAATGCCGAGAACGTGCCAGGAGGACGACGAACGCTGGTTCTCCCTGGACGTGCTGAAGATTTCAGCCGGTGGAACCGCCGGAAAAACGGTCGTCCACGCGTGCCGGGGGTCGGACATTTGGCACAAACTACCCTCCGGACCCCGGTCCGGGTGATCAATGGGCGATGGAATCCTCTCGAGCCGCGGCCGACCGGAACACTCGGACCGAACGCGTCCGCGGTGTCCTCACTCCGCGATGGGTCATCGGTATCGTGGTGGACCGTGGGGGTTCATGCGCGGGGGGGTGGACCGGCCCGAACATCGGTTCGCCTGGCCCTGGTGGCGGCCGTCTTCGTGGTTGGCTTGGTGGTGGGAGATCGGTTGGCCCACCACCCGGCCGCTCCGTCGAGCACAAGTGAGTCGGCTCACCATCCACCCGCACACCAAGAAGCGCCGCCGCTGCCGTACAAGAACCCGGTCATCGCAACGGATTTTCCCGACCCGGATGTCGTGTGGACGGGCGCCGAATACGTGGCGGCAGCAACGGGAACATCCACGCAGCACATTCAGTTCGCCACATCCCGCAATCTCGTTCAGTGGAAGACCGGATCCGACCTGCTCCCGCAGCTTCCGGCCTGGGCCGTCAACGGGTTCGGAAACGTGTGGGCACCGGATCTGGAACACGCGGGGGGATCGTGGATCCTCTGGTTCAGCGCGCCGACGAGGTCGAGCGGAGAACAGTGCATCGGGTGGGCGACGAGCCGATCAGTCTCCGGACCGTTCGTGACGAGTTCGACCGCGCCAGCCGTCTGTCAGATCGCGTCGGGAGGATCGATCGACCCGTCGGTGACGACCGACAAATCCGGCCGTCATTACCTGCTCTGGAAAAACAACGGGAACTGCTGCGGGGTGGAGTCTCGCATCTGGTCACAGCCGCTTTCCGGCGATGGCAAGGACCTGATCGGACGACCTACCGTCCTGCTTTCGTATTCGGGCGGATGGGAGACCGGCCCGACCGCATCTGAGTCGACCATCGAGGGTCCTTCAATGTTGCGCGACGACGGCCACTTGTTTCTCTTCTTCTCCGGCGGCGGCTATCTGGGAACCACGTACGGCATGGGAGTCGCCGTGTGCGGCTCGATCAGCGGGCCGTGCCGCCAGCAGGGTGACCAGCCGATTCTCTCGTCGACCGACGCGGTGGCCGGCCCGGGAGGCGGAACCGCCTTCTTCGATCGGTACGGTCATCCGTGGTTGGCCTACGCGGCGTGGACCCCACCGCAGCTCGGCCGGGATCCGGGAGCGACCCGGAGCTTCCGACTCGACCGTATCGTGACCGTCGGCGCCATGGTGTTCATCCTCGGCCCGACGACCGATTGGCAGATCGGCCCGGCCGAAAAGGCCGGTTCGATCTGAGCGGCGGCCGAAGAGGCAACTGATCAGCCGTCACTCCGGGGCCGGTGAGACCTCCACCGCGGACCCCGTTGACGGCGGGCTGCCTGTCTCGGTCGGCATCTCCGGCGGCTGCCCAACATGGTCAGGCGGCTGCCGTCCGAACCGCGTTCCGGCCCATTCGGCGAAGCACCCCACGCCGACGGCCAGGGTCAGGTCGATCGGAGCCCGGAGCCGTGGGACGGCGATGAAGAAGAGACTGGCCGCGGTGAAGTAAGCCGCTTGAATGAACAAAAGCCTCACGGCGTCGTTCTTCCGGCGCAAGAAAAGCCCGGCCGCACCGACCACCACCTCCAGGTAGAAGATCCACAGGGTCCCGTTCACGATATGCAGATCCCGACCGTCCTCGCTCTCCGCACCCACGTTGTAGGAGGGCTTCAGCTCGAAGTAGGCCGCAAAATTTCGAACCACCACGAATGGCAGGTAGCTCGGATGTCGTTCGAGATTGTCGACGCCGACTCTCTCGAGATAGCTGTTCCACTTCTCCTCGTTGAACTGCAGAACCCGATGCGAATTGTAATAAGGGCTATAGACGGGATCAACGAACACGCCCCGCTGCTGAGCCGGCGGACCATAGATGGCGGCCCAATTGAAGCCGTTGGATGTCGTGATGGTCGGCGTCCCGATCTGCACCCAGTTTCGGATAACCCACGGGGTCACCACGAGTCCCGCCACGACGACGAAGAGCAGCATCTTCTTCCACCCGACCCTGAACACGACCCACACGGCAAGGACGACGACGAGGAATTGCGCACTGGGTCGGGTAAGCGTCAGTGCGCCGACCGCTGCGCCGGCCCAGATCCATCTTCGATGGAGCAGGCAGTCAACCATGAACAGGATCAGCAGGAGGGCAAGCGGTTCGTCGAGGGCGAACGTGTCGTTCGCGATGAGATTCGGCAAGACCGCCACGGTGAGGGCGGCCCACAACGCGGCCTGGCGAGAGATGCCCCGCTGCACGACATAAAACGTCAACGCCACGACACCGACGCCGAGGACCACGTTGATGCCACGGGCCAGACCCGCTGAGGCACCGAACACCCAGTAAAACCCAGCCAACAATATGGGATAGAGCGGTGGCCGGAAGGCCGTCTCATGCGTCGCGAGTTGCGGATACACCGCGGAGAAGCCGTGCCCCGACGCGAGATTCCGTGCGATCTCGCTGTACTGTGCGGCGTCGCTATTCAGGGGATCTGGTCCCGTGAAGTGCAGGTAGAGGAGTCGAAGCGCCAACGCCAGGAGACAGATGAGCGCCGGAACCTTGAGAGCACGCCAGTCGATCCTTCGCATCAAGGAGCGGCCCGACGCTTCATCTGGGCCCGCATCAATGGGATCGCGTACGTGACTCATTCGGTGGGTGGTTCCTACATTTCAGCTTCGGCGAACTCGGGCTGGCTCGGGGCAACCATAGCGGTATCGAAAAAGGGCACCGGGGTCCGGATCGGGCACCGCGCCGCACTCACTGATCGGGACACCGGCGGCCCGACCGGTGACCCAACCTTCTCGGGCGATCGACGTCACCCGCGACGGGCGACCTCCTGGGCCAGGACTTCGAGTGTGTCGGCGGCCGTGACGCCCCAGCTGAGACGGGCGGCGTTGCGCAGGGCCCCCTGACCCAGCCGACGTCGCAACATGGCATCGGTGATGACGGAATCCGCGGCGGCGGCGAACTCCTCAATCCCATCAACCAGGAGACCCGACTCGCCGTCGAGGACCGCCCCGTCGTGCCCGGTGATCCGGGTCGCCACCGCCGGGGTCCCGCACGCCGCCGCCTCGGTGAGGGTCATGCCCCACCCCTCACGCACCGAGGTCGACCCGACGAGCCACGCACGCTGATAGAGGGAGACGAGTTCTTCGTCGCTCAGACGACCGGGGAGCGTGAGCCACGCCGTGGCGCCATGTCGAGCGATCCGCTCCTCGAGCTCCGGTCGCTCGTACCCCTCGCCGACCACCACCGCCCGCAGCTTGGGCTGCCGGGACTTGAGGAGCACCATGGCTTCGACGAACCGATCGAGCCGCTTCACCGGAACCAGACGGCCGACCGCCACCACGAGGGGGTCTGGATCCCGCTTCCCGGCGGGCACGAATTTGGCGTCGATGCCCGGAGGCACCACCGAGATGCGGTCGGCGCGGAGCCTGAGCCGCTCGACGATGTCGACCTTGGCCGATTCCGAGAGCGTGACGATCGGCGTCCGCCGGTAGAACGGCGGAGCCAGGCGGTGCTCGACGCCATAGCCGAGGGCGGCCAACCGCGGCGGAAGGACCATCTGCCACATCTCGGCATGCACGTGATGCAAAAAGACCATTCGGGGCGTGCGACTCCACAACGGCGTGAAGAACGGCATGCCATTCCAGATCTCGACCACGCCATCACCGGCGCCGATCTTGGCGCGCACGCCCGCGAATGCCGTGCGGGGGAAGACGGCGTAACGGCCGGCCCGACGGTTGACGGTGTAGCCATCACGGTTGATCTCCCGGGCCGCACCATCGACGCGCGATGTCCATTCGCGCACGTCGATGCCGGCGTCCGCCCATCTCCGCAACACTTCGTGCGCGTGAAGCTCCGACCCTCCCGCTTCGGGGTCCTCGAGATCCCGCCAGGCCACTACGTCGACTCGGCGAATGCCGGCCATCTCGGCCAGGGCCATCAGGCGGGACCGTCCGGCTACCTCGAGTTCCGTTGGCCCATCGACAATGTCAGCGGGTGTCGAAGGGTCCGGGGCCACCCTTGCTCTCTTCTCCACGCTTACGTGTCCCCCATTCCCCGCATCAGCGACATACTAGCGATGGCCCCCTGGCCGAGTGGGGGACGTCATCCGACCGAGACCTCCGCCCGCGGCGCGCTGCGCTCGGTATCGGCGACGGCGCGCCGAAATCGTCCGCCTCAGTCCGTCCGGCCCTGACGACGCCGGTAATGCACGATCGTGAATCCGGTCGTGATGACCAGGAGCAGGCCGACCTGCACCATGAGATCGGCCGTCGCCGTCGCCTTGGCTGCGCCATGCGCCGCCAGTACCGCACCGGTCAGCGCGGCCGCACCGACGACCAGCACACCCGACACCCACCGCCGCCCAATTGCCAAGAGATACATGGTCAAGACGACGCTGACGCTGAGCACGCACATGGCCACCACGAGAGGCGCCAGAGCGTGGGACGCGGCCAGATAGTGGTGATGGAACACGACGCTGAGGAAGAGTTCGGGTTTCGTGAAGGCAATGACCAGGAGCACGACCGCCGGTACCGCCAAGAACAGCAGGACCACCCCGAGCTGCCGCAGGGCATGTCCTCCCTGCCGCCACCGAATGGCCGCCTCCGGGAGGAGGTACCCGCCCAGGACGATGGCCCCGAACACGATCGCCTTGCTGGTCACCGAGACGGCGGCGTAGGCGCCACTGCGCGACGGGTCTTCGCGACCGACCACGAGCACGTCCACATTCTGGAGCACGGCAATCATGGAGAGTGCGAGCGAAGCAACGGCCAGGTCCGCCACCACTCGGCGACGCTCCAGCACGGAGCCCGCCATGGCCGGTGCCCGCCGGAGCGCGGCCGCCCATCCCGACGCCCACGTTCGGACCAGCCAGGGCGCGTGGCCCGGTTCAGCGGACCAGGCTCGCATGGCGGCGTAGCGAGCGTGTCCGGCCGTGACCAATTCGGCCACCAGAATGCCGACGGCCGCCCCCGATGGCCCTTTTCCCAAGGCCACCAGGCCCAGCACAGCCACCGTGCGGACTCCCCCCTCGACAATGAGGTTCATCGCCAGCGGTCGATACGACCTCCGGGCTTGGAGCAAGCCGCGGTCGAGCGACAAGAGCACGAACACCGCCGCCGCCACGAGAATGGCGGCGATGCCGATACCGCTGCGCTGACCCAGCAGAACCGCGACTTGGTGCCGCCCGGCGACGACGAGGACGGCCCACACCAGGACCGCCATCGAACCGTGCCGGTGCAGGCGACCCGACCAGTGACGGATCTGGTCGGCCGATCCCCCGTCTTCCCACAACGACACCCGCCGCACCACGGCCACGACCACGGCCGATCCGGGCAAGGAGAGAATCAGAAACAGACCGGTCAGCTGAATGAGCACTCCGTACGAGTGCACCGAGAGGAGGCGGGCCACGGCCACGGTCACAATGACATTGGCCCCATTGGCGATGACACCAGCCGCCGCCAGGGGCCCCGCTTCCAGGAGTCCGGCCCGGAGCGATTCGGCTCCGGCCGACTTCTGGGGATCGAGCACGAGCTCGCCCCCCAATGACGGCGCCCCGGCGCTCGGGGCCAGGGAGATTGCCGCCGGAACCCCCTCGACCAGCACCTCGGCCACCGCCGCCGGGGCGTCCTCGTCCGCCGTCAAGCCGGCCTTCGGGCCCGATCCGCTGTCTTGGGACGTCGCCATGGGGCCATGGGGGCCGGCGCTCGTCACTGGTTCCACCACATTGTTATAGGTCCTCGGCCGCCGCGGTGTGAGCTTCTGACGCGAAGACCCTGGGTCGGGTGCCTCTGTCCACGGCGGGCGAGGCCGCGGGCAAGGGGGCGGACAACGCGGCGGGCATCTCCCGCCGCCGACGAGTCACCGCCTCGTCCTAGGGAGCAGTTGGGGTCGCTGGTGTCCGCGCCGGCAGCAGGGGGGCGTCACGTCCCGAGCCTCCGCCGCCGGACGACGACCCCGACCCGGGCCCCGACCCCGAACTTGACTCGTGATATTCCTCCTCGACATTGACCAACCAAATGTCATGTGTCGCCCCGTACATGTTCTCCACGGTCAGCATGGCGGTGTACATGGAATGGTCCTGATTGTTGTACTTGTGCATGCCGTTCCGCCCAACCGGGTGGATATTGGGCGCCTCGGCCGCCAAGTACCGACGGATGGTCTCGACGTTGGCGGCGTAGGTGAAGTCGTAGTACGGATACGCCTTGGGCACCCTCACCACGTAGCCACCCTCCACGTCCCCGGGCTCCACCAGTCCGAGCATGCTCAACTCCTTGGTGGCCAAGGTGATGAGGTGGTCGTCGGGCATCTCCCACACGGCGTCGCCCTCGAAGACGAAGTACTCGAGCCCGAGGCAGGTACGACCGTCCTTGACCAGGTAGGGCGACCACGATCCGTAGTTCTGGATCCGCCCCACCTCCACGTCGGGGGCATGGATGTAGATCCAGTTGTCCGGAAAGCTGCGGGACTCGGGCACGATGAGGGCCACCGTCAGATAGTCCCGATAGTGCAACCCGTCGGCGGCGGCCAGCACCTCGGCCGGCGGGGCCGGCACGATCGCGTGCACCAGCTCGCGCATGGGCATGGTCGAGATGACGTGGCGGGCCGCCTGCGTGACCTCGGCCCCGTCGTGGACGTAGGTCACCGACGTGGCCCGTCCGTCCGACACGTGGATCTTGGTGAGCGGTGACGAGAGGTGCACCGTCCCCCCGGCGGCCACCACCTTCTCGGCGCAGACTTCCCACATCATGCCCGGGCCGAGCTTCGGGTACTGAAATTCCTCGATGAGGCTGGTGATCTCGGTCTGTTTGCGCCGGGGCAACAGGGCGTTGATCACGGCCTTGCGCAGGTCGAGATTCTTGATGCGCTGCGCCGCCCAATCGGACGGCATCTGCGACACCTTCACCCCCCACACCTTCTCGGTGTACGTCTTGAAGAAGGTGCGGTAAAGGCGCCAACCGAAGCGGGCCACCAACCAGTCCTCATAATTGGACTCGTCCTTGGGAGGACGGATGCGGGCCCATATATAGGAGAAGCCGCAGAGCATGGCCTCCCACAGTCCGAGATTGCGCAACGCGTTGGTCGCCTTGAGCGGGTAGTCGTAGTACTTGCCCTCGTAGAAGATCCGACTCATGCGGGGCCGGATCAGGAAATCACCCTCCGGCAGGATCTCGTGCCACAGCTTCTCCACCTCGTCGACCTTGGTGAAGAACCGGTGACCTCCGAGATCGAAGCGCCAGCCGTCGCGCAGGACGGTACGGCTGATGCCACCGACCACGTCGTCGGCCTCGAGGACCACCGGGTGCTCCCCCCGTTTCGTCAGCTCGTAGGCGGCAGTGAGCCCGCCCGGGCCGGCGCCCGCGATGACTACCGGTGCATCCTCAACCATCGTGTCCCTTCTCTTCCGGCAAACCTGGAGCAGGATACCGGCTCGTCAGGGCACGAACAGGTTAAGGAAGGCCAGCAGGGCGTATCCCGCCAGGCCGGCCGAGAGGAGGACCAGGGCGGCTCTCTCAAGTCGCGGTCCCCGCACCAGCACGGCGGCGGCGATGACCAGCGGGAAGGCGCTCAGGGCATAGCGCTCGAAGGAATCGAGGTTGGCGCCGGCCAGGGCCACGCCCAGAATCGCCAGCACCAGGACGGTGTAACAGGCGGGCAGCCGCCGCCAGCACACCACCAGCAACACCACGGCCAGCAGCACCCACGGCACGTGGAGTGCGGTGCCGACGTGGTGGTGCATCAGGCCCCGGGCGTCATCGAACAGGGTGGCGAACGGGTCCGAGACCCCGCCGTGATGGCTCGATTCGAGCTGCACCCGCAACGGGGCCCACGCATCGCCCACCACGTGGTCGGCCCAGCCCAGGAAGGCCGCCAGCCCCAGGAAGGGCGCCGCCACGGCGAGGAGGCCGACCCGGCGTGGTCCCGGCTGCAGCCTGGCCCACCAGCGGATCAACTCCACGGCGATCACGAGGGCCACCAGCACTCCGATGGGCCGGGCCAGCGCCGCCCCGAAACCGAGCAGGCCCGCCAGGGCGAAGTTCGGCCGGTCCTGGCCCCGCCGCAGCGCCAGGAAGCAACCGAGGAACAGGCAGAGCAGCACCGATTCGGCATAGCCCATGACCAGGACGAAGGCCGCCGGGGCCAGGCTGAGGTACCAGATCGATCGTCGGGCCAGGTCGGTGTCTGCGGTCTCCCGCCGGACCAGGACGAACAACAGGGCGGTGGCCACCAGCGCGGCCACGTTGGAGACCAGGATCAGCGCGGCACCATCGCCCACGCCCGGCAACCAGGCCACGGCGTGCGTCATCAGGGGGACAAGAGGAAAGAAACGCAACGACTGATGGCCCAGGGGCCCGTAGCCCTCCCGGGCGATCGACTCGAACCATCCGGCGTCCCAGCCGAGCAGCCCGGCGTGGACCCGCGCCGCCACTCCGGGGGTCGACGGGTGGGTCCGATCGACGATGAAGTGGGCCAGCCCCAGGGCCCCCAGGACCACCACCCGAGCCAGGAGGAAGGGCAGCACTGCTTCCCGAAGAGGCCCGCGGCAGCGGAACCAGATTCGGCTCACTTCGTGGTCGGGGCGTACTCGCTGAGATTCATGGGCTCGTAGTATTTCTTGGGATCGGCCGTCACCCACGTCTGTTGCCCCGTGGTCATCGCCTGCAGTCCCTGCACGATCTGCTCGCACTTCGAGCCGAACGTCTGGTAACCCGACTCCCACACCAACCAGATCCGATGCGACGCGCCGGCGTCATGGACCAGAGTGCTGGCAAAGGTCGCCGGATTCCCGGCTTGTGACGCCTGGCTGTAGTCGACCCAGTCGACGAACTGCGGTCCGATCCCACGCGGGAACGTCACCATCGTGTATCGGGCCGGATTGTCCACGACCCGGTACGTGGCGGGGCCGAGTTGATCGGGGCAGAAGGCGACGATGTCACCCCCGCGAGCGTGTGCCGCCAGGGCCTGGGCGACGACCAGCCCCTGGGTGCGTTGCGAGCGCACGCTCTGGACCGAAAGCACCAGTCCGGCCGCCACGGCCACGGTGAGCAGGGCCACCCGACCCCGGGCATTGAGCAAGGTGGCCGAGCCCAGTGCGACGATCAGCAGGAAGGGCAGGAAGATCACGGACGCGTAGCGCGAGGAAAAGGCGCTCGAGGTCAACAGGCCTCCGGCGATGGCCGCGAAGAGGGTGCCGATGACCACGAACGACATGGCCCGGGCCCGGGGGCGGGTGTGGAGGTCCAACTCGACGATGCGCCCGGTGCGGCCGATCCCGAAGAGCGCCAAGGCGGCCAGGGCGAAGTAGATCACGGCCAGGGCCCGACCCTGGTTGGTGCTCAACGTCGACATGGACGCCTGGTTCAGGGTGAACCCGGTCACCGCGTTCACCACGCTGGCGAAGTTGGCCGGCAGGGCCCACGGTGTCCCGGTGTGCTTCGACTGGTAGATGAAGGTCGGCAGCCAGGGCACGAAGGCCAGACCACCGACGGCGACGGCGACGAGCGCCGGGATCGGCCGCCGCCAGTCCCGGGACTGGGGAGCCCGGTGCCGCGCCCGCAGCGCGCTGAGAACCAGCCACAGGCCCACCATCGCCACCAGGTACATCGACCAGTACTGGGTGTAGAGCAGGGCGGCCGTCACCACCGCGACGGCGATGAGGTTGCCCGGCCGCGGTGTGGCCAGGGCGCGCTGGAGGGCGACGATCCCGCAGCCGGTGAGGAGGATCAACAAGGCGTACATGCGGGACTCGGTGGAGTAGTACACGGCGAAGGGGGCGCTGGCCAGCAGCACCACGGTCGTCCAGGCCACCATTCGCCCCCCGAACCGCTTGGCGGCCAGCCACGCCACCGGCAGCGTCAGGACGCCCAGGATGCCCGAGAGCGAACGAGTGGCCAGGTCCGACTGGCCGAAGAGGCGCATCCAGAAATGGAGGAGGTAATAGAACAGCGGCGGTGC
This sequence comes from Acidimicrobiales bacterium, assembly GCA_035947875.1. GTDB lineage: Bacteria > Actinomycetota > Acidimicrobiia > Acidimicrobiales > RAAP-2 > Bog-473. Next base: position 21,187 of record DASZJQ010000160.1, read on the forward strand.
GCCGTCCTGTTTGAGTCGACCCGGGATCTCGTGCAGCGGCAACCGGGCGATGTTGACCGTCAGGGCCTCATCGAGCCAGAGGGCGGATGACGCCCAGAAGCGGAGTCCGATGCCCACGGCGATGACCAGGGCCACCCCGATTGCCACCACCACTCGGAGGCGCCCGGTCAGAGCTTCAACTTGGCCATATGCTCCCAATTCCCCCTCGGACATCCGGCGCATCGTAGGGCACTGCGTCTAGGATCATGCGCCGCCGGGGGGCACAGAAAGCCAAGGGAGGACCAGCAGCGTGGGCAAGTACGTGGGGAAGAGGGTGGTGCTTCTCCTCATCATCATCTTCTTCGTCTCGATTGCCGCCTTCTTCCTGGTCCACCTGCTCCCGGGCAACCCGACCGTCACCATCCTGGGGCCCAACGACACCACGGCGAACGCCGCCGCGCTCAACCGCCAGCTCGGTCTCGACAAGCCCTTGATACAGCAGTACTGGACCTGGCTGAGCCATGTCTTCCAGGGGAACCTGGGCCAGTCGTTCACCACCCATCAGTCGACGTGGACCATCATCAAGCAGGCCTTCCCCATCGACGTCGAGCTGATCGTGATCTCGCAGCTCATTGCCTTCGCCATTGCCGTCCCCATGGCCCTGAAGGCCTCCCGCCGCCCCAACCGCATGTTCGACCAGGTGTCCAACAGCACCACCTTCAGCATGCTGGCCCTCCCCCCGTTTGTGATCGCCCCGGTCCTGGTCCTCATTTTCGCCGTCCATTGGCACGTCTTCCCGGGGCCGGCCTCCTACGTGCCCTTGACCCAGAACTTCTGGTCCAACCTGCACACCATGCTGTTACCCTCGATCGTGCTGGCCCTGGGCTCGATCACCGTCTACTTCCGCCTGTTGCGAAACGATCTCATCTCCACCCTGCAAGAAGACTTCATCACCATGGCGCGCTCCAAGGGTCTCTCGGACCGTCGCATCATGTGGCGTCACGCCCTGCGCCCGTCATCGGTCTCCCTCCTGGCTTCGGCCGGGATCACCATCGGCGGGCTCATCGCCGGCACCCTCGTGGTCGAGACCCTGTTGCAGTTGCCGGGAATCGGGTACCAGCTCATCTCCAGCATCAATCAGGACGACTACACGGTGGTGCAGGGCATCGCCCTGGTCGTGGCGGTCGCCGTCGTGCTCATCAACTTCTGCTTTGATTTCCTCTTTACCGTCGTCGACCCGAGGATCGCCCGTGACTGACATCATCTCGCCTGATATCGCACCCATGATGCCCGGCATGGCCGCCAGCTCGATTGACGAAGAGGGTGACCCGACTCAGAAGAAGCTCGGGGTCTTCTTCTGGATCTGCGCCTCGTGGATCGTCTTCGTCATCCTCCTGGCCATCTTCGCCAAGGTCCTGCCCTTGCCCAATCCGACCTTCCAGAATTATTCGGCACCCCAGAACGCCGGCCCGGCCCTCGGACACCTGCTCGGGACCGACGACCTCAACCGCGACATATTGAGCCGCTTGGTGTACGGCGCCCGCGTCTCGCTGGTCGTCGGCTTCGGGGGGGCGGCCATCGGCATGGTCATCGGCGGCATCCCGGCCATGATCTCGGCCTACCGGCGCGGCCGCACGGACACCTTCTTGAACACGACGTCGTACGTCCTCCTGGCCTTCCCGGTGATCGTGGCCCTCATCGTCATCATCGACTTCTGGGGCCGCAGTCTCCCGAAGATCACCCTCATCATCGGATTGTTCAGCGCTCCGTTGATCTACCGGGTCATCCGGGCGTCCACCCTCTCGTACGCCACGCGGGACTTCGTCCTGGCGGCCAAGGCCCTGGGGGCCAGCGACCGCCGCATCCTGGCCCGTGAGATCCTGCCCAATATCATGCCGACCGTGGTGTCCTTCGGCCTGATCGCCGTGGCCACCATCATCGTGCTCGAGGGCACGCTGGCCTTTCTCGGGCTTTCCGTCGCGCCCCCGACACCGAGCTGGGGCAACATGCTCGATGAGGGGTCAACCCTCCTGTCGGGCGGAGCGGGCCA
>DASZJQ010000161.1:0-2503 GCA_035947875.1 Acidimicrobiales bacterium
CGGCTGCGAGCCGGGCGTCCATGGTGCGCAGCCGGCCGGCCATGCTCCTGAGCAGGGCGTCGCGGAAGCCCGGGATGTCGGCCATGGAGGTGAGCTCACGCGGTCCGATGATCAGCACGTCGAGCTCCGACAGCGCCGTCACCGTCGCGGTGCGAGGACCGGGATTCAGCGCGGCCAGCTCGCCGAAGAAGTCGCCCGGGCCGAGGGTGTTCACCCGCCGGCCCTTCTGGGTCACCGCCACGGTGCCGGAGAGAATGAGGAAGAACTCCCGCCCGATCCGCCCCTCGCGCGCCAGGACCTCGCCCTCGCCGACCTGGATCCGCTCGGCCAGGCGGGCCACCTCGCCCAATTGGGCCTCCGTGCAGTCGCGGAGCTGGTCGACGGCCCTCAGCTGCTCCACGGTTGTCTGAGTTTCGTGGGTGGACACCACGCAGTACGCCCCTTCCGCTGTGGTGCAGCCCCGGCTGCAGTCAACAGAGTACTGCTGACTCTGAGCCGAGACGCTTGCAGCATCGTTGCACGGTTGTTGCAGGGCGGCGGATCCCTACCCAGGGCCGCCATCGGAGTGGCCCGGGCGGGCCAGGCGAAGGGTCCCTCGGCGCCGTGTCTCGCGTACACTGCTCACCGTCGTCCGGCCCGGCGCCGCGGGATCCACGCCGAGGTCAGGCCGTCGCGGCTGCCTGGGTAGCTCAGTCGGTAGAGCAGCGCACTCGTAATGCGCAGGTCAGGAGTTCGAATCTCCTCTCAGGCTCCAGTCTCACAGGCTCCAGTTCACTGCCCGTTCGCGGGGACGGGTCGGGTATCCCAGCTGAGTTTCAGGCACGAGGGAGAGCGGCGGCGGTGGATTCGGTCGGCGCGCAAACATGGGCCCTCTCGCGCGGGATGGCCGGGAGCACATCGGCCCCCGGCCATCCGATCGTTCTTGGTCCCTAGGTGACGACGATGCCAGCAGCGGCAGCGCCGGCGGGGAGGGTAACCGAGGGCAGCTGAGTGAGGCTCGTACCGTTCACGGCGAACACGCCGATCTGGTTGGCCTTGCTCTCATCGACCCAGAGGGTCTTGCCCGCGGGGCCGAGGCGGAGGTCGACCGCGCCGACCCCTGCCTGGGCCGACACCGGCGTGTTGCCGGCCAGCGTCAGAGCGCCGTTGGGGCCGACTGAGTAGCTGGAGACGGTGCCGGAGCCCGTGTTGACGGCGAAGAGCGCCGTCCCGCTGTTGTTGACGTCGACCCAGCAGGTTCCCGACTGCCCGTTGGCGGAGGGAGTGGGAGAGACGGCCGACAGCGTCCCGTCGCCGGCGTCGATGAAGGTCGACACGGAACCTTGCCCGGGTCCCTGGTGGGCGTTGGAGACGAACACCTGGCTTGGATCGGCCGGGTTGAACTCGCTTCCGAACGGCCCCGTGGCCTGAGCCACGATGGGCGACCTCGGTGCAGCGGTCAGCAGCCCGTTGGAACCAACGCTGAAGCTGTCGATCAGGGACGTGCCCACGCGGGCGCCGATGAGGTTGGCGCCAGTGGAATTGAAGCTCACATCTCCGGGTTGCGAGCCGTCAGGCAAGGAGATGGTCGAGCCTGGGAGGGGATCCAGGTGTCCGCTGGGGCTGAGGGTAAAGCCGGTGTAGTTGGAGTCCGTGGGCCCGGCGTTCGCCACGTACACGAGGTTGTCGTGAATGGCGACGCTCACCGGCAGAGTGCCTCCGGACGAAACCACCCGGCCGGGCAGCAACTTGAGGCTGCCGTCGTTTTCGACTCGTAGCACCGAAATCTGGTTGCTGCCAGCATCCACCGCCACCACGAACTTCCCGTCGGGGGTGATCTGAAGGGCACCCTGCGACGCCAGGCTGGAGCCCGTTCCGGTTCCTCCGGCGACGAACGGAGAACCCGCCAGCGGGGTCAGGCTGGCATCGGCGTGACGAGCGAAGCCCGCGATCGTGTTGACGCCGGTCGTGTTGTCGTTGACGTACACGTTGCCCACAACGGGTGATGTCGTTGTTTGCGAGGCGCCGGCGACGGCGGGAGCAATCGCCAGTCCAAGGCCGGCAAGGGCGGCCGAATAGACGGCCAGATGTTTGGCTCGGGGGAGTTGGTGACGCATTTGGTTGGTGACCTCCGTGGTCGAGGGGCTAACTGTTTCGCCATCTACAGTCCGCCGGTCGGGATGATCGTTACAGGAAGTTCGTAATTTTCTGACGGGTTTGTGCCACGAACGCAGTGGTGCAAAGGCATGGACTCGCGCGCGTTCGCGGACAGGACATTGACGAGGCCGGACTGCTGGAACGCTTGCGGGCTGGTGACGAGGAGGCCTTCGTCGACCTCATACAGCAACACCACAAGGTCATGGTCCGTCTCGCCCGTTCCTACGTTCCGAGCCAAGCGTCTGGCAATTTGCTCCGCTGCCCTCGCCGGCCTTGGACTCGCGATTGCTCCCGCCGTTGCCGGCGCCTCGCCGACCACGACATCACCCGTTGTCGGCAACGTGTACGTCAACGACAACACGACCGG
>DASZJQ010000162.1:0-3213 GCA_035947875.1 Acidimicrobiales bacterium
TGGCGCGAGATGGCCGAGAATGTGAGCGAGACCCTGACCCGAGGCGCCCGGGTCATGGTGGCCGGCCGGCTCGAGCAACGCAGCTGGGAGACCCAGGACGGCGACAAGCGGTCCAAGGTCGAAGTGGTGGCCGACGAGATCGGTCCCTCCCTGCGCTGGGCCTCGGCCCAGGTCACCAAGAACGAGCGACGCGGTCCGAGCGACGGGTCACCCCGTGGCGGAGGCGGCAACCGACCGGCGCGGGCCCCCGCCGCACCAGCCCCAGCACCCGCCGCCGGGAGCGGTGGCGGCTACGGATTCGATGAGGAGCCCTTCTGATGGCACGGAACAATCAACGCGGCGGGACCACCACCCGTCGTGCCCCCAAGGACCTGGGGCGCCGGGTCAAGAAGAAGCCGTGCGCCCTGTGCCGGGACAAGACCGAGTGGGTCGACTACAAGGACGTCCCCATGTTGCGCAAGTACATGAGCGACCGGGGCAAGATCCGCTCGCGCCGGGTGACGGGCAACTGCGCCCAGCACCAGCGGGCCCTGGCCATGGCGATCAAGACGGCGCGCGAGCTCGTCCTGTTGCCCTACACCCAGCGCACCGTGACCGAGCGTCCCGGCGGCCGCGGTGGCGGGCGTGACCGCGGCGAACGGGGCGAGCGCGGGGAGCGGGCCGAGCGGACGCTGAGCGACACCACCACCGATGAGGCGCCGCGCCGGCGCGACGCCGATGTCGAGGTGCTGGTCACCGTCGCCGACCCCGAGAGTCCCGAGGCGAAAGCGTCCGACGTGCCGGTGCTCGACGTGGTCGAAGTCATCGAGCCGGCCCCCGAGACCACTGGCACCCCCGAGACCGCCGCCACGCCCGGGGATGGCGCCCGGTGAAGGTCCTCCTGCGCGACGACGTGAACGGCGTGGGTCGGCGCGGCGACATCGTGAACGTGGCCGGCGGCTTCGCCCGCAACTACCTGCTGCCCGAAGGCCGGGCCATCGTGGCCACCGACGGGGTCGAGGGCCAAGCCACCCAGATGCGACGCGGCCGCGACCTGCGCGAGGCGCAGGACCGGGGCGCGGCCGAGGCCCAGGCCACCATCCTGGCCGGTGCCGTGATCCCCATCTCGGCCCGCGCCGGCGGCGGTGGGCGACTCTTCGGCTCCATCGGCGCCTCCGACGTGGTCGAGGCCGTCCGGACGGCCAAGGGTGTGGAAATCGACCGGAAGCACGTGCTGCTGGCCGACCCCATCAAGGAAGTGGGGACCTTCGACGTCACCATCGACCTCTTCAGCGGCGTGGCCACCGTGGTGACCCTGGAGGTCACGGCCGCTTCCTGAGCACCTGGCGCGAGCATCCGCGCTTCGTGTCACACCACCCGGTCACCATGGTCGGGTGAGGACACGACGGCACACTTCTCCACAGAGGCACGGGAGTTGTCCACAGGCGCGACCCTTGTTTCGGGGAGTGAATCCCCAGCTTTTGGCTCTCGTTCCCCACAGGTCATCACGGTCAGAGTGGGGGCACCGTGGTCCAAGCCTTTGAAGACACCCGCCCTCGTCCCCTGCGGGCCGCCCCGGCTCCCACCGCGACCGGGGCGCGGATCCCCCCGCACAACCTCGAGGCCGAAGAGTCCCTCCTCGGGGCCATGCTCCTGTCCCACGACGCGGCGTCGGTCGCCATTGAGCTCTGTTCGGCCGGCGACTTCTACAAACCGGCGCACGGGCACATCTTCGGGGCCATCCGGGCGCTGATCGATCGGGGCGAGGCGATCGACGCCGTCACCGTCACCGACGAGCTGCAGCGATCGAACCTGCTCGAGGCGGTGGGGGACCCCTCCGTCTTCATCTCGCTCCAGGCCAACACCCCGTCCATCGCCAACGCGCGCCACTACGCCACCATCGTCGAGGAGCACGCGCTGCTGCGCAAGCTCATCGGCGCGGCCGGGGACATCGCGGACATCGGGTACTCGGTGCCCGAGGACGTCGAAGCGGCCGTGGACGAGGCCGAGCAGACGATCTTCGACGTGGCCGAGCGCCGGACGGCCGACACCATGGCGCCGCTCAATGAGTTGCTCGTCAAGGGATTGGACCGCATCGAGGAGCTCGGCAAACGCGGCGAGGCGCTCACCGGGGTGGCCACCGGGTACCACGAGCTGGACAAGATCTTGCTCGGGCTCCAGCCCTCGTCGCTGGTCATCGTGGGCGCCCGGCCCGGCATGGGCAAGACCAGCTTCGCCCTCGGGATCCTGGCCCACGTGGGCATGGTGGCCCAGCGGCCGGCGCTGCTCTTCTCGCTCGAGATGGGACACCTCGAGCTGACCCAGCGCCTGTTGGCCTCCGAGGCCGAGGTCAATGGCCAGAGCCTGCAGACGGGCCGGATCCGCTCGCAGGACTGGGCCAAGTTGGGGACGGCCGTCACCAAGTTGAGCAACGCCCCGATCTTCATCGACGACAAACCCGACGTGACGGTGATGGACATTCGGGCCCGGGCCCGGCGGCTCAAGAAGACCCAGGGCGACCTCGGCCTGGTGGTGGTGGACTACCTGCAGCTGATGACCGGCCGTTCCCGGGCGGAGAACCGGCAGAACGAGGTGGCCGAGATCAGCCGTGGCTTGAAGATCCTGGCCCGCGAGCTCGAAGTGCCCGTGCTGGCCCTGTCCCAGTTGAGCCGGAACCTCGAGTCCCGGACGGACAAGACGCCTCAGCTCTCGGACCTGCGCGAGTCGGGATCACTGGAGCAGGACGCCGATGTGGTGCTCTTCATCTACCGCGAGGCGGAGTACAACGACGAGGTGCCGATCGACCGGGCCGACGACGCACTGGTCGATGTGGCCAAGCACCGCAACGGCCCCACCGGGAAGGCCAATCTGTTGTTCTTGAAGCAGTACGCCCGCTTCGAAAACCATCAGGGCATGTAGGAGGCGCCGGTCGGAACAGGCCAATCCCGGCCGACATCGAATGAGACGACGAGGTCCACCTCGATTCCCCCCGAGGTGGACCTGGTTGTCTCGTCGGGGCGGGGAGGGGCCACGCGGTACGGCCACCGGTGCCGGTCACTCGGTTCCACCGACGGTCCCGGCTCTCCCGGCTACCCGGTCGATCACGGCGCAAAAGCGGATTAGCGTCACCTTCATGTACGCAACCGCATGGCACAACGGTGGTCCACCCCGCGAGCCGGCGGGCTATGGGCTCAAACTGGCCAAGGTGGACCGCGACCGGTATTTCGTCTCGGA
>DASZJQ010000163.1:0-2437 GCA_035947875.1 Acidimicrobiales bacterium
GGACGCGCACGGGTGGAAGGCGCGCCTTCGGGTGGGGCCCGCTTTGTGATCGCCCTCCCGGTGGCGACCACCGATGACGCGTCGGATGGCACGGATGACGTGGACGGGTCGAATGCGTCCGGTGCGCCGGGTGCGGCGGTGGGGTCGGACGCACCGGTGGGGTCGGATGCACCGGTGGGGTCGGATGCGCCAGATGGCTCCGAATGATGAAGCGCCTGCGACTCGTCGGTGCCGTGCTCGTCGCCGGGCTGGCGGGCGCCGGGTGCGCCATCCCGACCCAGAGCCGACCGAGCACCATCGCACCCAGCCGTGTCCCGTTCAACCTCCTCGGCCCAGAGTCCCCCACCACGTCGACGACCCAGCCCCCGCTCGCCTCGTTGGTACCGGTGAAGATCTTCTTGCTGGGTGCCAATCAACAGATCGAAGGAGTGCAGCGGTTGATCCCCTCTCCGGCGCCCTTGTCCTCGGTGATCAAGTCACTGGTCGTCGGTCCGACCAACTCCGAAGCAGTGACCGGGATCACCACCGCCATCCCGAGCTCGGTGGAGGTGCTCTCGGTGATCACCGTCGGCACCACCGTCACCGTGAACTTCAACAGCGCCTTCGCCGAAATCACCGGAGCGGCCACCGAGATCGCCGTCTCCCAGGTGGTGTCCACAGTGGCCGCGCAGAACGGCATCGGCACGGGCGTGATCTTCGAGATCGCCGGCGAGCGCACCCAGGTCCCCGTCGCCAGCGGCGCCGAGGTGCTCGGTCCGGTCAACGTGCTGCAGTTCGTCACGGTGCCGACCACCGCGGCAACAGCGGTACCGGCGGCTCCCTGACCTTTGGGCCGCCCTTTGCCCGGCGTGCCCCTGACTTCTCAGCCGGCGTGCTCCACGGCATCACGCCAGTGGATCCGCGGGGCACCGGACCAGAGATGCTCGAGGTCGTAGTACTCGCGGGTCTCCTGCAGGAACACGTGGGCGATGAAGTCGCCGTAGTCCATGAGGACCCAGGTGGCGTCCGAGAGCCCCTCGATCCGCACCGGCGCCTGCTGGTGCGACTCCTTGACGGCGCTCTCGATCTCCTCGACCAACGTGCGGACGTGGCGGCTGTTCGAGGCGCTGGTGATCACGAAGGCATCGACCACCCCGAAGAGCTCGGTCATGGCCAGCACCACCGTGTTCTCGCCGAGCTTGGCATCGGCCGAGTGCGCCGCCGTCATGGCCGCCGCGGGGACCAGGCCGATACCTTCGTCAGCTGCGCTCAATGGAGCACTTCCAAGATCCCCACGGTGAGAGCGAAGGAAGCACCGAGGAGAACACAACTACCGATGGCCCAGTTCCGTCGTGACTGCCGCTCGGCCCGCTGGGCGGCCCGTCGCTCGGCCCGGACGTGGGCTCGGGAGTCGGGCTGGCGCACCGGCACGGCAACGAATTCGGGTCCCCGATGTTGCTCGGTGATCTGGGCCGGTAGGGCGCTCATCTGCCGACAGCGTACAGATCCCGGCGGGCCATGCACAGCATTACCGCCGGAGGCACCAATCCGTCGACCGGGCCGCCCCGGGCCAGGATTTCCCGTATCCGGGAGCTGGAGACGTCGACCTGGGGGCCATCGACCCAGCGCACGACCCAGCCGGGCGGGGCCGCCGGTCGGGGTGTGGACGGGCGTGACACCACGGCCAGGGTGACCAGTCGGGCCAGGTCGGCCGCCCGTTCCCACGTGCCCAGCTCAGGCACCAGATCGGCCCCGACCACCAGGAAGACCTGGGGCTCGGGTTGCCCCTCCCGGGAGGCCTGATCGAGCACGGCCTCGACCGTCTCGATGCTGTAGGTCGGGCCGCCCCGGTCGATCTCGAGCCGGCTGGCGCTGGCTCCGGGAATGGTCTCGGCCAGGGCCTGGGTCATGGCGAAGCGATCCTCGGCCGGGGTGATGGGCCGGGTGGGCGACTTCTGCCACGGGTCGTTGGCCACCATGAGGAGGAGGCGGTCGAGATCCAGGTCGCTCAGGATGGCGCGGGCGGCCGCCTCATGCCCCAGGTGGGGGGGATCGAATGTCCCGCCGAAGATCCCGACCTTGTGGGCCTTCTCCGACTTGTGGGCCTGCGTCGTCGCGACCTCAGGTGCCGGCAAGTTCAGCGATCACGGGTCCGAAGGCCTCCAGGGCGGCCTCGGGCACCACGATGTAGCTGAAGCCCAACGAGGCCCGACGCTCCCGCAGCGTCTCGATGATCTCCCCGGTCGTGCCGATGAGGGCGAGCGGCGCGGCACGCAGCTGGGCCGGGGTGAGGGCGAACATGGCCGCCAGCGAGTCGAAGACCTCCGCCGCGTTGGGCACGACCTGCACGGCCGCCGTCCAGCATTGGAACTCGAGCTGGTCGGCCCGGTCCCCTGCCGCCTCCCGGGCCCACGCCACCCGGTCGGCGTACTTCTCCACCACGGCCCCGGCCGCCATC
>DASZJQ010000164.1:0-4182 GCA_035947875.1 Acidimicrobiales bacterium
GGCCTCGGGCCGGCCCCCGGCGCCATCGAACCGGGCGAAATTGCTCCGGGCGTCGGCCTCTCGCATGTAGAGGGGAACGATCTCCTCCGGCGGAACCGGCGCGACCCCCTCGGCCAGGCGCGCCAGCGCCATCGTCAACAGCGTGTCGGCCGGCGGCGAACGCAACCCGCCCATGACACAGGTGACGCCCGGCACCGCACCGAGCACATCGGCGTACCGCTGCGCCCCGTCCCCGACGGCCACGACCGGTACGCCGCCCAGATCCGACAGGGCGCTGGCCAGCTCCCCGGGGGCGAACAGCCTCGGCGAGATGATCTCGTTCGCGTCGCCGCCCTCCCCGTCGACCTCCCGCAGCCTGGCGAAGACTTCGCTGCGTCGGGCGTCGACCACGGAGAGCACGTGACCGCGGTGCCCGAGACCGACGGCCGCCCCCTGCAGCACGTCGAGGCTGGACAGGCCGACTACGCCGAGGTCGAGAGCCTGGGCCAGGCCCTTGGCCGTGGCCACGCCGACTCGCAGGCCGGTGAACAGCCCGGGGCCGAGGTCGACCGCCACGGCGTCGACCGCACCGGGCTCGATCCCCACCTGATCGAGGAGATGGTGCAGCGCCGGCACCAACGCCTCGACGTGCCGGCGGCGCCCGGCCAACGAGAACTCGGCCTGGACGCCGCCCGCCGTCCGCACCGCTACGGCGACGGTTTCTGTGGCCGTTTCGAGGGCCACGATGTTCACGCGGTCCCCGCCGTGCTCGTCTGCAGCGCCCGGGCCACCTCGTCGGCCCGGGCCGCCCATCGGCCCCGACCCGTGATCCTGATCGTCCGTCGCTCGGCCGTCGGGCCCGACGGCGCTCCGGGCTGAGACAGGGTGACCTCGAGAGCGTCGTCGCCCAGGGCGGGCGCAGCCATGTCCCCCCATTCGACCAGGGCGGCGGCCCGCTCTTCGACCAGCTCGGACAGGGCCAGCTCGACCACCTCGCCCAGGGATCCGGTGCGGTAGACGTCGGCGTGGATCAGGAGCTCGACCGGGCTGTCCGGGCCGCACCGGTACTGGCGCACCAGCGCAAAGGTGGGGCTGGTCACGGGGCCCTCGACGCCGAGGGCGGCGGCGAAGCCCTGGGCGAAGGCGGTCTTGCCCGCCCCCAGATCGCCCACGAGCAGAATGGTGTCACCGGCGCGGCAACAGGTGGCCAGGCGGCCCGCCACGGCCTTGGTCGCCGCCGGCGAGTCGACCTCGAGGACGAGCGGCCACCTCATGAGGGTCGCTCCGGTCGCTCCGCCACCAGTCGCTTGGCCCGGACCAGGTCGGCCCGCATCTCGGCCATGGCCTCGCCCCCGGCGCGCAGCACATAGGCCGGGTGGTAGGTCGGCACGAGATGGCCCGACCCGTAGGGATAGACCGAGCCGCGCAATGTGCCGATGCCGTCGGTTCGGTCCAGGAGCAGTTGCGTGGCGAAGTTCCCGAGCGTCACGACGACCGCCGGCACGATCAGCGCGATCTGCTCTTCGAGGTACGGACGACAGGCCGCGATCTCGTCGGGGGCCGGATTGCGGTTGTTGGGCGGACGGCACTTGACCACGTTGGCGATGTAGCACTCGGCCCGGGTCAGGCCGATCTCCTCGGCCATGAGGCGGTCGAGCAGCTTGCCCGAACGCCCGACGAACGGCTCGCCGGCCAGGTCCTCCTCCCGGCCCGGTCCTTCGCCCACGAAGAGCAGATCGGCCCCGGGGTTCCCGACGCCGAAGACGACCTGGGTGCGCCCCTGGGCCAACGGGCACCGGGTGCAGGCCAGCGCCACGTCGCGCAGCTGGTCGAGCCTGGTCGGACCACTCTCAGCCACGGCTCCGAGCGTACCGGGCACCACCGGGCCCCACCCGAAGCGCGGACGAACGCCTCAGAGGGCGGGCAGCGAGATGCCCGGTCAGGCCGGCCCGGCCCGCTCGGGCCCGCTGACCGTGAGACGCGGCACCCGGGGCCCGATGCCGCAGAGGACCTCGTAGCTGATGGTCCCGAGCAACCGGGCCCACTCGTCGGCCGTGATCTCCTCGTCACCCTGGCGCCCGAGCAGCACGACCTCGTCGCCCGGCTGCACCGAGGGGTCGTCGCCGCAGTCGACCACGATCTGGTCCATGGTGACCATCCCGGCCAGGGGCCGGCGCCGGCCCCCGATCAGCACGCCGAACCCGGCCGTGAACAGGGCGCGCGGCACGCCGTCGGCGTACCCGATGGGCACGGTGGCCACCACCGAAGGCCCGGGCAGCGGGCGCAGGCGGCCGTAGGAGGGACGGGCACCGGCGGGCAGCGTGCGCACGGCGACCACCCGGGCCCGCAGTGACATGACCGGCCGCAGCGACTCGTTCGAGGCGGCGGCGAAGGCGTGCTGCACCGCCGGGCCGGGCAGGTAGCCGTAGAGGCCGATGCCGCAGCGGACCATGCCGTAGCGGGCCGAGGGGAAGGCGATGGCGCCGGCGGTGTTGGCGGCGTGGACGATGTCGGCGTCGAACCCGGCCGCCAGCAGTTGGCGGGCCAGCCGGTCGAAGGTCGCCAGCTGTCCCAGGGTGAAGTCGCGGTCCTCGGCGGTCTCGCCGTCGGCCACCGGTAGGTGCGTCCACATGCCCTCGAGCCGCAGGAACGGATCGTCGGCAATGGCCTGGATGAGCGCCGGAACCTCCTCGGCCGACGCGCCGACGCGGTGCATCCCGGTGTCGACCTTGACGTGGGCCGAGGTGCGTTGCTCCAGCGCCCGGGAGGCCCGGGCGAAGTGCTCGATCCCCTGGTGGGTGTAGAGCGTGGGGGTGAGCCGATAGGCCAGCGCGGTGTCCACCGCGTCGGCCCCGCACTCGCTCAGCAGGAGGATGGGCCCGGGCACGCCGTGCTGGCGCAATTCCACCCCCTCGTCGACCAGGGCCACGGCCAATCCGGTGGCCCCGCCGGCCAGCGCCGCCTTGGCCACCGCGGGGGCGCCGTGGCCGTACCCGTGCGCCTTGACCACGGCACAGAGCACCGACGGCTGCACCACTCGAGCGAGCACCCGGGCATTGTGGGTCACCGCGGCCAGGTCGATCTCGGCCCAGGCCGGGCGCGAGCGTCCCTGGGCCATGGCCACCGCGTCGTCCCCCTCGGCCGCGCCCGGCTTGGGTGGGGTCGGACCCTGGATGCCCGAGCGCAGGCGCCGGAAGGCGCCCTCAGCCACGGCGACTCCATTCGCCGAGGTAGGCGGCCACCAGGTCGGGCAGATCCCCGGCCACCAGGCCCACCGGGCGGCCCGACGCCGCGGCCCGCCCGTGGGCGTGGGCGGCCAGGGCCGCCGCGTGATGGATATCGACGCCCCGGGCCAGGAACGCCCCGATGATCCCGGAGAGCACGTCGCCGGTGCCGGCCGTGGCCAGGGCCGGCAGGCCGGCCGCCGACAGCAGCACATCGGGCACGGAGTGGTCGGCGGCCGCCACGGCCGTCAGCGGGCCCTTGAGCAGCACGGTGACGCCGAGTTGGCGGGCCAGGTCCCGGGCCGCGGCCAGGCGGTCGTCGCCCGGCGGGGAGCCGGCCAGGCGGGCGTACTCGCCGTCGTGGGGGGTGAGCACGGTCGGGGCGGAGCGCAGGCCCAGGAGGAATTGGGCGGCGGCGAGGTCACCGAGGGCGGTGAGGCCGTCGGCGTCGACGACCAGCGGCAGCGGGGACGAGGCGACCACGGCCTGGATCTCCTCCGCCGTGGCGCTGTCGGTGCCGAGGCCCGGCCCGATCACCAGGGCCTTGCACCTCGACGTGGCCGCCATGAGGGCACCGGCCCAACGATGCGTGGTGAGCGACGCCCGCACCGCCTCGACCGGCCAGGGCCCCGCGGGATCGCCCGGGGTCCCCAGCCGGATCATCCCGGCCCCGGCGGCCATGGCCCCCCGGGTGCACAGCACGGCGGATCCTTCCATGCCGACCGAGCCGGCGGCGATGCCCAGGGCGGTGGTCCACTTGTGCGACGCCCGCGGCCGGGGTGGGAGCAGGGCCGCGGTGTCGCCGTCCTCCATCAGCGCGGCGGCCGGCGTGCCGGTTCCGATGCCGATGTCGGCCACCGTGACGTGGCCGCTGAGGCGCGGGCCCTGGCCCTGGAGGAGTCCCGGTTTCGGGGCGGCGAAGGTCACCGTGTGGGTGGCCCGCACCGCGCCGTCACTGGCCGCACCGGTATCGGCGTCG
>DASZJQ010000165.1:0-1581 GCA_035947875.1 Acidimicrobiales bacterium
TGCCGCTGGTCGCTCCGGGCCTCGCTGCCGCGTTCGCGTTGGTGTTCCTGGAGACGGCGACGGAGCTGACGGCCACGCTGGTGCTGCATCCCACGAACGTGGAGACCCTCGCCACCCAGTTCTGGGCGTACCAGTCGAACCTCTCCTACAGCCAAGCGGCGCCGTACGCGTTGGTGATGGTGCTCGTTGCGGCAGTGCCGGGTTACGTACTCGGTCGCTTGTTCGACCGTCAGCCGGAACGAATGGCGCAGGCCGGCGCCGCTCCGGTCACCGCGGCCCCGGAGTTGGTGGCGGCGTGAAGGGTCTGTCCGTTCAGGGCGTGGCCAAGTCGTTCGGGCCCCAGGAGGTGCTGCGCGGCGTCGATCTCCATGTGCCGGATGGATCCTTCACGGCGATCTTGGGCGCCTCGGGCAGTGGCAAGACGACCCTCTTGCGCATCGTCGCCGGCTTTGAGCGCCCGGATCAGGGTGAGGTGTGGCTGGGCGCCGATCTCGTCGACAACGCCGGCTCGCGCTATGTGGCCTGTGAGCGGCGGCGCATCGGCTACGTACCGCAGGAAGGTGCCCTCTTCCCTCATCTCAGCGTCGGACGCAACGTGGGCTTCGGCCTGTCGCGAGACGCCGCACGACGGACGCGGGTGGACGAGCTCCTCGAACTGGTCGGGCTGTCTGGCTATCGGCGCCGCTATCCCCATCAACTGTCGGGCGGCCAGCAGCAACGGGTCGCCCTGGCGCGGGCGCTGGCTATCGAGCCGGAAGTCGTCCTCCTCGACGAGCCCTTCTCCTCTCTTGACGCAGCAATGCGGGCATCAGTGCGTTCCGACGTGCTCGGCGTCCTTCGCCAGGCCGGCACAACGTCGGTCCTGGTGACCCACGACCAGGACGAAGCCCTCTCCATGGCCGACCAGGTTGCCGTGCTCCGCGACGGCGTGGTCGCCCAGCTGGACACGCCCACCGCCCTTTACGGACACCCTGAAGATGCCGGTGTCGCCCAGTTCCTCGGCGAGGCGAACCTCATCGACGGTGAGATCCGCGACGGCATCGCCGCGACGATCCTGGGGCGCCTCCCGGTCGGATCCTGGTCCGGCCCGCCCTCCGGCCAGGCACGGGTGATGGTGCGCCCCGAACAGATCCACCTGGGCGACGTGGGGGAGGGCATCGACGGCATCGTGGCCAGCTACGAGTACTACGGGCACGACGCAGTCGTTCGCATCCGGTTGGAGCGGATGGGTGTCCCTGAGCCGGGGGTCCCCGAGCTGGTCGTCAGGATCACCGGGGGACCACCCATGACACCGGGGCTCCGGGTAGGGCTCTCGGTGCGGGGTCCCGTCGTGGCTTGGCCGGCCGTGCCCGGCGGAGCCGAAAATTCACGCGAATGACGCGCCCGTAACTACTGCGATGTCGTCCGGCGTCCACTAGAGTTGAAGGCGGAGATTCAGCGCGAGGAGGTAGTGGAGATGGCGGCGGAGGCCTCAACCCGTGTCGGAGGGTTCTCCGGGCCGCAGGTCTGCGGCCTGGTGGGGATTACCTACCGACAGCTTGACTACTGGGCCCGTACGGGCTTGCTGCAACCCTCGGTCGC